>JAAEPE010000455.1 GCA_024222395.1 Myxococcales bacterium
AGCGCGCCCTGGGAGATGAAGTTCGCATTGGCATCGCAGTTGTGGACGGTGAGACAGGCGAAGTGCTCTACGAGAAGAGCGCCGACGAGGCCTTCGTCGCCGCCTCCAATGCAAAGCTCATCACTACGGCCGCCGCCCTGGCGCTTCTCGGTCCCAACTTTCAATTCCGCACGGAGCTAGTCGGTGCGCGCCCGGCACCTGGGGGCAACGTGCCGGGAAACCTCTATATCCGCGGCCGCGGCAACGCCCTCTTCGATGACGCCGATATGACTCGACTCGTGCGGAGGCTCAAGTCTCTCGGAGTCACCCGTATCGATGGGCAAATCATCGTCGACAATAGCTACTTCGACACCGAGAACCTCCCTCCCCACTTTGACGAGCAACCCACAGAGCAAGCGGCCTTTCGCGCGCCGATCGCTGCGACTTCTTACAATTTTAATTCAACGGCCCTCTATGTGAGACCGGCTCTCTCGGGCCAAGGGCCAACACGTGTCGAGGTTAGGCCGCCCAATAGCTACGTGAGGGTCACCAATACTTCGACGACGGTGAGCACCGGCCGATCGCACCTCAAGATGGAAACAAAGGAAGTGGCCAACCGACTTCACATCGCCCTATCGGGGCAATTGCGCAGCGAGGTGGTTCGGAGACGCTTTCGAAAGCGCATTCCGAATCCCGTTCTCTTCGTGGGGACGGGCCTGCTCCGCACGTTGGCCGATGCGGGCATCGCCGTTCGCAAGAAGCAAGTCCAGGCGGGTAAAGCGCCAGAATCTTCGATCGTCTTGGCGGTACACGAGAGCCCCCCCCTCGCAACCGCGGTTCGCGGCATGGGTAAGTACTCGAACAACTTCGTCGCCGAACTCTTGCTCAAAGTAATAGGTGCAGAGGTGAAAGCCGCGGGCAATCCCGCAACCTGGCAACACAGCGTCACCTCTGTACAGGAGTTTCTAGTCACCGCGGGCATGGCGCCAGATAGCTATCGTTACGAAAACGGCTCGGGCCTATTCGACTCGAATCGCTTCAGCCCACGACAACTCACGCAAGTATTGGGATTGGCTCTTCGCACGCCCACCTGGGGGGCCGAATTCTTTTCATCGCTCTCTATCGCGGCTGTGGACGGTACCCTGCGTGGACGCTTGGAGAACACCGCGGCGGCCGGCCTAGTGCGAGGCAAGACCGGCACCCTAGATCACGCCTCGGCTCTATCCGGGCTTGCCGCCATCGATAGCAGACGCCCTCTCATCTTCTCCATCCTCATCAACGGTTTCCCTGAGACGTCCATCGGGATCGCACAAGCGCTGCAGGACGAGATCGCTCAAGATCTCATACACGCTCTCAAAGCCAGGTGAGCCGGCCTTTCGGTGTCCGGTGTGATGCGCCGCCAGTCTTGTTCCGCCTTTGCGCGGCGTGATAGTTTCGAAGAATGGCAGAACTCAAGCGCATGAGGCAACCCGATTCGGATGATGCCTCATGCGCCGGATCGGTACATCGGCATCGGTAGTCTGCACTGCTCTGCTCGTGCTCTCCTGTTCCAAGCAAGGGGGCAAGACGGCCGCATCTCGAGGCCTTGCGGACTTCGAGTGTGGCGAGCGCCAGGTCGAGTACATGGTCGCCGGAGTATTTGGTGCGGAAGAAGCCGGCATCATTGTGCAATGCGATGGTGAAGATCCACGCATGCTCAAATGGTGGCTGGAAGGAGACGAGCGCACCGAAAGCACCCACCCTCACTGCCCGCCAGTTCGACGAGCTCTGGGAAGAGGTCGATTCCACAGGCTGGCGACACCTAGACCGCCGAGCGTAAACAATGATCGGTCTAATGGTCCTGCTTTCCCGATTGCAGCGTTGCTCATTTCGTCATTTGCCCCGGCAAAATCCTCATTCGCGCCTTGCACTCGAAAAATCAGAACTCACCATCCTCGGTCGTTCTTTTCGCTCGACGGTCTAGACGAGGACTGCAACAACACAGCGGCGGATAGTGACGAGCCGGTCTATGTAATCGACGTCGCCGACCACTCGCTGAGTAATTCGGTAAACTGCCAGGGCAAGACGCTGCCCTTCCCATACGATCGCATCGTCAACGAGCTGAATCTGCGAGCAGCCGGTTTTGGCGATAAAGACGGCGCTGCTCGCTAGCAAGATCAGCTTATGACGGCCAGCCGCTTGGCGCGTTTTGGCTCCGCCAGAATCCGTCCTGCTGTCACGAGAGCCGCTCGACTTGCGATGTCACGGAAGCGCTGAGCGTAGTCGGAATCTGGCGCCGAGGCGACGATCGGTACACCAGTATCGCCGCCAAACCGGATACGGGCGTCTAGAGGCAGCTCCCCGAGGAAGGGAACTTCAATTTCATCAGCGAGACGCTTCCCGCCACCATGCGAGAAGATTTCGTCGCGGTTCCCGCACTTGGAACACTGGTAGTAAGACATGTTCTCTACCACGCCCAAGAGCGGAATCTCAACTTTATTGAACATGGAGATGCCTTTGACAACATCAACCAAGGATACCTCTTGCGGCGTCGTAACCATGACGGCGCCGGTGATAGGAATCAGCTGAGAGAGCGAGAGCTGGACGTCTCCTGTCCCGGGCGGGAGGTCGCAAATGAGGTAGTCCAAGTCGCCCCACATGACATCGCCCAGAAATTGCTGGAGCAGCTTGTGAACCATGGGTCCACGCCAGACGACCGCCTCCTTGGCATCGGTGAAGAACCCGACGGAGATAACCTTGATGCCGTGGTGTACAGCCGGGCGAATTCTGTCACCCTCCTCCGCCCCAGGGGGTTGCTCAGGCTCACCGAGCATCGTCGGCAGCGACGGGCCGAATACATCTGCGTCGAGTATGCCGACCTTGGCGCCAAAGTCCTTGAGAGCCAGCGCGAGATTGGTCGCAACCGTGGACTTGCCCACGCCGCCCTTGCCTGCCGCAACGGCGATAATACTCTTGACGCCAGGCAGTAGCGGTTTGTCCCCAGGGGGAGGCTGAGAAGCCGTAACGACCTTCTCGTCGAAGTCGACACCACTTCCGCCCTTAGCGGTCAAAGCGCTGCAAATGCGATCCTTGAGTTCTTTGCGGAGAGCCTCCGTATAGGCGTGCGATGGATATTCAATCCCGAGGCGAACCGTCTCCCCCTTCACCTCAACGTCCGTAACGATGCGGTGCTTGAGAAGGTCTGTGCGGGCGATGCCCGGATCTTCGATGCCGGCGAGTACTTGATTTACGTCTTCAACACTGAGGCTCATGGTGCTTTGTCTTCTTCGGAAGTATCGGTTTAGGCGCTATCGGCCTGGGAATTGTCAGTTTGAGACGAGTCGCTCTGAGGCGCCTCGCCCACGGGGCTCGCCACGGTAGCCTCGGTAGTCGTGGCACCCGGCACAGGCGACTGGGTGATGTGCCCCATGCGGTGACGCTTGGTTTCGAGATACGCCTCGCTGTGGGTCGATGCACCAGCCCAATGCGGCACGTGCTCGTCGAGCTTGATACCTGCGTCCGATAAGCCCTTGAGCTTCTCTGGATTGTTGGTCATCAGTCGAACGCCGGTAATTCCAAGATCCAGGAGAATAGCGGCAGCCAACTCGTAGTTGCGCTCGTCCACTTCGAAGCCCAATTCGATATTGGCCTGCACCGTGTCTCGGCCTTGGTCTTGGAGAGCGTAGGCGCGGATCTTGTTTCCAAGACCAATGCCTCGACCTTCTTGGCGAAGATAGACGATGACGCCCTCGCTTGCCCGCGACAGCCTTTCCTGGGCGAGTTCGAGCTGGGCGCGGCAATCGCAGCGCAGCGATCCGAAGACCTCGCCGGTCATGCACTCAGAGTGAATGCGACACAAGACGCCGTCTCCGGTGGGGTTGCCCCGAACCAGCGCCAGACCTTCAAGCTCGGCACTGTGGTAGTGCACCAGGCGAAATGGCCCAAAGTGGGTTGGCAGCTCTGAGCTGGCAGTGCGCGAGAAATCCTTCATGTCAGCGAGGAGGTGGATACCCTATGGCTTTGGCTAGGGCAATCATCAAACCAATGAGAGTCGCCGCCGCAAGTTCTGTCCATTCCTTCAATCCGAAGTGATGGCTGGGTCTCAATTGGGGAATTGACAGAGCGGCCCCGGTCTCATTATGGTGACTCCATGGCAGTCCGCCCCATAGTCGTCTGGCCCGATTCCAGGCTTCGAGAAGAAGCCAAGACCGTTGAGACCATCACCGATGAGGTGCGCTCCCTCTACAAAGACCTGTGGGATACCATGGTTGCCTATCAGGGGATTGGCATCGCCAGCCCGCAAATCGGCGTGGCAGTGAAGATGTTCCTAATTGATGCCATGGTGGCAACAGGCGAAGATGGAGCCCCTCCGGTAGCCTTCATCAATCCCGAGGTCATTGCGACGGGAACCGAGACCGACAAGAGCGACGAGGGTTGCCTCTCGTTCCCCGGTATCTACGTGCCTATTGAGCGCCCGGCAGAGGCGACAATCCGCGCAATGGGGCTAGACTGTGAGATGTTCGAGATTGCCGGCACAGAGCTCCTCGCAAGAGCTATCCAGCACGAGAACGATCATCTCACTGGCAAGCTCATGGTGGATTTCGTAGGTCCCCTCAAGAAGCGAATGATCAAGCGCAAGCTCGCTCGCGAATCCGACTACGAAGGAGCTGAGGCCGAGGGCTAGCCCGGTGCCTCACTCGCCAACCGACGCGGTCTTCGTGCGCGGCCTCGAATTCGAGGGCAATCATGGCTACTACGAGGAAGAGCGCAAGGCGCCGAGGCGCTTTCGAGCCAATATCGAGCTCAGCGCAAATCTCAGGGAGGCGAGCCTAAGCGATGCGCTTGGTGACACAGTCGACTACTTTCAGATTTGCCAAGTGGTGGTAAAAATCGGCACCGGCCAAACGTTCAAGCTCCTAGAGAGGCTCGCTGGGTGCATCGCTGACACCATTCAGGATGAGTCTCCAGCCAGCTCGGTGACCGTCGAAATCGAGAAGCTCGGACCGCCATGTCCCGGGGTTCCTCAGTGCTGCGGAGTGCGGATTCACAGGCCCGCAAGAGCTATTTGACGAGCTTTAGGTGCCCGCCGCGCCCACCAGGTGCGGGTGACTCTGGTGGCGGCGATGACGGGGATGGAGCCCCAGGTGGGGGAGATGTCGGCGGTCGACGCCCCTCGCCTTGGGATGCAGAAGTCTGGGGCGCTGGCGTGCGAACGGTGCCGACCTCTGGGCCAGGCTTCGGCATCGGCTCACTCGTGCTCTGCTCCTGCAGCGCATCGACGACACACTCGGGAACATCTTCAGGCCAAACCATGCCCCTCTGATCGGCCTCGCGAACGACGGAATAGATGCATCCCCACGGCAGGACGCAGCGAGTGGGAATGCCACCAAACGTGAGCGTGCCGTACATGCCATCCATGTCGATGGCGAGATCGATTATGGCCGGGGTGAGATCGTAGCCGAAACGCAGGACCAGTTTAGGGTCTTGACGGAACTGGTCAGGCACCTGAGCCAGCGTATGACGCGCATCAATGTGCAGAAGCACCGCCCCCTGCCCTAAGAGTTCTTCTATGAGCCCTTTTTTGTCAGGCAGCCCCCCGACGACCTGTTCCTCCGCAAGCGGCGGTGATGGGGGGACATCGGAGGGTTCTTTGCCTACAAAGCCAATGAACTCGTCGTGCTCCACAAGACCTGCGTCGTAGGCGTCTCGCAAGAGGGCTCCGGCGTTGTCCAAGCCGATTCGCGCCATGCGCTCGGCCAGTCGTTCGGCCTTGGCAGCATGGCGAAGCAGCTCCGCATGGGTCTCAAAGACTCCCGCGTCCCCGGCCTTCCAGTCGGTGAGCGCACCATCTACACTCTGCAGCGATTCGAACAGAAGTTGCTCCATGAGCGCAGTCATGATCTCCTGTAGCCGCTCGATGGCAATCTGTCCCTCGTCTGACACGAAACCGTTTTAACTAACCGATTCTCGGAGTTCAAGGAACAACTCCCGAAGCCCACAGCTCGGCTCAATTGCCCGGAATGATTCCAAATCCGTGACAGCGCATGTCACTCGCCCTTCTGCAGCCAGATCCCGCCCTTCATCTGAGATCCGGCTCACCCGATAGCGCAAGGTCACGCTCCTTGTCCCCATTCGGTCCAAGGCGATTTCGGTTTCGGCTTCATCGGCAAAGCGGAGAGGAGCCCTGTAGTCGCATTCGGAATGCACGGCTGGGAACCCAACTCGCTCCTCGTCCAAAAGCTTCACGTAGGCGGCGGCGCCCATGCGCTCGCGGAAGAGCTCTTCGAAGGCCACGTGAAAATAATGATAGAAGACGGGGTAGTACACGATGCCAGCATGATCTACGTCGGCAAATCGGACTGTGAAGTGATGCCTAAAAACTGCCACGGCCTCAGTCTTTGGGCACAGTGGGCCCGTGTCAAGTAGCTACAGCTCAAGTGCCACGCTCGGCGCTAGCTGCCGCGCCAATCCGGGTTATTGTGGTCTCTACGTCCTCTTCGGTCGTAAAACGGCCCAATCCAAGGCGAATCGATGTGTGCGCCCGCTCGGCCGACATCATGGCAGCCAGGACGTGGGACGGTTTTGCCACAGCGGAGCTGCACGCGGATCCCGTGGACATTGCAATATCTCGCACCGAACTCACAAGGGAGTCCGCACTCACGCCTTCGATAGCAATATTGAGATTCGAACTGATTCGAGACTCGGTGCTGCCGTTGACTTCGATACCACCAACCGCCGTTTGCAGCCCAGCGAGCAGCCGGTCTCGCAGGGCTCCGAGCCGCGCAGATTCCTCGAGACGTTCGCTTGATGCAATCTCGCACGCTCTTCCGAAGCCCACGAGAAGTGGCACCGGTAGAGTCCCGGAGCGCAAACCGCGTTCGTGCCCTCCCCCAACGATCTGAGGCTCCAGCACCAACCTAGGCCGACTTCGTCGCCACAGGGCACCCACGCCTTTTGGGCCATGTATTTTGTGTGCGGAAATAGTAAGAACATCGACGCCAAGCGCCCCCACGTCGATCGGTATTTTCCCTAGCCCTGCCACAGCATCGCAGTGGAAGACCGCGGCCGAGCATCGTTCTCTCACCGACGCGGCGAGCGAGACAATGTCGGCGATAACGCCGGTCTCGTTGTTGGCGAGCATGATGCTCACTACCGTCGTGGTATCGCGCAGCGCGGCCCGCAAATCCTCTCGGGTGATGAGCCCCTCTTCGCTTACAGGTACGATTGAGAGTTCCCAGCCAACTCGCTGTAGGTCACGAGCACAATCGAGTACCGATGCGTGCTCTGTCGCAGCAACCACCAGGTGCTTGCCCCGCTGGCTGTAGGCTGAAGCCGCTCCTCGCAGAGCTAGATTGTTGGCCTCGGTAGCGCCGGAGCAAAAGAAGACCTCGCCAGCGAGGCCACCGATAGAGGCAGCGACTTGCTCACGCGCCAGATTCACAGCGGCTTGGGCCATCCACCCTGCGCTATGCGTGGTGCTGGCAGCATTTCCGTAGTGCTCAGAGAAGTACGGAAGCATGCGTTCGAGCACACGCGGGTCACACCGGGTCGTCGCTTGGTTGTCCAGGTAGATAAGAGACGACACCTGCGCCACCTACAGCGCCACCGCAACTGACTCGGTGGCCCGAATCACGGTGACCTTGACCTGCCCGGGGAAGACCAGCTCTTCGGAGATACGCTCGGCGATGTCGGTCGACATTTCGACCGCCTGCAGGTCGCTCACCTCGTTGTTTCGTACGTAGACCCGCAACTCTCGCCCGCCGTGAACCGCAGCACAATGGTCGACGCCCTTGTAGCCAGAACCTAGGCGCTCAAGATCCTCGAGACGAGTTGAGAAGCCTTCGCTCTGCTCTCGACGTGCGCCAGGGCGACCTCCCGACATAGCGTCGGCTGCGGCCACCAGATACGCGTAAGCGGAGTTTGCAGGCTCGTCCGCGTGGTGGGAGCCTATCGCGTTCGCAACGATTTCATCTTCGCCAAGGCGTCGTGCAATGTCGGCCCCAATGACAGCATGAGAGCCCTCAATTTTGTGAGTTAGAGCTTTGCCGATGTCGTGCAAGAGCGTTGCACGACGAGCAAGGCGCACGTCGAGACCGAGTTCTTGGGCCATCATGCCGGCGAGAAATGAGGCTTCAACGGCATGAAGCCACTGATTTTGCGTATAGCTCGTTCGATAGTTGAGCGCACCAACGAGGCTCACGATTTCGCTGTGGGCGGGTTTGACCTTGAGCACCTTGAAGGCTTTCTTGCCGAGGCGCACAACTTCACCGTCGAGACGCTCGCGAATCATCTGCACCCATGCCTCAGGATCTTCCTGAGCAGTAGCCAAAGCCTTTGCCTTGCGCGCAAGGCCCTTTAGCCCGCGTCTCGCGACCTCTCGGCCCACACCGTCGAGCCCCTCGAGGCGAATGCTCTCCCCGCCCTCTTGCACGTTAAGTTTAGTATTCGCCCCTTTGGCCAGCGCGCTCAAGATGCGCTCGTCGTCGGCCATCAGAACCTTGAGCACCGGCGCCGGAACCGGAATGTTACTCAGACTCTGATCGATGAGAAAGTGGTTTTGATAGCGCGAAACCGCGACGGTGATTAGCCTGTTGGCAGTCCGCGACGTCTCAGCATCCGCGGCACTCTGCTCAACCGTACGAAGGAGCTGGGCGCCATCCGCGTGAGCCTCTTCCAGCCACCGGGAACGGAGAATCTCGATAACGTCTGCCCCTGAGGTTTGGGACAGTACCTCGACCTGCTTGAGAAGCTCGACCTTTGCCTCCTCTGTACTCAAGCGCAAGCCCTTGGCTCGATCACGAAGGCTGCGCACTGCCGATTCTCGCTCTCGCAACTCCTCTTTTCGCTCGTCGAGACTCTCTCGCCTATCGGCCAAGGCCTCCCCCCGGGAGCTCACCCGCTCTTGCACCTTATCCAGGGAAGCCTGAGCCGATTCGAGTTCTGCGTCCGCAGCCTCTTGCAATGCCAAAGCAGATTCGCGTGCCTGGGTCTCCGCCTTGCGCCGAATCGCTCCTGCCTCCATGGCAGCACTCTTTCGAAGCCCCTGTGCCTCGAGCTTGGCCGCATCGCGTGCTTCCCGAAGCGACTGCTTGCCCACGGAAATAGCCAACCCAGCACCACAGCCTAGGCCCACGAGCCCCGAGGCGATTAGCAAGGTGGCGGACATAGGAGCAGCATAGCAAAGTCGCACTATAAATCGGGTGTTAGGAGGCTGTTCTCCACCTGGGACGGTCGCTTCCTGTTCGGGCGCCGCCGCTTTCCGTCCCGTACTCGCTTTCGTTGCTTCGTAGGTCTCTTCGCCTCGAGCGCAACCGAGATGGGATCCCCCCCAGTTGGAGCAAAGCGATAGGTCATGGGGCTATGCCCAGACAACGTGAACCGCCATGAGACGTCGACTCCATCGATAGGCCCGGTCCAATCGAAAGGTGTAGTGCCGATGGGCTCACCAGCGGAGTCACTCACCAGAGCGCCTTCGGGCTCGCTTGCAATGCGAATGACTACCAACTCGGGATCCCGCGGCTTCGGAGTCTCCGGATCAGGCGAAGCCGCTACGGCCTTCGCAGCATCCTTTTCTGCGTCTCTTGGCCGGGGGGCTGAGGCTGTTTGTACAGGGGCAGCAGAGACAACCTCGGCCTCCGTATCCTGCCCAGCCCCTCCCTGCGCGAGAGCCGCCGCTACGCCGCCGCCGCCAGACAAGAGCGCCACCGCGATCACGGTCCCCATGCGCCTGCGCCCTGCTTGCGCATACCCAGGGGGCGTTCCGATGCTCCTGGTATTGAGGGTAGTCGGCGCAGGGCGTTCCATGGCCGGATGAGGGGCAGATGCAGAGCAGGGGGCACCATCGCTCGCAACCACCTTGGGACTGCCGCTTAGATAGGCCTCTGGTGCCATGAGGGCGGCACGCAACTCGTTCATGCTCTGAAATCGGTCTTCGCGAGCCTTCGCGAGGCATCGCAAGACAACTTGCTCGACTGCCGGTGGAATCTGAGGATTGATGGAGCGTGGTACCGGCGGAGCTTTGCAGATATGCTGGTTCGTCATCTCCCTTATGCTGTTGGCGGTAAACGGGAGCCGCCCCGTGAGCATGTAGAAGAGCAACACACCGCAGGAGTAGATATCGGAGCGACCGTCGATGCCTTGGCTCTTCGCGGCCTCCGGCGACATAAACTGCGGGGTACCCAGGACCACGCCCATGCCAGTGAGCTGTGTTTCCGACTCGAGCATCTTGGCGAGACCAAAGTCGAGGATTTTCACGAAGAGCGGATCGCCAAGCTTGTGGATCAGCATGACGTTGTCGGGCTTGAGATCGCGATGAATGATGTTGTGCTCGTGAGCTGCGGCGAGCCCTGCGGCGACCTGGGCGCCGATATGAAGACACTTTGCGACGTACTCAGGATCCGATAGTGAGAGCTGCCCCTCGCTCTTGGCCTTCGCGAGAGTCTGCCCCTCGAGATACTCCATAACGAAGAAGTGGGCGCCCTGTGGCGTGGTGCCAAAGTCGTGCACCTCGACGATGTGCTCGTTGCCAATGGTAGAGACGGCCTTGGCCTCGTTGATGAACCGAGCCACCAAATCCTTGTTGACGTTCATGTCCTGGTGAATGACCTTGAGCGCCACCGTCTTGCCGATCAGGGGATGCTCTGCGAGAAAGACCTCGCCCATGCCGCCGGCCCCAAGCCGTTTCAAGATCCGATAGTTGCCTACCTCTTGGCCAATCTGAAATACCACGCAATCTGATTGTTGCGTGCCCCGCAGGCTTGGTCAAGGGACCTTTGAGAGGCCCGAAAGCCGCCAAGGCCATGCAAGTGGGGGGAGAAACCGCCACTACTAGCCACCAAGCATGCAGAATTGGGTGTAGTCGATGAGCTCAATCTGGCTCCTATCGACACCCTCTCCGCAGTACTTACACTCCGGGGCCGGTCGGAGTTTGAGTTCGCGAAACTTACAGCGGACCGCATCGTAGGTCATCAGTCGACCAGCCAGAGATGTTCCAAGGCCAAGCAGGAGTTTGACGGCCTCCGTTGCTTGCAAGACCCCCATGACCCCAGGCAGCACTCCGAGCACACCGGTCTCGGCGCACGACGGTGCTTGGTCAGGTGGCGGGGGCTCGGGGTAGAGGCAGCGGTAGCAAGGTAGCCCGTCCGCACCAAAGACCGTGAGCTGCCCTTCGAAGCGATAAATCGAGGCGTGAATTACCGGTTTTCCGAGTTTGATCGCTACATCGTTGAGCAAGTAGCGAGTTTGAAAATTGTCGGCACCATCGACGACCAAGTCGTATTGGCAAATAATCTCTTCGGCATTGTCAGAATTGAGACGCAGCTGATGCTGCACGACCTTAACGTCTGGATTTAGGCCGGTGAGAGTGAGCGCAGCGCTCGCAACCTTGGGCATGCCGACACGCTCAGTGCAGTGCAAGACTTGACGTTGCAAGTTCGAACTATCCACGACGTCGTCGTCGATAATGCCGATGGTGCCAACACCAGCAGCGGCCAAGTAGAGTGCGGATGGAGAGCCCAAGCCACCTGCGCCGATGCAGAGCACCTTAGACTTGAGCAATTTGATTTGCCCCTCGATGCCCACTTCCGGAAGCATCGTATGGCGCGAGTAGCGGATGGCCTGCTCTGGCGTGAGAAGATCGGGAACGTCGAAGGCGTAGCCATTGCGCTTCCAGGCGCCAAAGCCGCCTTTGAGTGAGACTTGATTGGTGTAGCCCATGGCCGCCAAGCTCTTCGCTGCCAGCGCAGAACGGGTGCCTCCTGCGCAGTAGATGACGAGTTGGGTGCCTTTGTCTGGCACCGCCTCTTCGATCCGCAGCTCTAGAAAGCCTCGAGAAATCCACTGGGCACCAGGAATGAACCCCTGAGCGAATTCGTCCTGCTCTCGAACATCGATGAGAGCGAGCCCGGTGCCTTCATCAAGCTGCTTTTTGAGGTCGATCGTGTCGAGTTCTCTAATCTCACCTTTAATACCTTTCAGGTATTCTTGAAACGTTGGCATAGTTGCTTCCTTCCACTCCAGGCTCAGCTGGCGCGAACGAAGTCTGCGCGCTTTCGCACTATCGGGTCAATTCCCAACTTCAACTGCGAGCTACCTGGCTCCACGGTTTTGTGCCACTATCAACGTGCAATGAGCGAAGCTGTCCCAACCTCGACCGAACCCCGATTTGCCCTCACTTCGGACCACCTCGTGGACCTGACGGATGAGGCTGCACTCAAAGTTGCCGAGATTCGCGAAGCCGAAGAGATCGAGGATGAGATGGCGCTGCGACTGAAAGTCGTTGGCGGTGGATGTTCCGGTTTCTCCTACGACCTGTATTTCGACAACAAGACCGACCTCGACAGGTCCTACAAAGTCAACTCCTGCGACCTCATCGTAGATGAGATGAGCCTGATGTACCTCGTCGGAACAACCATCGACTACGTCGAGAGCCTCGCAGGCGCCGGATTCAAGTTCGACAACCCGGGCGTCAAGTCAACCTGCGGTTGCGGCTCGTCGTTTTCGTAAGAAAATACCCGTGCCTGATATCATTGAGCGTCTGCGACAAGAAGTTGGTTCAAAGGCTGTTCTCACCCGCGACGATGAAGCGCTCGAAGATTACGGCGTGGACGAGTCTGGCTTAGGCCCCTACCCGGCGGACTGTGCAGTGCTTTGCGAAAACGCCGAAGCGGTCGACATCGTCCTAGCGCTGGCGAATGAGACAGGCACGCCAGTCACACCACGGGGTGCAGGTTCGGGCAAAGTTGGTGGTGCGCTCCCAATTCACGGGGGAATTGTTCTCTCCACCGAGAAAATGCAGAGCATTCTCGAAGTCGATAGCGACGATCTCATCGCTGTGGTGCAGCCCGGCGTCATCACGGGCGATCTGCAGAGCGTGGTCGAGGCCCAGGGACTCTTCTACCCGCCGGACCCAGCATCACTTGAGTACTGCTCGATAGGTGGCAATGCGGCTGCCAATGCGGGTGGCCCCAGAGCGTTCAAATATGGCGTTACTCGAGAGTATATCCTTGGCATGGAGGTTTCCCTGATGAGCCAAGAGCGGCTGCACTTTGGCAGGCGGACCAGCAAGGGGGTCACGGGTTACGATCTGGTTGCGGGCTTTGTTGGCTCCGAAGGGACCTTCGGTGTCACAACAGAACTTACCCTACGACTTCTCCCCCAGCCTCCGGCGGTACAAACACTACTCGCCATCTTCCCAACCCTAGCCGAGGCCGGCAACGCCATTGGCCTCCTGCTACGAAATGGGTTCCGGCCGCGCACCATGGAACTCATGGACAAGACGGCGATCGACACAGTGCGGGAGCAAAACGGCAGCCCCATCCCGTCAGGCAGTTACGCCGCTGCTCTAGTCGAAATCGACGGCCTCGAAGAGGGGTTGGATGACGCCCTTATGCAGATGGGTATGAGCATCGATGAGGCCGGCGCCACCGACGTGCTCGTCGCACAGAATGAGCAAGAGCGCAGACGGCTCTGGCAGGCAAGGAGACTCGTTTCCCCAAGCCTAACTGCCGCGTGCCGCCACAAGGTGAGCGAAGACATCTGTGTTCCCAGGGGCAAGATGATCGAGATGATTCGGCGCATCGAAATCCTCAAGCGCGAGTTCCCCTTCACCGTGGCCTGCTACGGCCACGCTGGTGACGGCAACCTGCACGTCAACATTCTCTGCGACGAGGATCCCGAGCACCCGGTGGTAGCCGCGCAACTCGAGGCCATCACCCGGCGACTTTTCGAGCACACCATCGAGCTTCGGGGCACCCTGAGCGGTGAGCACGGCATAGGTCTCGCCAAGCGCGACTACATGCCCATGGAGCAAGGCCCCGCCCTCTTGGCTTGGCAACGCAAGTGGAAGGCGATGTGGGATCCCAAAGACCTATTGAACCCGGGCAAGGTGCTGCCCATCGCCTCCAGGGCCTGTCACGAGTAGCTACTCGCCCTTGACGAATGCCGTCACAAGCCACGCACTACCGCGCTTCTCTGCGATGAGCCGATGGCCACGATAGCTGGGCTCCTGGCTGTAGGCCCTTGGGCAACTCACTGTGACTGCACCATCCCCTGTCACGCACCCCTTTGCAATGACGATGCGCATCGCTTCAAGCAGGCTGGAATCGGCCTGCCACATCACCATGGCAGTGTCCACGTTTCCAACTTCCCCCGAAGACCATTGCACGTCGTCGGCTAGCTGAGCGCGCAAGTCGCCGAAGGAGCGCAGGCTAAGTGCGCGATGAATTCCCGTCAAGAGCTCTTGGGCACCATCGGGAATATCGCCAAAGCTCGATGGCTCATCGATGGTGATGATGGTGCCCTCGGCTTGGGGAATCTCTTCGGCCACCTTAATAGCGAAACGCTTGAGGCGTTTGTGAATATCCAGCCGCAAGGCATCGCTGCGACCTTTGAGCCAGGGTGGCACTTCGGCCCCTTTGAGTGGCATGGGCGTATCGCCAGCGTCCCGCTCCGAAGCCTCGCCGACAACACGTACCCTCCAGGGCTTGCCACCCACAACGTGTACTCGGAAACGAATGAAGAACTCCTTCATGTCCGCGGACGCGGTCCCCGTGAGGCCCCCATTGGCGTGGGTACCATCGACCTGGTTCCCCTGTTGAACTCCCCGGCGACTGCCACCATGCTCAACCGCGACGCGATGCCACGCCGTCCGAATAACGCCGTCTACCGCATTTTCCGCAGTCCGCGGGTAGAGCTCAGTTACGGCAATCAGACACTCTCCATAGACCGTCGAAAAATCGGCATTATAGCCAGAGTTCGTGGCGCGCTCTATCTCCTCTTTCGAGGCAGCACAGCCCCCAACGGCCAAGAGCAGTACGAGTAGCCCAAGCGCACAAAAGGGGTGCCCTGGGGAAAATAGCAGTGTACCGAGACGCGTCGTGGTACGTAGCCGGTCTGTCATCCGCTGCGGACGAGAGACTGGTAGCGGAGATGATGGTATCGAATAAAGCGGCATAGGAGTTACACAATCATGGGCGCAAAAGTTGTCGGCAAACGAGCCACCAAATCAGCAAAGAAACAGTACCCAGCACGGCGGGTTCCAGCAATCCTAGAAACACTGCAAGAGCAATGGGGCCATGCAGTTTGCGAGTTGGACCATGACAGTGCCTATCAATTGACAGTGGCAACGATCTTGAGTGCGCAGAGCACTGACAAACTAGTGAATAAAGTCACCCCTGCGCTCTTCGAGCGTTTTCCCACGGCTGCGGCCCTTGCCGGGGCAGACCTGGGCGAGGTTGAAACCCTAGTCCGTTCGACAGGTTTCTTCCGCAACAAGGCCAAGAACATCGTCAAGATGGCCCAACAAGTCGTGGCTGAATTTGATGGCGAGATTCCCCGCACCATGGAGGAGATGACAAGCCTCGCGGGGGTTGCCCGCAAGACGGCGAATGTCGTACTCGGAACCTCTTTTGGCATCCCTGCAGGGATAGCGGTGGACACCCATGTGAAACGGCTCAGTTCTCGCCTTGGGCTCTCCGAGCAAACGAACCCCGTCAAGATCGAGCGCGACCTCATGGAGCTCATTCCCAAAGAGTCCTGGATCGACTTCTCACAGCAACTCATCTGGCACGGCCGAAGAGTATGTGACGCCAAGAAGCCCGCATGCGATACCTGTGCTCTCTCGCCGATCTGTCCGAGCACTGGCGTCTAGTAGAATGCTGCCAGTCCTGCAGAGAGGCGCCCTCCACCCCGATGAGGTCGTTCCAGAACAGTGGAACGATTGGCGATGGCAGTTGCGCAATATGCTTCGCAACGCTGACGACTTCTCACGATTTGCGAATCTAACCGATGCGGAGGTCGCAGGGCTCGCGCGCACTCGTGAGCTCTTCCGAACCGGCGCCACCCCCTACTACGCCTCGCTGATGGATGCAGAGCGCAGCGATTGCCCGATTCGAAGGCAGGCGCTCCCCGCCCTCGACGAACTTGCATTTCGCGATGAGGAGCACAGAGACCCGCTGGGTGAGGATGCGCACTCCCCTGTCCCAAGTATCTTCCACAAATATCCAGACCGCTGTCTGCTCTACGTCGTAGACCGCTGTGCCATCTACTGTCGCCACTGCAATCGGCGCCGCATCGTCGGAGGAGAGCAACCACCCAAGCGCAACGAAATCGATGAAGCACTCGAATACATCGAAAGCCAACCCCGCATCCGAGATGTTCTGATAAGCGGTGGTGACCCGCTTCTTCTCAGCAGCAAGCGTCTTGGTGAAATCCTCGGACGACTGCGGCGCATCAAACACGTTGAAATCATCCGCATCGGCTCGCGGGTGCCCGTCGTGCTACCGATGCGCATCGACGACGCGCTATGTCAGACCTTGGCTGAGCACCACCCCGTCTTCGTAAACACCCATTTCAACCATCCGGCTGAGATCACAGATTTGAGCCGGCAGGCCTGCGAACGACTGGTCAACCACGGCATTCCCGTCGGCAACCAGGCAGTCCTGCTTCGGGGCATCAACTCATCGGCACCCACGCTCCGGGCTCTGATGCGATCGCTCATTCGCATGCGCGTTCGCCCCTACTATCTCTTCCAGGGCGATACTGTCCTAGGCACCGACCATCTGCGCACATCCGTCGAATCTGCCATCGACCTCATGGACGGCTTGCGGGGTTGGATGAGCGGCATGGCTGTGCCTCAGCTCGTCATTGACGCCCCTGGCGGTGGTGGCAAGATCCCCATCGGGCCAGATTACCTTCGCGAGATAGGGGAGTCCGAAGTGCGGCTTCGCAACTACCGTGGCCTGGAAGTCACCTATCCCCAGCCTCGAGAAAAGGACCCGCACGTGAGCTACGACGAGGTGTATTTCCGTGGCATCGCTCCAGATGACGATCGAGAAGGCGGTGAGTAGTATGCAACCGTCTCCGGAAGAGCTTACCGAGTTCGTTTCGGCTGCGGCAAAGGATCTCGGATTTGCTCGATCAGGCGTCACTGGCATAGAAACGCCTGCGCGCTACCCAAGGTATCGCGATTGGCTAGAGCGGGGAGACCACGGATCCATGGGGTACATGGACGACGATTTCCACAAACGGGCGCGGGCAGATATGCGCGAACTTCTGCCGGACGCTAGGAACGCAATCGTCGTTGCCCTGAGCTACGAGAAGCAGGCTTCTTCAAAAGAGCGCCTTAGCCAACCCACTGGACGCGTCGCCCAATACGCCCTGGGCGATGACTACCACCACGTCATGCGCGGGATGCTCGGCACCTTGGCGGAGGCATTGTCGGCGAAAGCCGGCACGACATTCTCCTCGCGCATCTGCATCGACTCCGCCCCACTACTCGAGCGCGAACTCGCTGAGCGTGCGGGGCTCGGCTTTGTGGCCAAGAACACCATGTTAATCAGCCCGGGAATTGGCTCCTACACCTTGCTCGGTGTTCTTCTTACAAGCGCAGAGATGTTGACCACAAAGGCGCCGAGCGCTCGTGACTGCGGCGGTTGCACCGCCTGTTTGGAGGCATGCCCAACTCAGGCATTCCGCGCTCCCTATTCTCTCGACGCAAAGCGCTGTATTTCCTACCTCACGATCGAAAGCCAGGGTGCAATGCCAGAGGAGTTGAGGCAGCTGGTCGGCGATCGGATATTTGGCTGCGACGTCTGTCAGGATGTCTGCCCTTACAACGCTGTTGCACCCGATCGCGCCGTAACCGTGCCAGAGCTGCGGCCCAGAGATGAAGAGCGAGCGCGCCCGCCTTTGACGATGTTGGCGGGGCTCGGCTCCAATCAACGAAAGCGATATGTAGGAGGCACGGCACTGCGTCGCAACCGCCGCGAACAGCTTCTGCGAAATGTCGCCGTTGTACTGGGCAATATCGCGCCAGAAGATCCAGTTCTCGAGACGCTGGCCGCAGACCGTAGCCCCCTGGTGCAAGAGCACGCCAAATGGGCAATAGCCCAGAAGCCACCAACCTCCTGAGCCACCATGTCTAGACGCCCTCCCCCACGTGATCGCAATACAGCCCCAGCTCTGGGCGCGCTAGTGCGGGAGCAGACCGGCGAGTCTTGGAAGACCGTCAAGCGGCTAGTAAGCACCGGCAAAGTGTTCGTCGACGGCAGAGCAGAGCTAGATGCAGGCGTTCGGCCACCTGTGGGCGCCAGTATTGAGATTCGTAATAACGCCAAGAAGCCCAAGAGGGGGAAATTTGAAGTGCAAATCGTCTACCAGGACGCGCACCTGGTTGTCATCGACAAACCGAGCGGGGTCTCGAGCGTTCCATACTCTCCAGAGGAGCGCGACACGGCAATGGACCTAGTGCGAGCCGCCTGGCGCACACGCAGGGAAGAAGCCAACGGCCCACTCATCGTCGTGCACAGAATCGACAAAGACACCTCCGGGCTCCTGATGTTTGCCCGCAGCAAGAAAGGCGAGCTTGGTCTCGCACGCCAACTTCGCGACCACACCATGGACCGTCAGTACTCCTGCGTGTGCAACGGTCGAGTCTCTCCAAGGCGTATCGAGTCGTTCCTGATCCGCGACCGGGGAGACGGACTCCGAGGTACGAATCGACACGATGAAAAAGGCAGGCGTTCGGTCACCCATGTTGAAGTAGAGCGCTCCTTGCGCAATGCCACGCTGTGCCGAGTGCGCTTGGAAACAGGGCGCACACATCAAATCCGAATCCACCTGAGCGAGGCCGGCCACGTGCTAGTTGGCGAGCGAGTCTACAGCCGTGATGCTGAACTTTGCGGGCGCCCCTTGCTGTCCTCGCCTCGCCTCTTGCTGCATGCGCAAACCCTGGGGTTTGTGCACCCAGTAACCGGCGAGAGGCTGAGCTTTCGGAGCGAATACCCGGCAGACTTCACCCGCGAGCTGGGCAAGCTAGAGGTCCGCTAATTCATCCGCAGGCTTCTCTTGAAGCACTCGGATGTGCCCAAGCAAGGCGTCCATTTGCTCCTCGGTGATCGAGCCCTGAAATGCCGGCATCGTGCGGTTCTCCGAACCATTGCGAATCTGCTCGGTTAGCTTCTCATCGCTCATCTTCTTGACCCGCTCTGAGGTAAGCGGCTTCACACCGGCACGGGTGCGCATCCCCTGGGTCGGCACCCCATCAGTGCCGTGGCATCGGGCGCAGGCCTCTTTGTAAATCACCTTGCCGTCGGCGCTGCCACCGGCGACCTTGTCTCCGGTACAGCCCATGAGGGCCACAGAGGCGGCGCCCAACAACAAGGAGCGGTGCCTCTGTGGAAATAGCATGCTCCCTCAATAGCACAATGCCCAGGCCCTCGCGCTTTGGAGGACGTGCATTGCTTGCCGGGATGGGCACCGAGCGACTATGGTCTGTACTACCAAGGTGGAGGGGCAGCACAACAGTTGGATCGGACGCACCATCAGTGGCCGGTATCAGATTCTCGATGTCATCGGCGAAGGTGGGATGGGCGTCATTTTTCGGGCTCGGCAGCTCTCTGTGGATCGCATCGTCGCCGTAAAAATGATGCTCGCGCGGGTCTCCAACAGCCAGGAGGGCATCGATCGCTTTCATAGCGAAGCCAAGGCATGCTCCCGCCTGGTGCACCCAAACACCGTGCGCCTCTACGACTTCGGGCAAACCACGCTCGGCAATCTCTACATGGTGATGGAGCTACTCGAGGGTAAATCGCTGCGTCAGGTGATTACCGATGAAGCCCCCCTCCAAGCCCCACGCGTGTTGCGCATTCTCATGCAGTGTGCAGCTTCTCTCGCGGAGGCGCACGCAGCCGGCATTATTCACCGAGACATCAAGCCCGAGAACATCTTCGTGCACGACCTTGCCGGTGCACCCGACTTCGTGAAGCTGCTCGACTTCTCGATTGCAAAACTCGCAAATGCACAATTGACGACGATTGGCGCGATCTTCGGGACACCGCAGTACATGTCTCCGGAGCAAGCGACTGGGCTTGGTATCGACGCTCGCTCCGATATCTACTCCCTCGGCATCGTCGCCTACGCGATGCTCAGCAAGACCCTCCCCTTCCACGACCCCGACCCGATCAAGGTGCTGAAGATGCACAAGGACTCGCCGGTCCCACCGCTGCCCGCCCATGTTCCGGATATGGTGCGCAAGGTTGTCATGGGGTGCCTTCGGAAACACCCGGAGCAGCGGCCGGCATCTGCGCTCGCCCTACTCGAAGCATGTAGGGTCTGGCTCACCGTCCTCGACCCAAATCTCGATATCGCTTCAGATCCGATTCTCAAAAACACCATTTTCACTCCTGGTCCCCCCCCCAGCATGCCGACAGAGCTGCTCAGTCGGGCGGTACACACAGGCTCTGCCGGACGCCGGCCCAGCAAGACCATGCTCAGTGCCTCGGGCCAACAGCGGCGAGCTTCCACGCAGAATGCTGCCGCCCTTGCAGAGGAGGCAGATACCAAGACGCCGATGGACTCGGTGATGACTACGCTAAGACACGGATCGGCCATGGTGGCCCCCGTTCCTGCTGGGCCTAGCCAGGACGCGAACGTGGCTCAGGCCTCAGCTGGCGGAGTTAATGGCACCCATGCGACAGCCCAACTGCGCACCAAAGTTGTCGCAGCACCTGTGCCGAACGCCCCCACCCCACCTGCAGTTGCCTCAGAGCCTGGCGCACAAGTATCCTCGGTAGATGGGGCCCCAACAGGTAATTTAGAGGGCCACGAGCCGCCAGCGATCCGCGCCCCTCTACCCGATGTAGCGGCCTCAGTGAGCGCTCCCCTGCCGGGGCCGGCCGAGGCGACGCCACTTGCGCCTGTTCCGATACCTCAGCAGAGTAGTACAGCTAGTTTCTTCCTCTTGTGCTTGCTAGTCGCCATGACGTTTGGCTTTGGGGGCTACTACATCACCCAGGCTCTGCGGTAAACTACCGACATTGTTGTGAGCGAGCCAATTGAATACAGGGGCCAGACCTCTTGGGAGACCTTTCGCATCCACGCCGTCGGCCACACCGACGTCGGTCGTGAGCGCGACGTCAACGAAGACAGCATGTACGTCGATCCTCGACTGGATCTCTTCTTGGTTTGCGACGGCATGGGTGGGCATGCCAGCGGGCAGCTTGCATCGCAGATGGCAGTTCGTGCGATCGTCGAAGGCGTCGCTGCCTCCCCATCGAAGTCGGATATCGATGTGCTGGTGCGATCCCTCGAGGCCGCCAATGAGGGTATCTACAATTACGCCGATGCAAACCCCGAATGTCGAGGCATGGGGACCACGGCAGTGGCCATGCGTGTTGACGGCACTCGCCTTCACGTAGCTCACGTCGGTGACTCGCGCCTGTACAGGCTTCGTGGGCCAAGTCTCCAACAACTCACTCGCGATCATTCGCTGAGCAATCTCTACGCGGACAAGCCGGAACTCGAGGGTCGGCTCGGGCCTGCCACCTCCAATGTGATCGTTCGCGCGATTGGTCTGGAACCACAGGTTGCCGTGGAGCATCGCACCATCGCGATTGAAGAATATGATGTCTTCTTGCTCTGCTGTGACGGCCTCAGTGACTTGGTCGATGACGCGCTCATTGCCGGGATCATGCAGACCGATGCCCCCCTCTCCGTCATGGCAACTCAGCTCGTAGATTTGGCGAACAAAAACGGTGGAAGTGACAACATCACCGTCATCTTGGTTGCCGTACTCAACAAGAGTGGCTTCCACGCGGAATACAAGACGACTCTCGGCTTCTAGCGACGCTAAACCGCCAATCGAGAGGCTAGCGAATGCGAAATACGGCCTCGCTATTGCCGATGAGGATGATGTCATTGTCACAGAGCACAAGCTTCTTGTGGTGTAGACCGTTCACATACGTGCCATTCGTCGATCCCAAGTCACGGAGAGTATAGCTCTCGGCCTCTCTCTCTATTCGCAAGTGACTCTGAGACACCGCGGGGTCCGAAAGCACGATTTCGGCGCAAGTGCCATCATTGGCAACAGAGCCGATAGTGACCATTTGCTCCTCCAATACGATGGTACGGCCCCCCATCGGCCCGGTTCGAAACTCAAGTTCGGCGACCGACTCGCTGGTGCAAAGGACGCATCGCGGCATGATGGCAACGCGCCGACGACAGCGGCCGCAAGCGCAACCAGGCAAAGGCCTCCGCAAGAGCCACCACACCAATATGAGTAATCCTGATACTCCTGCAACAACACCGGGCCACACTGGCATGCCGATATCTCCCCGATTCGATGCCAACTAGTACGTCAGAAGCTGTTCGAGGTGATCGCGTTCCCACAACCTGGCGAGGGCGTAGTGCTCGAAGGCTGCTTCGTCTTCGAGAAACGCCTTGCTGTGGAATTGCCTGCGTCCGTTCACAATGGGGGCATCGTGAACTTGGTGAAGCATCTCGTGATAGACAATCCACTCGACGAAGAAGGACGGCACATATGCTCTATCGAGGGAACGATGAATCCTGATGGACTTGTCCTCGATGGAGTAGGAGCCCATCTTGATGCTATTTCTCTTTTGGACCTTGCCGCAGCGTTGGCCCCAAGTAATTGTCGCTTCGATGGTGCCGTCAAAATACCGTTCGTTGAGCCCGTCGTAGATGCCTTGCAAGTCGTGGCAGGCGCCTTGAGTAATTGGCTTGCTTGTCTTGCGAGCACTCTCGGCTCGAACCCGATGTTGGTTCGCGTCGATGAAATCACCGAGTACCTTCGAGGCATCTTTGTCGTCCTTACCTATGTAGTGAGCGAGAGCTTGCGTAACCAGTGGCGCTGCATCGGCGAACATATGATGCAGCCGCACACGGTATTGTGGGCAGACGCGCGCGCCCGCACATTCTGTATCTCGGCGCACTGAGATCATCGTGTAACGATTGTCTGTGAGGGTGACATCGAGTTGCCCCGTGGCCATGTGTGCCCTGATTCGGGAAGCCAAGAGAATTTCTGCATCTGCGACAGCGCCATCGGTCCGTGCCAGCGAAAACTCCCCGGACTCGACCTTGCTTGTTGGACGCCTGCGACGCCCTTGCAGATTCCCCGCGAGCGATGCAGCTCGGGATGCGGTGCGTCGGTGCCGCGCGTTCGGATCTTTCGCTCCTCGAAGCCCTTCGCCTGCTGA
Source organism: Myxococcales bacterium (assembly GCA_024222395.1). Taxonomy (GTDB): domain Bacteria; phylum Myxococcota_A; class Polyangia; order Haliangiales; family Haliangiaceae; genus NORP324. Next base: position 22,953 of record JAAEPE010000455.1, read on the forward strand.
AGCTGCGTCACTGGGTGCAGCGTTGTTTCTTACAAATGAACTCAAATAGATCTCTCCCTGGATATCAGCCTGCAACACTCACCTTCGCGAGAGGGTCGCCTGTGAACTCCTAGCAAGTAGACAACTGGCTCGGACGAACGCATAAGCGGTGCTGATATATAAATACTATAGAGGGGCATCGGCGGGGGCAAATTACCCACAGGCGGAATTCCTCCGCGATCTTCAAAACTTATCATTTCGCTGCGGAAAACTAGAGTCAGACGATCTCGCTACGCGATCTCGAACAGCCGACGGGGCGAGTTATCCACAGGGCTCTATCAAGTAGCTCGTCTGCGTCATCGTACGAAATAATCGTATCAGTGGATGCGCGAAGGATCCCTTTTTTGACCTTGATCGCAGTACACCTCAAGTCGCTGATATTGCTCACTCTCGGAAAAAAACTCCGAAACAGGGGGAAAGACTCCTTGGCAAGACCGCCAAATCCCGATCCCACTGGAGAGGGTTGCAACCCGCCTCATATTGAAGTGCATGCGGATGCCGTCCACGCATCGACAGATCGTCTGTCTCAGAGAGATCGAAGACTCACGAGTCAATCGTGATGCACGATGTTGCCGTCTCGATTGGGGAGGCCTACGATCGGCATCGCTACAAAGCCGTAACGTAGCTGTCGTTGGACGAATTCTCGCCCTCACCCTCATAGCCAAACTTAAAGGATAGAGCCCACATGTTTATTGATCTTGAGAAGACACTATTTTTTCTAGCAACTGTACCTCTTGCTGTGGGCGCATGTGGAGGCAACAACACTCAGAGCGACCCAGACGCAATGGTGGAGATCGTATACGACGCAGCTTTGGACCCCACAGACGCAACCGTATACGACGCAGCTTTGGACCCCACGTTTAGCGGGACGGTATCCCTAGCAGAGGTCGCAATCACGAACCCGGGCTTCGAAACCGTGAACGGTGCGAACATAACCATCTCCTTTACAGACCCCGCGGACGTCACCGTCGATCCGCAGCCTGGCTACGAGGTCAACGTCGGTGCGTGCAAGATCTACGTCTACGATGTCGCTGGTGGGGAAAGCGCCGCACCAGGTACAGACGGCGGCCCCGTAACGGTCTCCGGAACGAGTGGTACGAGTGCAGCGTCCTTCAGTTGCAACTACAACTCAACGGCCGACGCGTATGGCTGTAGCTCCGATGATTCCGCCGCCTCGGGCACCCTGCCGGCTGGCACCTCGCTAACAACGTCCGCTGATGGCACGGCAACGCTAAGCGTTCTCGGAGCGGACTTCTCTAACGAGAACTATGTCGGTATGCAGATGAGCCTTTCCGGCTTCACCGAAGCGACTTCCAACGGGCGCTTCGGCATCGTGGCTCAGCCAAGTGCGACCACGCTCGTCGTCTACGCCCCAGCAGCAGTGGCAGAGACCCTTGCAGCTGACGGCACCTACTACACACTCATCGGCGCAGGGCCTATCCCCGGCGGATTCGACTTCCTCGATGACGGCAGTAACGACGTTACTGTGACGAAGGCTGCCATAACCAATGCACCGGAAATTGACTCTACGCTCAAAGTGAACGGCTCGGGATTCGCACTGGCAGAAAGCAGCACGCTTCCTCACCAGGTCCCACTAAACGGAAATCCGGCGACCTTCAGCTGCGCGGGTTCCTGCGGAACGGACGAAGGATTCCTCAAAGGCATCATCGTCTTTGGCGAAACCACTGATGGAGACATCGTTCTTCAGGATCCGACTGATATGCCTGATCCCGTAAGCAGCTACGCGACCTTCCAGTGTTCAGGTATCGGCCAGGAGGAAATCACACTCGATGCAGGTGCCATGGCACTCATTTCGGGCACCAACCCGACTCGCATTCAAACCTCGGTCACCTACGCCAATGCTCAGCTGAGCGGCAACAACACCATCGTCATGTCTCACGGCGTCGTCGGCTTCACGACCGCGCCTGTGATTTACGACTGATCTGCTCTCCTTACCTAAGGACTAGCTTGGAGCGTGCGTCTCACCCTGTGGGGCGCGCTTCTTCGTTTCGGCGGCCTACCAGGCACTACTTACTCGGGAATCCAGCCGAAGTCTTCGAGCCTTACGCCGCCACTCTCCGAGAAGCAAACTCCCTCCTCCTCGAGTAGTTGCCGCTGAATTGCTCCTCCGATTGGATCGTGGATGCTCACCCTGCCCTGGCCCCGGCTCTTCTTGCCGATAACCCGCTGCCATGGGAGCCCAAGACCGGCAGGCAAACACCGCAGCGCAGCGCCCGCAGCCCGAGCAGCACCGGGACGCCCAGCAAGTTCGGCAAGCTGCCCATAGGTAAGTACTCGCCCCTCGGGAATACGTCGCACCACGGCGTAGAAATCAGAGTAGAGCTTGGCGATGTGACTGGCTTCGCTGTCGTCGGACATGGGACTTGGAACGTGGCACACTCGCCGTGGCATTGCGACCCATCTCGCTCGCCGCACGTAACTCATGCGTATCCAAGTTTTGTATTTCGCCTTCTTTCGTGAACGTCTCGCAACCAGCGAGCAGATCCTGGAACTCGAGAACGGCGCCACTGTCGGCGATGCTCTCGAACAACTGGCTCGCGAGCACGAGGCCATTGCGGCCATGCGCGGTCGTTTTCGCGCCGCCGTGAATCAAGAGATGATCGGCAACGATCTGATGCTTGAGGATGGCGATGAGCTAGCTCTTATCCCCCCTGTGGCAGGAGGATCCGACGATCCGGAAAAGGAAACCAAGCCCCGCTACGCAATCGTCATGAATGAAGCCCTCAGCCTCGATCGCGTCATCGCAGCTGTGCAGGGTGATGGCATGGGCGGCATCGTTACCTTCGTGGGCCAGGTGCGAGACTTCAACGATGGCCACGAAGTCGTGCGCCTAGAGTACGAAGCCTACGCAGAGATGGCGAACAAGGTCATGGCGAGGCTCTGCAGCGAAATCGAGGAAGAAGTGCCAGGTGCGAGGCTCGCAGTCGAGCACCGCACAGGTGTACTGGATATCGGCGACGAAGCTGTAGTGATTGCAGCGGCAGCACCGCACCGGGCAGAGGCGTTCACGGCCTGCAGGAACCTCATCGATAGGCTCAAGGATCATGTCCCGATATGGAAGAAGGAAGTCGCACCGAGCGGCGAGGAGTGGATCGGAATGGGCCCATAGCGCTGCTCGTCCAAGCGACGTCCGCCCCAGGGCTTCTCGAAGAAATCTGCCTGGGCGAGGCAACCAGAGCGCAGCTTTCCCGATACGGCCAGCGAACCCTCCCAGAGGATTGCTATGCAAAAAACGTATCGCTATCGCCACACAGAAACCCATAGCCGCCCAGACGAGGTCTCAAGCTTTCGTGAGCCCGTCGCGATACGCGACTGCCTAACGGGACAGCGCTACGAACTTGGAACATCTCACCGCGAGCTGACAGTTGGTGGAGCCTCGGAATGTGACATCCAGGTCACAGACCCATGCGCCTCTGCTAGTCATTGCAGTGTTCGACGGGTCGGCGAGCGTTGGCTCTTGAGGGACCACAACAGCAAGAATGGCACGATTCTAAATGGAACCCGGGTACGGCTCGCAGAGCTCCGCGTGGGTAATCAAATCGTCATTGGCGACACGCGACTCGAGGTTCTCTCCGAGCATGGCGGCACAGATAACTGTAGTGGCCTAATCGGCAAAGCGCCAAACTTTCTCATAGCTCTAGAAAAGGCACACCGCGCTGCTCGGACACGATGCCCAGTGCTCATTCTTGGAGAGACGGGAACAGGAAAGGAACTCATTGCCCGCTCCATACACAAAGCATCTCGTCGCAGCGCCGGCCCTTTTGTCCCTGTAAACTGTGGCGCCTTCCCAGCCAGCCTCATCCGCTCAGAACTATTCGGACACGCCAAGGGCTCATTCACCGGAGCAACGACACAGCACGACGGTCTCTTCACACAAGCCAATGGAGGGACCATATTCCTCGATGAGTTGGGAGAATTGCCTTTGGAGCAGCAACCCCACCTCCTGCGCGCCCTAGAGACGAGGCTTATTCGACGCGTCGGCGGTCAACACGAGGAGTTCGTCAACGCGCGCTTCGTCTCGGCTACGAATCGCAATTGCCTCGACACCAGTAGCTCCCCTCTCCGTTCGGACCTCTTTCACAGGCTTTCGACAGTCATCATCGAACTGCCTCCGCTTAGAGAGAGGCAATCGGATATTCCAATCCTCATTCGGCACTTCCTAGCCCTAGGAGCGGAAGAGCACGGCCGCCGGCAAATATCCGAGACCACCATTGGCGAGCTGTGCCGCCACGCCTGGCTTGGCAACATTCGAGAGCTTCACAACTCCGTATCGAGGGCACTTGCGCTTGGGAACCAGCGACTTCGTATCACCGACTTTCTCCCGACAGGGATCCAGCCTCACAGACCTCCACCAAGCCGCAAGATCACATCCGGCTTCTGCGCCGAGGATTTGAGCCTCTTCGAAAGCAACCAGCGAGAGCTCGTTCTAGCAGCCTATGAGAGGCACGGCACCATCCGCCGAGCCGCACTTGAGCTGGGAATGCCAAAATCGACATTTGCTGACATGTGCCACCGCTACGGCATCAAGACCAGCAGGGCCAAGCGCATCAAACTCTAAGACTCTCTCTACTCCTCATCCTCATCCTCGTCGTCCGAAGCAGCCGAGTCTTCGTCGTCTTCATCCTCGTCCTCAGACTCGTCCTCGTCTTCATCCTCGTCCTCAGACTCGTCGGCCTCCCCCTCATCCTCGTCGGCCTCGTCTTCGTCACGCTCGTCGGCTTCGTTCTCCTTGGCGCCGTTGAGCACCTCCACTCGCTCCTTCATGTTCTTGAAGCCCTTGCCTAGCTTCGGTCCAGATTTGGTCGAATCCTCCTTCGAACCAGGGCCCCCATCCTTGGCCTTGGACGCATCCCTCTTTGAAAAGTCCGGAATCTTCCGCGGCTCCACATTCTTGTCGGTGGTCGTGATCTTGGGTCGCGTGCGTTTCTTGGTCGAAGACTTCTTGCTCTTGCTTTCCTTTTGCCCACATTGGCGGCGCACATCAAACCGCAACTCCACGAGTTTTCCCTTGGTGGGGATAGCGTAGGAACCGTCCGCTTGCTTCGCCTTCGGAGGCAGGCCCGCCTCGATTCCCATGAACTTCGGTCTTCTGGTCTTGAGATCTTCAGAGAATCCGAACGACATACAGCCGGGGAAGAGCGTCTCTTTGAACGGATCCTTGAAGTCGATTTCGCCCTCCATGTTCAAGAAGCCATCTTGGGATTTTGCCATGAAGGTGGTGATGTCCCCTGTGCCCTTCTTGATGTTTATTTCAGCAAGCACGGCTCCAAGATTGAGTTTGGGTACCGTCAAGCCATCACCAGCGAAGAGGTTGCGGCGCCTGGATCGACTGTTGTTTTTGGCACCGGGCGGCGGCTTCATTTTCATCTTCGCCTCGCCATCTCCGACGGTGCATCCGATGCAGCTGAACTTCACCTTACCGTCAGCCTTGCTCCACTTGCCCTTTGGCAACGTTAGATTGACATCCGCAGATAGGCCACCCGTCATCGGCAAGCCAACCGCCTCTTGTACACCGGGCATGCTGGAAATCGGTAAGAGCTCGGTGTGAGCGGCGACGGAGATCGTGCCCGTGCCCTTCTCATGCTCAATCTCGATGCCGAGCGCCCCTCCGGCAATCTTGGCATCGATTGCGACACCAACGTTTGCGATGTCCATCGACCAGAGAATTGCGGACGTGACTCCGATATCGATTTCGATTTCGTCGATGAGCACGATGAACGGCTTCTCTTCTGGTGTCTTGGGACGAGTGCGCAGCACCATCGTCTCGATAACAAAGGTGCCCGGCACTAGTGTCGGCTCAATCGACACGATCGACACGTCGTACTTCTCGCTGAGCCCCTCGATGATCTTCTCCTTGAGGCGCTCATAGGGGAAGGTGTACGCCAGTGTAAAGACAAATGTGAGCAGAGCCAGAAGCGGATAGCCGACCCACTTGAGTACTTTGCGCTGACTCGTTGTGAGACGCACTAGCTGCCCTCCCCTTCTCCACTGCCCTTGTCCTCATCCCCTTCGGCAGTGGGTGTCCTGTAAGTCGCAACCGTCAAATCCAGGTCGAGCTTCTCCTTGTCGCGAAAGTTGCGATCGATATTGAGTTCTTTGACCACCACGAGCTTGGACCCCGATTCGATCTTCTCGAGCAAGGAAGTAAGGCTATCGATGCTGAGCCCATTAATCTCGATCTCGAATGAGAGTTCCTCGTAGGTTCCAATCTGAGTTCGCTTGAGAGCAGGGTATGTTGGGCTCGTGAGCTCTAGCTCGGAAACGATGTTCTCGAGGTAGCTATCGAGGGCTATCGCCTTCTCGGGTATCTTCAGGTCCACACCTGCCCCGCCCGATCGCGCCTTCGCATTGCGGTAAATCGCTAGCGAGCGAAGAGCCTTTCGGGCCTCTGTATTGCTCGCCTCGATACTCTCCATGCCACCTTGAATCTTGGAAACCAAGGCGGCAACCAAACAAACGACTAGGGCTATGCCGAGAACCATGACCAATCGCTGTTCGCGAGAGTTCATACGGTCCCAACGGTCGCGGGCTCCTTCAAAACTTGCAGCCATTCCCTATTCCTTTTTGTTACAGCCTGATTTTATCGTCAGGGTGAATGTCCGAGAGTCATTCTTGCCTGGTTGACTCTCCGGGCTCATGAAGTCCTTGAAGCAGTCTGACGCCTTAAGACTTGCCTCGAGATTCTTGATGCCCTGCAGGGCACTGGTCTCTTCAAATTGGGAGGAGGACGCCTCTACCACCAATTTGCCGGATTGAATGTCGACTTCAGTCACGTCCAGAACCGCCTTATCCTTCTTGGGAAGTGCCGCATTGAATGCCATCAGCATGTCGTAGGCAGTCATGCTCGGCACCGGGCTCATTCGACTGTTGTTCTCGACCGGGCCAACTCGGTGTAAGACGTCGGCCGCGGACAGTTGCTCTCCGAGAGCCGCCGCGGATTCCAGGGCCACTCTAGTCTTCAGAGTCGCTTCGGCTGCACGCAACTTGCTCACGCCGGTGTAGGCACTGAGCACGCCAAAGGCCATTATCGCAACCGCTGCAGTGGCGAGTGTTCGCACCTTGCTGCGCAAGAAGCTAGAGTCTGCCTTGAACGCCAAAGCGCCCTGCCGCAAGTCGAAGCTAGGTTTGGCGCTGGCACCATCCATCGCAACGCCCACCGCGAGTGCGCAGGTATCGAGGGCAGCGGAACTCGCGGCGGCTCCCAAGAGAGCCTGGCCAGCCTCTTGCCGTAATTGCTCCACTGGCAAGCCAAGGTTCTCAGCGAGATATCCGGGCAAACCGCGCAAGCGAGATCCGCCTCCCACCACTACGATACGCTCGACTGTGAAGCCGGTCTTCGCACGGCATGCATTGATGGTGCGTTTGAGGTCTCGCGTGAGGCTCTTTGCCTCCCCTTGCAAGATGTCGCTAATCTGCATAGCCGCTTCCGTCGGCGCGCCCAGGCTTGGAGGAGCAACGTAGCCATCGCTGTGCTTTGCCACCTCCGCACGCTGATAGTCCACATTCCAAGCCTTGGACAACGCGCGAGTCATATGGTGCCCGCCCCGCGCCATCGTGCGGGCGAAGATCGGATGACCACCGGTAGCTAGGCAGAAGTCCGTTCGCATGTGGCCAATATCAAGCACTGCGACAGCCTCACCACTGGCAACAAGCTTCTCAGCTAGCCTTGCATAGGGAGCCGGCGCGGCCAGTAGCCCTCGTGGGTCGACGCCCTCAGCACGCAGAGCGACTAAGAATTCCTCGGCTCGTGACCGCAGAGTGGCTGCACCGAGGATACGCATACCAACCACTGCCTCGGCAACGCGGCCATGTACGATTGCGCTTGCAGCCTTAGCTACTGGCAGGTCGCCTACCACCGTGGTCTCGTCCTCTGCGGCAAGCTCGACGAGCCCCTCCGGCATCGGCACCTTGGGGATTTGCTCAAAGGCGTAGACCATGTCTTCTAGATCGATCGGCAGTACCCCCTCGAGTTCAGCGCCGACTGCACTCTGAAGTTCCGCGCGGCGTAGATTCTTGAAGCCAAACTCCAAGACGTGAAGAAAGACCTTGTCACCTGCGATGGATGCATAGACCGAGTCTTCTCCCCCCCGGTAGTTCGCGAGGATTCCGCCGGCCACCCGAGCTGCACGAACGAGATGCGGCTCCTCGCCTTCCGGTACGAGCTGCTCAATGACCTCCGATACCTGGGCACCGCGAAAGCCAGGTGTTGAAACCACGACCTTGACGCTATATGCGCCCAAATCAACTCCGAGAACTCGACTCGCCATACTTACTCTTCCCTCCAGAACACCCAAGCACCTTTTCGGTAGTCGGTGCTGCGCATGTTTTGGTTTTGAACTTCCGTATCCCAGATGCCCACAAGCTTGCGGCTAAACCGGGGTTTCCCTTTGGCCGTGAAGCCGAGGGTGGATGTGACTTCGACGCGGTACAGCCGTCTTGGGCCCGACTTTGCCACCTGGCCGAGTTTCTGCGGGTCGAGCTCGACGCCCTGTACTGGGTCCGCATTTGCCGCCGCGCTCTGTGCGCCTTGGCTGGGGCCTCCGAAGGGCCCTTGGTCTGCGCCTCCGACTAGTTCCTTTAGAGCCCCGTCCGGGTTCTTCACGTAGTCCGCAAAGGCGTTGAGGTCGTCGAAGTAGACGCCAAAGCTCCTGGCCTCGGCGACCCTCTTGGCGAGCGCCCACAGAAGCCTTGGGTCTTGCGTCACAGGGTCTTCGGCGTTCTTTGCTGATAAGAAAATCACCGAGGCGATGAGCCTCGGATCTGCAATCGCGCCGATGTTTAGTTTGCAGTCCCCATAGACCGTGAATTGCCCACCGAAGAGCGTCCAAAACCGATCGTCAACTCCGCGAACAAGCTTTAGCTCTGATGTCGTATCAATGTAGTTATTCTTGGCACGGTAGCGGTCGTCGAGACTCTGATAGCCGTACTCCTCGGAGCTACCTCGCAGCTCGCTCTTGGCCGTATCCTTGTCGATGTAGTCCATGAAGGCAGCAACTTGCTCTTCACGGGTTCGATTCCAACCATCGGCATCGGGCTCTTCGAAAATCGGGTTGTAGGCCTCAAAAAAGAGCATGGCCTCAAGCTCGGTACGGAGATTCTTGCGACTTGCTTCTGAACCATTGGCGCAGTTCATGTTGAGCTTGCCGTCCTCTGTCGTGATTTGCACGTCGAAGGCTCCTGCAGCTACGCCGAGTCCTTCGATAGCATCCCCATCGAAGCCGCCGAGCATCGCAGAGAGGTCACTGACCTCCTCTTTCGAACCGCCAAAAGCCCCCATGAATAACTCTGTATAGTCGGACAACTGGATGTCCCCAAGGAATTGGCGATTCTTGTCGAGAACGTCGGTCTGCACCCGAATGATGAGCTGAGCCAGGTTAGCGCCAGATCGGTTAAGAAAGGTTGTGCGCATCGCATCGCGCGCATTTGCGGCGGACACGAAGTTCATCGTTGTGTTTGTTGAGTACTCGGTAACGAGCGCCTGCAGCACAGCGAGAAACGCCACCACCATGATGAGCGCCATGCCGGCCTGGCTCTTCGTGTCACGCGCTCTACGCCTGGCTCGGCGCATGCTCCTTGAGTATTTCTTCGTCTGAGACATGACTAGTTGGTGAAGAACTTAAGTTCCTCTTGCAGCATGAGTCTTGCTTGGGTCACGAACTTCACTTCGTCCCCCTGCTCGTTTTCAAGTTCAACCGTGATACGAACGCGAGAAGGAAGCCGCCCGCGTTGGCCGTCGATGGCGGTGCTATCCCATCCCTCGCGCCAGCTCTTCTCCGGCCAGTCGTAGTACTCGATCTGTACCGACTTGACGTCCCGAAGGAGAACTTCGATCTCTGCCGGCTCGTTCTCCCAATCTTCGTCGGGTGGGCGGCGATTCTCTCGGCGAATCAGATTCTTCTTTGAGGAGTCCTCTTGGTCACTCTCCTCGAAGTAGGCAAGCATAGTTTGCTCCGACTCATTGGCGTCGGCCCAGAGCACTCGATGCCCCATACTCGTGAAGCGCAGCTCGTCGACCTTGCCCGAGTCTTTGCCGATAAAGAACGTGCGCCGCTCTTCGAGACTCTGATCTTCGTTCGCGCTTATGTACGCAGAGGAGAGGTCCTCGACCATACGTCCCATCGCAATTCGAATCTCATGAAAGCGCTCGTTGATGGCTTCCGAGTCGCGCTTAATAGCAAGCCCACCACTGAAGCTCGACCAAGCCATCGTGAACATACCTAGCATGATTGCCATCGAGACCATGATCTCGATGGTGGTCATTCCTGCTTGGCGCTCCATTTGAGACGACACAGGTCTCATAGCTTCGTTCCTCCAGCCGAATCGCTCGAGCCGCCTGCATCGCCCTCATTCATCGGTATTCGCAGCCCCCGGGCCGAGATTGATCACGCGATTCACTGCGTGGGGCTCCGTGAAGTAGCAGTCCACCGTGAACTCTTCATCACTACCCGCGACCCGGTAGCGGATCGTTAGGTGCACTTTGCGAATCGACTCTTCGAGGATGCCGCGAAAGAGCTCGAACTGAGATCCGATGAGCCCCGCGCCGGCTCCGCCATCACCGCCACCAAAACCGCCGAGCATGCCGCCGAGCATGCCGCCACCGGCCTCAGCATCCTCGCCACCTTCCTCTCCCTCTGCGCCAAGAGTCTGCATCGCACCGAGGTTTGGAATCTCGATCTTTGTAATCTCTGCCTCCCAGCGAATCTGTGGCCAGCCCTCTTCCTTGAAATCACCTTCTTCGGTCTGATCGAGATGCTGAAACCCCTCTTCTAAGAGTTTCTCCTCGAGGTCGTACATCTTGCCCCGAGCGAGCTCTGTAGCAGCAGTCATCATCTGCGCCTCCTGCGTGGAGCGGACGTTCGCTGCCGCTCCTTGCAATAGCAGGATGAGAGAGCCAGCAAGCATCGAGAGTGCAAACATCACTTCAACGAGGGTGAAGCCACCCTGGCCATTCTCGAACCGGCGATCTATGCGGCGACTCATTTCTCGTCCACCTCATCGCCAACGCCGTTGCGGCGCATGTGCTCGTCTGGATCCACTTCGCCGTTGCGGTATTCCACTCGGCTCGTTAGGCCGTGCAGCAGAATCGAATTCTCTTCGCCATCTTCGTTCGCAATCCTGACAATGGCCTTCTCGGCAGACCCTACTGGGAAGAAATTGACGCTCACCGTCGTCTCTTTGACGGATTCATAGAGATGCTGAACGTGTATTTCCTCAATGTGGATACCGCGGTCTACATCGAGTTTGTGTCGATTACCGCTTTTCGAGGGCTGTCCAGAGAGAGTATCGGTGGCCGGCAGGCAGCGCGTGGTTCCCAATCGGACCCCATCGAGAGCCGCAGCAGCTGCAATCGCTTCTTCCGGTGTGCTGGCCTCGATGACCTCTTGATTGAAGTCGCTGGTAACCGGCTGTTCCATCCGCTCGCGGAGCTTCTCGAGCTTGTCCACATCGACAACCTCCTCTTCGTCTCCGCGTTGAATCGTCTGCAGTCCCGAGCACACTTCCATGTGGTAGGTCTGCTCCTTGAGATTGAAGATGACCCTGTGGTGCTTGCCCGTCATCGTGGCCAAGTTGTGAGCAGCGCGTAGGGTCGCAAGCACTTCCACCGATGCTTCACGCAGACGGTCTTCGTCACTCTTGAGCAAGTTGCCGCCAAGAAACAGCGCCATGCCCATCCCCATGATGGCAAGCACAACCATGATCTCAATCAAGGTTATGCCGGCTTGGGCCGCCAAGAACCTGGCGGAATGCTGTGAGATAGGACGCATGGAGTTTTGGCCTTAAGAACTACTCCCAGGACTTAATATCGTCATTCGTGCCCTGCTTGCCGTCTGGGCCAAGCGAGAGGATGCCGAAGCCAGTGGTGGCGCCTGCAGGAGCATTTGACCCGCAGAGCATGATGAGCTCGTTGCCCCATCCATCCTTCGAGTCCTTTTTGTTGCGGTACTTCTCCAAGTCCTTGAGGCTATCTGGGCACTGCTTGCCGCTATTCTTCATGCTCCAGTGCGTGTAGGCCTCGTTGGCAATCTTGACCACGACCATCCGAGTCGTATCCACCTTGGAGCCCTGAAACAAGCTCAGAACTTTGGGGCCAACGAGAGTGCCCATCACCACCGCGATGATTGCCAGGACGATCATGATCTCGAGGAGAGTCATGCCGATTTGGGCACGGAGACGGGAACGCTTGCCAGAGAGTCTGGTTGTTTGGCGGAGCGTGCGAAGTTTCATCATTTTTCTTGGGAACATGGTCAGTCTCTTTCGCTTACATCTGGGTGAGTTTTTGCATCTCCATCATGGGCATCAAGATGGAGAAGACTACAAAGGCGACGGAGCCGCCCATAACAACAAGCATGATTGGTTCGAGCATGCCAGTGAGATTATTGAGTTTGGTTTCGACCTCGCTCTCGTAGGAGTCTGCGACGCGAAGAAGCATGTCTTCTAGAGCGCCCGACTTCTCACCCACAGCGATCATGTGGGTAACGGATGGAGGGAACTCGCCGCTCCGCTTAAGACTCGCAGCTAGCGAATCTCCTTCGGTGATTGCGCGCTTCGCGTCCTCGACAATCTGCATGAGGATTGCGTTGCCAAGTACGGCCTTGGAAGTCTCAAGAACCTTGAGCATCGGAACACCGGCTTTGAGCATGGTTCCCATGGTTCGGCAAAACCTGGATATGGCGACCTGGCGCACTAACGCGCCGACCAGTGGCATTCCCAGGACCATCGCATGCCAGTTTTTTCGCCCCTCTTCGGTCTTGGACCAGACTTTGAACCCAACCCACATGCCAATTGTGCCGAGAATGAGCAGGAGCCAATACGCTCCGAGAAAGTCTGAAAACCAGATGAGCATCCGAGTATTGACCGGCAGCTGTACGGCTTGGGCATCGAAGAGCCCAGTAATTTTGGGCACCACCGCGACCATCAAGACACCCATGATGCTAACGCCGACCACGAGCATGATGACCGGATAGATCATCGCACCCTTAACTTTGGAGCGAAGCTTGGCCGCCGACTCCATGAAATCTGCGAGGCGCGAGAGCACCTCTTCCAAGTTGCCCGCTGTCTCGCCAGAACGCACCATCGAGACGTAGAGCGAATCGAAGACGTCGGGGTAGTTTGCCAAGGTATCGCCAAAGGACGACCCCTCGTTCACACTTGTGCGAATTTCTCCGACGATGTGTTTGAACTTCTCGCCCTCGGTCTGCTCAAAGAGCGCCTCCAGGCACTCGGCCAGAGCAATACCGGCGTTGAGCATCGTAGCGAGTTGCCGGGAGAAGGCCTGCACCTCAATGCGCTTGACCTTGTTGAAGGCACCGCCAAAGTCGACTTCTTTGCTGAGCCCCTTGCCACCGCCGCCGCCAGCTTTGCCCTTGGCAACATTGCTAGAAGTAACAGTGACGCCCTCCCCGCGCATGAGCTGTCGCAGCGCCTTGGGCGACTCGGCATCCTTGACTCCACTGACGCCCTTGCCAGTCTTGCCAATCCCCTTATAGGCGTAGAGGGTCAAGCCTACTCACTCTCCGCGGTGGCGAGCAAGACGGCCTCTGGTGTGGTGAGCCCGGCCAATGCCTTGAGAGCGCCGTCCACGCGCAGAGTCTTCATGCCCCTGTCAACAGCAGAAGCGCGAATGGTACCCGCGTCCGCCTTCTCGAGAGTGAGCTGGCGCAGCGGATCGTCCACCACCAGCATCTCGTAGATGCCGGTTCGCCCTCGATAGCCAACCCCGCTGCATATTGGACAGCCTCGGGCCGCGAAGAACGTACCTGGTGGGGGAACCGCTTTGAGGTTGGGAAGGTCGGGTACTTCGTAGCCGCCTGCGTAAAAGCGATCGGAATCGAGGCCGAGTTGATTAAGAAGCTCGACCGTCGGCACCACCGCCTCGGCGCAGTCGTAGCAAGGACGACGCACCAGGCGCTGGGCCATGAGCCCAACCATCGAGGAGGCGACCAAGAAGGGCTCGATACCCATATCTACGAGACGAGTAATGGCACCGGCCGAATCGTTGGTGTGAATTGTCGAGAGCACAAAGTGGCCAGTTAGCGATGCGGTGATAGCGATTTCCGCCGTCTCAACATCGCGAATCTCGCCCACCATGATGACGTCCGGATCGTGGCGCAAGAACGAGCGCAGCCCATTGGCAAAGGTGAGGTCAATCTTCGCCTGAACCTGAGTCTGCGAGATGCCGTCGAGTTGGTATTCCACCGGGTCCTCAACCGTGAGGATGTTGAGTTCGGGGGAGTTTATCTCCGAGAGACAAGCATAAAGCGTGGTCGTCTTACCGGAACCAGTAGGGCCCGTAACCAACATGATGCCGTGGGGGCGCTTGATGATGTCCCGGATGACCTTGAGAGTGTCTTGCGTCATGCCGATATCACCGAGCCCCAAGAGCACTGAGGATCTGTCGAGAAGGCGAATTGTCACCCTCTCTCCCGCAGCGGTGGGCACGGTGGCAACACGCATATCAATGTCTCTGCCGGCAATGCGTCTGCGAATACGGCCATCTTGCGGAAGCCGCTTCTCGGCGATATTGAGGCCAGACATGATCTTCACGCGGGCGAGGATCGACGAGAGAAACTGTTTCGGGGCAGACTTCGATTCGCGGAGCGCACCGTCGACTCGGTAACGGACTTTGACATCCTTCTCGCCGGGCTCGATGTGAATATCAGAGGCTCCCTCTTTGACCGCTTGGAAAAGCAGCGAGTTGACCCAGCGAATAATGGGCGCTTCATCGGTGACGTCGAGAATGTCTACGAGTTCTTCGGAGGCACCAAACCCCTCGTCATCGTCTTCTTCTTTGTTGAGATCCGCACCTTGGCGCAATCTCCCGTAGGCCTTATTGATGAGATCAACAATCGCGGCCGGCGGAGCCATGACGACTTCCACCGGGGCATCCACCATCACACCGACATCGTCGAGAACATCTAGCGCCAGCGGATCGGACATGGCGACCAGGACTCTGTCGTCCTCGTCCACGGCAAATGGCACAATGCCGTGGGTACGGGCGAATCCAATTGGGATACTCGCGATAAGTTCCTCCGGCACATCATCAACGGCAGGCAATGTCTCGACAAACTCCTCGTCGTATTGCTTGCTCAGAGCTCGGGTTAGCTGCAGCTCATTTACTGCCTGCATTCCCACCAGAATGCGGCCAAGCAAGCCACCTTCGTCGGCCTGCTTGGTTAGTGCATGAGCGAGATGCTGAGGGCTCAAGCCCTCAGCAGCTACCAGGATTTCGCCTATGAGCTGCGCACCCAGCGGAGCCCCTATGGGCTGCCCTGCGAATTGCGTCATCGCTACTCGCCTCCCTCGCTGCTCGCGTCACCCGTCTTAGTAGCTCTACCTTCGGATTTCTCTTCGAAGTAGCGAATCTCACCATCGGGTTCACCTATCATCTGCGCGTTGAGTTCCCGAAGCACCTGCGCTTCACGCTCAACAGATTTGACACTGCGGCTGATCTCCTCGAGTACTCCTCGCTTGCGGCGATAGTCCAAATCTGATCGGTACTTGATGTGCTTGAAGGTTGAGAACGTACGCGCAAACTCGCGCTGCTCGCGAGTCCGCTTCTCGACGAGGCGTTCGATGTCCATTTGGTCGTGCACGATATGCGGCGTGAGCACTACCAAGAGATTGCGTTTCTCCTTCGATGAAGTCTGGTACTTGAATAGGAGAGAACCTATGACCGGGATATCCCCGAGCAAGGGAACCTTGGACTCACTCGAGATTTTCTTGTCCGACATGAGACCGCCAATAACGACAGCCTGCTGGTCTCGCACGACGACCGTGTCCTTGATGGTGCGTTTTGCCCACGATGGCCCGAGCCCACCAAAGTCCTTGGAGGAAACATCGGAGATTTCCAAATCGATTTCGAGGCGCACCATTGACGAGGCATTGATGTGCGGTGTGATCTTCAGCGTTAGAGCGATGTCCTGCCGGTCAATCGACTGAGTTGCTGCAGCAAAGGGATTGCCCGCACCACCAACAGCAACGGAACTTTGAAAGGGGATATTCTCGCCAACACTAATCTCCGCCTCTTCGTTGTCTGTCGTGAGAATGTGCGGACTCGAGAGCACGTTGACGTTACTGGCGTTGGCCAGAGCGCTGAAGAGCACGCCGAAGGAGGGGATGCTGGTACCGAGTAACTGCTCGGCATTGTCGAGCAATGGCCCAAGTGCGCCGCCGATAAGCCCCGTGCTCGTCGCGATGCTATTTACGTTTAGCGAGGAGAGCTCAGAGTGCTGCACGCCACCCAGAGCAAGCGTGCCATCAAGAATGTCGACGTCCTTGCCTCCGTGCCACGAGGAGCCATATTGCATGCTGTTGTTCACGCCAATCTCGACAATATTGGCTTCTATGTAGACCTGAGGCCTAGCGATATCGAGTTTGCGAATAACATCACGCAGTGCCAAGAAATCTTTGACCGAGGCAACAGCCACGATGGAGTTGGTCGGCTGGTCGTGAGTAACTCGAACCTGTCCTTCGAACGCAGCAGCCGACCCTGCATTGGCAGTTGGGCGATTTGCCTTGCTCGTGCGTTTTGCGCCACGTGCAGCCGTGCCGCTCGCCGGCTGCTGAATTCCGGAGATTACCGAGGTGAGAGTCTGACTCATCTCTTCGGCTTTGGAGTGATTGAGCCTGTAGACGTGGATGCGACCCGCCCCCTCAACGTCGATACCCACGTCGAGTCGTTTGACGAGGGCCTTCACGCGCATGTACGCGGCTTCGCTGCCAACCACGACTAGACTATTGATGCGCTCCTCGGCAATGATCTTTGAGGGGACGGCAGACTGCACTTCCGAGGCGCCGATGCTCGTCGGGCCCGAACGAGTAATCTCCTTGCGCCCTTTGCCCTTCTTTCTCTTCGTCGAAGGCTTAGATGCTGTAGGCGACTCCTTTGTTCCGAGAATGTCGGTAAGCCTGGTCGCAAGTTCCGTAGCATCCGCGAAGTGCACCTTGATCATATAGAGGCGCTCGCCCACCACCGGCTCATCCACAGCCATCATGAGAGTCGCCATCTTCGCGACATTTGTTCCCATGTCACTCACCATGACGATGCCCGACTTGCCGATAGCCGTGACCTGGCCATTCTTGCTCTTGAGTTCCTGCAGAACCTTGGCGAGGTCGTCCACCGAGAGGTGTTGTGGCCTGAGCACCACGCGAACCAATTGGTCGGTGGCCGGCGCCACACCCTTTGTAAAAATGGGTATTGCCTGCCCCTTCGCTTTGCTGGTCTCGACAATCTCGAGAATGTTGCCCTTAGGCACCACCGTGAGATTCATGCTCTGGAGGCCTACCAGGAAGACTCTCCAGGCTTGGCGGGCCGACATGTTCTTGGGTGTCATGATGGTGACCTTTGCGCTGCGCTTGCCAATCTCCGAGGAGTAGACAAAGTTCTTGCAGTGGAAGGTCATGGCCCACTTGATGAGGTCATCAAGAGTGGTCTCGGGCTTGAGACTTACGACGTATTTGCCTTTGCGCTGTTTCTCAGGGCAGTCGTAGAGGCTCTCCTCGAGAACCGCAGAGTCCTTGCTGTCATCGGCATCGGCGCTCCTCACACCCAGGGTAGATGCAAGAACTAAGACTGCTAGCACCGCAGTGGTGAGAAACGAGCGTTGCTTATGTGTATTTGATTTCATCATCAGAGACTTCACTTGATGCTGTAGTTGAGAGAGATGGGTTTGCCGCGCCTGGTGGCGTTGACTGAGAGGCTGCTTGCCGAGCGAACTTTGGTGTAGACCTCTAGAGCCTTATCGGGCGATGTCAATTCAAAGCCGTTGATCGAGTGAATGGTGTCGCCATTCATGAGGCCAATTTTTGCGTAGACCGAGCTTGGCCGAATCGCGTAGAGCTTGAAGCCATTCGCCTTGCCGTGCTTGACAGACGGCACAATTCGAGCGCCCCTGGCAACTGACATTGGATTTTCGAGAATCTTGTCCACAACCTTCTTGTCAATTTCGAACTCGGTATCGCTGACTTTATTGACGCCTTCTTCGACCATCGCCATGAGTTCACCGTTCTTGCCGCCCTTGCCCTTGCCCTTGGTCTTAGTCTTAGTCTCGGTCTTCTTCCGAGGTGCGGCTTTCGCGGACAAGAGGCTGAGTCTCTCGACTCTTTTCGACTTCTCATTCTCGAAGTCGACATACTTGGCAGAAATACGAACGACTGCCCCGCTCTCAGGAATCTTCTGCTCGATACTGTATGAGCCCTGCCTATCGGTACTCGTATTTTGAATCATTGCGAAAGAGTAGGCGCTCTCTGTTGAGACGTTCGTCGCCACGAGACGAAGCGGTAGCGACGTCATAGGCGGGCTATCCGAGTCGATAACTTCGCCGGCCTCGGCGGCCTCTGGCTCGGCGGGTATGCAGGTCGAACAGAACATGTTGCGAGCGACAATCGCCTCGCCGTCTTTGCTCTTAGCTGGCAGGACTTTGCCCTTCGTGCGCTTGACGACCTTCTCGGCCTTGCCGAGCTTGTCGGAGTCGCGCAGTGCCTTGGCCTCGATAATGTGATTGGCGGCGGTCGCACCCAAATAGGCGCACACCACCACCACAAGCGCGGGCAAGACCCCGAAGTATTTTCTGATATATGCTTCCATGACGTAACGTTCGCGATTGCAGGACTAGCCTTGGGGCTCCTCACCGTCTGCAGTGACTCGGGCGTCACCCCCCACCGCAGGGGGATTCTCGGGTGAGGTACCGTCGTCTGACGGCGACTGCGACTGCGACTCAAGGCGACGGTATATGGTGCGGGTAGCGATTCCCAGTAGCTTGGCGGCCAATCGCTTGTCCCCACGTGTCTCGCGAAGAGTCTCGCGGATGACTCGCATTTCGATCTCATCTAGGGGAGTTCCGATGCTGAAACTCAGACTGCGTGATCGAGTTCCCAGTGCCTCTTGGTCGCGAATCTCACGCGGGAGATCGTCCTCTCCGATGCTGGAATTTCGACTGAGGACCACCGCTCGCTCTACGGCGTTTTCAAGTTCACGCACGTTGCCCGGCCACGAGTACTCGCTTAGCAATTCCAGTGCGCGCCCGGAGCAACCGCCGATGTCCTTGCCATTCTTGGTGGCGTATATGCGAGTAAAGTGTTGCACCAGCAGAGGGATGTCCTCGGCCCGATCCCTAAGCGCGGGTACCTGAATTGGCACTACATTGAGCCGATAGTAGAGATCTTCGCGAAACTCACCTTTGCGAACCGCTTCTGCCAAGTTCACGTTGGTGGCGACGATGAGCCGAATGTCGATCTTGCGGGTCTTGCCGCCGCCGCCCAGACGCTCGATTTCGCCCTCTTGCAAGACGCGAAGGAGCTTGACCTGAACGTGGCGACTCATTTCGCCGATCTCATCGAGGAATAGCGTGCCGCCATTCGCAGCTTCAAAGCGACCTTCCCGACTCGTCGTCGCCCCGGTGAAGGCGCCCTTCTCGTATCCGAAGAGTTCTGCTTCTAAAATCGACTCTGGAATCGCCGCGCAGTTTATGGGAACCAGCGTTCGCCCTGCTCTCGGACTATTCTCGTGCACGCTCCTGGCAAGCAGCTCCTTGCCCGTGCCCGATTCGCCGAGCAGTAGAACAGTCGCCTCGGAAGCCGCCGCTTGCACAGTGATGTCCATCGTGCGACGCCAAGCAAGCGAGGCCCCAACAATGGCTTTCTGCTGCCGTTCTTCCAATTGCGCTCGCAGCGCACGGTTTTCGACTACGAGATTCTGCTTCTCTAGGGCATTGCGCACGATTCTAACCACATGCGCTCGTTTCAGAGGTTTCGTCACAAAGTCGTACGCCCCCTCCTTCATCGCGGCAACCGCGGTTTCGACCGTACCATGAGCCGTCATCAGAATGACCTCCGTCTCCGGTGACACAGCACGAGCAGCCTTTAGCAAGTCCATTCCGGTGGTCTTCGGCATCATAAGATCGGTAAGAAGAACACTGATGCGCCGTTTGCGTATGATCTCAAGTCCTCTGGCCCCATCACTGGCGGTGAGAACCTCGAGGCCTTCCCTCGCGAAGATCTTGCCAAGCGACTCAAGAATGCCGACCTCATCATCGACGATGAGAACGACGGAGTTGGACCACTTGGACACCTCGGTCATGGAGCCTGAGTTTCTTCGATGTGAATCATGGGATGACGAATCTGAGGGCGGGCAGTAGGGTGCGTGAACTGGAAGCATGGTTCTCCTCTGCCAGTTCCTATTACAAGCTTGGTGCCACCTTGTCGTGGCGGCAAAGATTATGAATTCTAATTGGTTAGGGCGAGTTCCCTGACAGTCTTTCTGACAGCCTGGCAGGCCACACCGAATCCAGTGACAAAATGGCAATCCCGAGCCGAATCCCACTCAGTCCCACGGCCACGCCCGCTCCCCCTCAGAAGCAGGGCTAGCTGCTGGATTTGACGGCGTCACGTGGCAGCGAGACACAGAACTCGGTGCCCCCTCCCTCTTCGCTTGTCACTTCGATAGTGCCGTGGTGCCTCTCAACGATCCCGTGCACGATGGAAAGCCCGAGTCCAGAGCCTTCTCCGACGTCCTTGGTCGTGAAGAATGGATCAAAGACCTTGCTCTTGACCTCCGGACTCATTCCCGGCCCATTGTCGCCAATGCGCACGATCGCTCGCTCTTGCTCGTCCACATACGTCGTGATCGTAATAACGGCATCGCCTTGGCCGCCTACCGCCTGGCCCGCATTGGTGAGCAGATTCATGAAGACCTGATTGAGCTGACCTGCATGCCCAACGATGCGCCCGACGTCGCCGTAGCAGCGTTTGATTTCAATCGAGGTTTTGAAGACGACATGCCTTA
>JAAEPE010000457.1 GCA_024222395.1 Myxococcales bacterium
CTCCTGCCAGTTGAACACGCGGTCGAGGTCGTCGGTCGGCAGCAGCGGACGGTGGGCGTCGTGCGCGCTGCGCGGGGTCCGGGCGAAGCGGCGGTTGTGGTCCTCGATGAACTGCCTCGCGAACGCGTTTGCGGCGCCGATGTCGTTGATGTTCTCGAGCTTGAGCTCTTTGACCAGGCGGTCCTGGAGCGTCAGGTGTGCCCGCTCGACGCGGCCTTTGGCGGCCGGCGTGTTGGCGCAGATGATGTCGATGTTGAGACTGCTCATGGCCCGTCCGAACTGCGTAATCCCTTCGCCTCCACGGGGCTCCTTGCGGTTCACGCGAAAGACGGCGGCCTTGTCGCCGTACAGCGCCACCGGCTTGCCGTGCGTCTCCAGATAGGAGCGCATCGCCGTGAAGTACGAGAACGCCGACTCCGACTCGCCGAAGCGCAGCTCCATCAACTCGCTCGAGGCGTCGTCGACGAAAACCAGGAGCGTGCAGCGAGGAGCCCGGTCCTCGAACCAATCGTGCTCGCACCCATCGATTTGGACCAATTCGCCCCGGCATGGCCGACGCCGCCTCGGTTGCTGAATTCTCGGCTCTCTCTGCGCTCGTGGCACCCAGAGGCCGTCCTCGGTCATCCACGCTCGAAGCGTTTCGACCGACAGCTCGAAGCCGTGCCGCTCGGTGAGCTTCTCGTGCGCCAACGTCGGGCCGAAGCCCTCGTACCGGCCGCGGACGACGCTCAATGCCTGCACTCGAAGCTCTTTCGGTAGACCGCGGTTGCTCGGTCGGCCGCGCCGCTTCGAGACCAGCCCGCTCGGTCCATCCCGCTCATAGGCCCGACACAGTCGGCGAACCTGGCGGTCTGTCAATCCCATGACCCTCGCCGCTTCTCGCTGCGTGAGTCGCTTGTCCAAAACGCGCTGGACGATGCCCAGACGGTCCAACTCTTGGTGGCTCATGATCAGGTTCTCCATGCCCGCAGAGGTATCGCACCGCGGGCGGAAAAGCGGACATCTCTACTTTGCGCAAACCGGACATCTCTACTTTGCTACCACAGCTTGATGTCGCACAAGATACATTATGTTAAGTACGGTGTACTTGGGGGAGGGGCTTTGAACTTCCTTGTATCTTTCATTCTGGTGTTTTTGACGGTGTATACTGTCGACTGCGCTTTGGTGGGAAAGGCCGATTGAACTTCGAGGCCAACGAGCCTGCAGGATAGACCGGCCACCCGCCCTCTTCGCTATAGCCCGTGGA
>JAAEPE010000458.1 GCA_024222395.1 Myxococcales bacterium
CTGATGTAGCGCCGGCACAAGCAACGGATCACCGCAGCTACGGGCAGCAATGGGCTCCATGCTCTTGCGGTCACCATCACCTAGTAGACCGGCGGCGTACACAGCGAACGACGCCTTTTGCCGCTTGTCTCGAAGCGAACCTCCAAGCAGTGATTGGCCTGCTCTACTATGGGCCGGGCAAAGGTGTGGGGTATGTTGCGCGCGATGCCCCCCTCGCTATGCACGGCGGCAGTTGCTTGTGACTCTTCGAACGCCTTCGCAGCAGAGAGAGATGTCTCGCCAAGCCTCAAGACGATGACTTCAATAGTCGAATCTTCTCCTCCATGTTCGTTCTGCATCATCTCTCGTCTCCCTTTCGCTCACTTGTCGAAAGCCCTCCTGAGTTAACGATGAAGGTCACTTGCCGAGGACAGATCGGCCCCCACTTCATCAGCTCCCTGTGCGTGCAGCACGTAGGACTACATCGGGTCGTTGTCGAACTTCTTGAGGTGAAGACGAGCCCATTTGCCAGCAATGGTTGACTTGTCGCCCAAAACGGTGAATTCGCCAATATTCATATGGGTCGCACTAGCTTGGCGAGGAGAAATTCCCAAACCTTTGATGGCGCAAAGCACATGGCGATCGATCCCGCGAAATTCCCTCTTGCATCCAGGCCCTGCCAGTGTCTTGATCTCCAGCTGTGGGGCAACTTCGAAGACACGAGCATAGCGACGCGGGCATGTGCGAAGAGTGCAAAGTACGCGCGAGCGTCGGACCATGTGCCTCGTGCCACGGCATGATTTGCGGCGATTGCTGCACCATGACGACCGACCCCGCAGGAAGGAGTGTGATTTGTCTCAGTTGTGCCAGATTGCTCGCAAAGGTCGGCAAGAGCCCGCTAGCGCGCCGCAGCAGTCACTCCAAAAACACAGCATTAATGATCCTCAGCGTGCTTGTTGTGGGAATCATCGCGGCGATACTCAGGCAATGAGTCCAATCGAAGAAACCGAGCGCTGGCTTGAGAATATTGTAATTGGACTCGGAATTTGCCCTTTTGCGAAGAGCGTCTTTGATGCCAAGAGCATTCGCTACCAAGTTTGTGAGCCAGTGAGCGCGTCAGATCTCCTTCTCGAACTCATCGAAGAATGCCAGCACCTCGACGAGCACGAGACGACCGCGACAACTCTGCTTATCTACCCCGAAGGACTAGATAGTTTCGAGGACTATCTCGACGTCGTAGCCGCAGCCTGTGACCAGCTCGAGACGGCGGACTATGGGGGGATATACCAACTCGCGAGCTTCCATCCAGCATACGTCTTCGACGGCTGTGACGATGACGATGCAGCGAATCTCACCAACCGCTCGCCCTTCCCCACACTGCATCTCATTCGCGAGGCAGGCATGTCGGAGGCACTTGCGAGCTACCCAAGCCCTGAGAAAATCCCTGAGCGCAACATGCGAATCTGTCGCGAGCTTGGCCACGAGGGCCTTCGTGCCGTACTGCTCGGCGGCAAGGTCTAACTCTTCCGGTCGAGCTGGGCAACCCTGGCCAGCGCGATAGCCTTCGATAGCTCATCGCGAAGCTCGTCCCAACTCGAAGCACTCCGACGCACCACGGGCGTTTCCCATTCGCCCTCGCGAACAACTTGAATGACGAATCTTCCATTGGGGTCACGTGGCGGATACCAACCAACTCCATGCCCTAGAATGAGTTGTGCCAAGTCGATTTTCAGACCGGGCGCTTGCTGCTGTGGTGGAATGGATGGGGCCAGGCCGCCAAAGTTCCAATAGAGAATCTGATGGGCGTCGAGATTCAAGAATGTAGGCGTGACATCGCTCATGACTACTCGAGTTTGCGAATCCGCCCAGGGGGCACGGTTCGCTCGACTTGCATCAACTCAAAGTCCTCACAGAATCGCTCTCGAAGTAGTTGCGGCGTAGATTCGCCAAGTTCACTCACGGAGATCGATATCACGAGATGGTCCACCCGAGACTCATGCTGCACTATGAGGAAGCTGCGACCACACTCGCGGCAGCAATAGAAACGTCCCTCTAGGAGGTCTAAGAACTCATGCTCCGCCTCGTCCCCGGTCTCTTCTCCCCTCACCTTCGAGGAGGTCTGCTGCCACCGTCCAGCGTAGCCTAAGTCTCTGCCCACGAGAGCAAGTCGCTTCGAGACGTGCTGCTGCACGAAGTCGGCAGCAGACGAAGCTGACTCCGGCAGAAAGACGTGGTCGCTTCCGATTCTCGCCGAGGAAGGGAAGCGAAGACACACGCACCCCTTAGCAACTGTCGCCAAAGCCGTACCCACTTCGAATCTAAGAGCATCGGGGTTCGTGTACCGATAGTCAAGTTCCAGAAGCCACGAGACCGTGCGCTTGGGGAATAGGGTTCCCAATGCTTGGTTGTGCCCGTAGACGAGTTCCTCGAGAGTGAGGAGTGAGACTTCTCCGTGCACAAAGCCCCAAAGGCTATCGAGCAACTCGGGCATGGCTTTCCTGTGGGATTGAGGTCATGGAGCTAGCGTTTCTTGCGTCGCCCATTCTTGCCAGGTTTCGAAGCGGCGGCCTTGCCCCCCTTGGGCTTGGTTCCCTTGGACTTGCCACCGGGCTTACCGCTAGACTTACTACCGGACTTTTTCTTAGAGACACCGCGATGGTTCACGGCTCCAGTCGATTTCCCCCGACTCCCCGCTTTGGCCTGCCCGTGTCGCCTGGGCTTGTTGTGCCGTGCCGGCTTGCGCTCTCGCCTACTGGCGGCCTTGGCTGCACGGCTGGCTGCAATCTCCATGTCTTCTTCGGATATAGCCAAACCGAATTCGATGCGCTTGAGAGCCACTGATACGTTTTGCACCACCACCTGGACTCTGTCGCCCAAGGATAGGGTGAACCCCGTCCGCCTACCGGATAGCTGCAGCAAGACCGGGTCGAAGTCGAAATGGTCATCGCCTAGAGCATCTAGTTTTGTGAGGCCTTCGACAAAGGGTGCATCGATTTCGACGAATGCACCAAAGTGGGTAACGCCACTAACCCGACCTTCGAACTCCTCACCGACGTGCTCGCGCATCACGTATGCGCGATACATGGCGACAGCCTCTCGCTCCGCTTCTACGGCACGACGCTCGTGAGAGGAGCAAGCTGCGGCCAGCTCTTGAAGCTCTACGCGGCCGGGACGACGCCACTTTGCCGCTCCGCCCGATGCCTTGCCCTCCTTGTGAAGCTGCATCTTCATCAGGCGATGCGCAAGCAGGTCGGGATAGCGCCGAATGGGCGATGTGAAGTGAATGTACTCTTTGGATGCGAGACCAAAGTGCCCAACATTGCCCGTATCGTAGATAGCCTGGGTTAGCGATCGCAGCACTAGGAACGAGAGTGCCTTCCCTTGTGGCAGCTTGTTGACCTGATCGAGCACGCGTTTCATGCCCACGGGCTCTAGCGCCTCTTCCACATCGACATAGATCCCGAACGCACTGAGAAGCTCAGCCAGTTCCTCGATCCGCTGCTCTTTAGGAGGAGCGTGAATTCGCCAAACCGTGTCGAGCCCGCGCTTGCTGAAGAAGCCACCTACGGCCTCGTTGGCGGCAATCATGAACTCTTCGACGAGCTGGTAGGCCTCCTTGACTCCTTCGGTGCCTTTGGATCGCACGACGTCCCGGACCAGGAGCGGGTTGTCCGCATCGAGAACGACCTTGGCTTCGGGAATATCGAGTTCCAGCGTTCCGCGCTTGCGACGACGACGACGCAGGGTTTGAGCCAACTCATGCATCCGCTGCAGATTGCTCTCCCACTTGCGATACTTCTGACGCGGGCCGCGGAAGTCACCGCTGAGGGCGGCCGCAACGCCCGGATAGTCGAGTCTATCAGAGCTCTTGATGACAGCCGCAGAGAAGCTCGTCTCTCTCAGCTGGTTCTTTGCATCGTAGTCGAGGCACGCGACCATTGCGCACCTATCAACGTGGGGATTGAGAGAGCAGATACCCGCCGATAGCTTCATCGGAAGCATCGGAATCACCTGGTCTGGTAAATACACCGAGACACCGCGAATCTGCGCTTCAAGGTCGAGAGCATCGTCCGGCCGCACGTAGTGGGAGACGTCGGCAACCGCGATCCACACGCGGGGCCCGCCCCTGGGGCCGTCCTCAAGACAAATCGCATCGTCGAAATCTCGAGCTGTCTCAGGGTCTATAGTAAGAAAATCTCGGTCTCTAAGATCTATGCGATCCGCAAAATCACCCGCCGTAAGTTCCTGCGGCACTTCCTCCGCAAGGGCCACCACCTCTGCAGGCATCTCGTAAGGGATGTCCGCGCAGATGATAATTTTCTGAATCTCGGTACGAGGATCGTCCGGGGCGCCCAAGACCTTCACGACTCGACCTGCGAGATGCGGTCGAACCCGATTTGGATACTGGGTAATTTCCAAGACCACACACTCGCCAAAACGCGCTTCGCCCGGGCCTCCCTCGATCGTCACTCGACCGAAGTCGGTTGCGATTCGCGGATCGTCTGGCGTGAGATACACGCTGCCGCCGGATTTCTCGATAACGCCCGTAAGTTTGGCTCGACCGCGGTCGAGGACCTCCTCAACTCTGCCTTCTGTGCCCTTGAAGCCCTGCCAAGTGTAGAGCATTACCTCATCGCCATCGAGGGCGGAACCGCGGTATTTGGCTGGCACAAAGACGTCCTCTTGGCCGTCATCTCGCACCACGAAGCCGTAACCAGCGGGATGAACGCGAATGCGCCCAATCGCTTGCGGGCCGCCGGCAACGCCATCAGGAACGCTACTCGCTGCCTTGCTAGAGCCTCGCCTGCCGGCGGAGCCTCGTGCCGTAGATCCTCGCCCTGCCTTCGTCTCCGGGGGAGTACGGCGGACTTTCTTGCGAGCCCCTGGCGCCACGGCGTAGGTGCCCCTGGCGACCTTTTCGAGAAGCCCTTCGGAGGTCATTGTCTCGAGCAGGCGGCGTATACGCCCCTGCTCCTTCCGGCTCATGCCGAGTTCATCGAGAACGCTGGCCACTTTCAAGCCCTCGCCCTTCGCCTGCCGAAGAACGGCCAGGATTGTCTTTTGTTCTGAAGTCATAATCTTTCTTTCTAGGAGCGCTCTTTCAGGAGAGCACTCGCTATTTGTAGGCTCGGAGGCCTCGGTCATCACCCACTACGTAGAGGGTGCCGTCTTGCGCGAGCGCCGGGGTTTGGTCCACATCCCCGTCTCGGGGCAGGTACCAGAGAAGTCGCCCGTCTGAGGCAACTGCGTATACGTTGTCGTCTTGTGAGCCAAAAAGCAAGACACCATTTCGTGCCACGCCTACCGACCCGTGAATTTTGTCTGCCGCAGTGAAGCGCCATTTGACCTGTCCATCGGCCCCAATAGCGTAGAGACGTCTATCGTGGGAGCCAACGTAGACGGTTCCATCGTCACCAATTGCCGGTGATCCACGCACCGCGCCGCGAGTAATAACCGCCCATTTCTTCTCGCCGGCTGAGTCGACGGCGTAGATATTGTGGTCATCGCCGCCGAAATACACCGTGCCATCGGAGCCAACCGCGATAGACGATTCGACGTCTCGCGTGGTGCGAAACTCCCAAGCCTTTGTGCCATCGGGGCGTACCGCGTAGACCGCATCGTCGAGACATCCGATGTAGATCGTGCCGTCGTCTCCTATCGCTGGGGCCGTAGGCACGCGTTCCGCTGTGGCAAACTTCCAACGCAAGAGGCCATTGGGCCAAACCGCGTAGAGGCCGTCTCCGCCCACGTAGATGGTGCCATCAAGACCGATGGTGGGGCCTCCATCGACGTCGCACCTGGTTCCCTCGGGACCAAAGCCCAGAGGATCTGTGCAAGCACCAACTCGGTATCGCCACTTCTCCTCACCTGTCTCGCCATCGATGGCGTAGAGGTGGTCATCATCGGAGCCCGTGTACACGGTGCCGTCTTCGGCAACAGCAGGAGTGCTCCAAATGCGATCTTGCGATTCAAAGCTCCACAGAAGATTTCCGAGTGAGGAGACTGCGTGCAACTTGTGATCGTGAGAGGTGAGATAGACGGTCCCGTCCGGGCCCACAATAGGTGAGCCTACAATGGGCTTTTCAAAGTCGAGTCGCCAAATTTCTTTGGGTTTCTTGAGCGGCGCCTCTCCCGCGAGGATTCCGGTGTTCTTCGTATCGCCGCCAAACATGGCGTAGGCGGGTGGCCCTATCACTGGAGGTGCAGCATCAGGTAATGGGGGTGGGGCTGCATCCGGCCCAGCGTCCGACCATAGTGCCGCAGACTCCATCTCGGGCTCCGCACATCGGCCATGCTCGTTGCATATCCGGCCACCGAGACAGTCGGTATCCATCCCGCACACGGAGGGGCCACTCTGGCTGCCAGAACAGCCGAGAAGAATGGTGAAGCTCAGGCCAAGGATCTGTGGCGCGAGGCTCATTTCGCGGAACTCATCTGTTGAGGAATTGTTGGTAGGGACGTGATTCGTGGGCAAGCGGTTTTGGGGGGAAGCTCTGGCAGCGACGCTACTAGGCCTGCGGTAGCTCGTTGGTAAAACGTTCAGCGAGCTTTTCAAAGTAGCGACGGGTTTCTTCGAGCACTTCCTGGTCTTGATCGGGAAACATGCGGATGCCGTGCTCCCCCATGGCCTCGGTGCTCAGCGGGCCCACTGGCAGGCCTCCGACAATCCCGGTTTGCTCGTGATAGAGCAATGCCAGTACTTCGGAATGATTCTCAGGCACCAAGAAGGTCCGGCGCCCAAGCTCGGGCTTACCGTCTTTAAAACCTTCTACAATCTTAGCCATCTACTGGGAATTCTTTCACATCCCGGGCGAAAGTCAAAGGCTCGTCCCCGACGAAGCAGGGCGATCGAGTTCTCGCAAGTCAGA
>JAAEPE010000459.1 GCA_024222395.1 Myxococcales bacterium
CGATGCGTGGACGGCCTGGTCCTCGCCGCTTTGACCCGTCGTATTTCGCCGCTACAAGCTGGCGATACCAGCGCTGTCGGGCGTGACGATGCATCCTAGACCGCCGAGCGTAAACAATGTCACTTCTGGGCCAAATCCACAAAGGGGTTCCAGGTGGTCAAACGGAAAACGGCAAAGAAACGAGTAGCACGAGCGATGAAGGTGATGAACCAGTGGTTGCGATGAGTTCGGCATCGGCCGGTCTCAGAACAACACCGGGTTCTTTGCATGAAGCTACGCGGCCACTTCAACTACTATGGGATCACCGGCAACGTATCCGCCCTCGCGGGCTTTCTGTATCGGACGATGCATATGTGGTTCAAGTGGCTTCGGAGACGCTCGCATAAGCCTCGTAGAACATGGGAATGGTATCGGGCGCTGCCTTTGCGCTTTCCACTCCCAAAGCCCACTCCGGTCCACTCCGTCCTCATCATGTAGCGAACTCCTGATCCGAGGAGCCGTATGCGGTAGTTCCGCACGTACGGAATCTGTGGGAGCCCCGAGGAGTTAACGACCCGGGGCGAACCGGCGATGCGAGAGCTTCTCAAGAAGGTCTACGGCAACACTAGCGAGTGTATCGATCCAAGACAGCTAGAGCTGGCACTTGAAGGTATGCGTGCAGATCAAGCGGCAGAGGAGCCACCCGAGGATCCTAACGCCGATGTTCCGGACTGCGAAGTCTCTAGCGAAATACTTGAGTACGCCCCTATCCAATTCAAAGTGATCGTCTACGTTCGCGAGACTTGGGCAAACGATGCTGGTGACATCGTGACCGCCCCCCGCATTTGGCAAAATCATCGAGAAGGGGCTCGCTTGCCCTGGTCTACTCACGCGTGTGGTCTTGGCCAAGTACAAAGACCACACGCCGCTCAATCGAAAGGCAGGGATATTTAGTAGAGACGGTTAGAGCTTCATTGCAACACCCTGGCGGACTGGATCTCAGCCGTTACCTTCCTTTTGCAGCCGCTTGCAAATCGCATTTGCAAGCACGCTTTCCTTTCTCATGTTCTGCAGGTCGACGATACACACATCAAGTCTCTTGACAGAAGGAAGGCCAAGAACATCAAACGTGCTAGTCTCTGGTGCCTCATCGGAGATAAAGGGTACATTGCGTTTCGCTACACGAGGAACTGGAAGGCCAAGGAGGCCGGAGCATTTCTCGGAGAGTGCATTGGTTGGGTGCAGGGCGATGGCTACAAGGGCTACGAGACTATCGCGAAAGACCGGCCCATCTTGTTGGTGGGCTGTTGAATGCACTGCCGAAGATACTTCCACAAAGCCTTCGAGGCAGGCGACCCTCGTGCCGCTGTGGCGCTAGGTCACATCAAGAAGCCGTACAAGGTGGAGGAGGATTCGCGGAACGCGGAGGACTCATCGGGCGAGCGTCTTGCGCGATGGCTTGTGGACAGCTCCCCAATTCTCGACGACATCGAGGCTTGGATTGCAAAACACAAACCGACGGAACCACCCAAGACTCTTCTTGGCAAGGCTCTGAGCTATGCAGACAGGCACCGGGATTTGCTTCGTGCCATTGAGGTCGACGGGGCACTCGAGATCGACAATGGCGACGTCGAGCGAATTCTCCGTGGTCCCGCCATGGGACCGAAGAAATTGCCTCTTTGCTGGATCAGACGAAGGCGGCGTGCGCACCGTCATTATTCTCATGGTGCTCGAAACCGCCGCACGGCAGGGTGTCGACCTTCGCGCCTAGCTGCACGACATCCTCTTGCAAATCTCAGGTGGCATCAAACTCGAACGCCTCGATGAACTCTTGCCCGAAAACTGGGCGAAGAGTCGAAGCGGCGCCTAGACCGCAGAGAATACTAGTGCGTCATCTAGGCTAGAAACTTGAGTTCATGTCGCTCTGTGATCTCCTCGTTGCGGAGGAGATTCAGCATGAACAAGAAGTATATCGTTCGTCTTTCTGATGCGGAGCGCGAACTTTGTCTGGAAACCATCAAGA
>JAAEPE010000460.1 GCA_024222395.1 Myxococcales bacterium
AACCTAGTTCCTCTTCCCAATCTCGAGCCCGTTCCTTCCTTGTGGCGTTCGGAAACGCTTCAGCATGTCTGCGAAGCCAGTCCAAATCGAATCTTCGCTTACGACCGCATCGAGACACAATTGCTCAAGACGTCGCCGGCTTCTCGATGCGAACGAATCAATCGATTGACCGTCGCTTCACCAACCCCGAACAGCTCAGCAGTCTCTAACAAAGGAGCCAGACAGTCCACTTTGATACGCCTCGACAATCTTTCGACGAACAGCAATCGGAATCATCTAGCCGTTTGATCATGAACACGCCTGTCACGCAAGTTCTCGATCAAGATTTATGCTCGGCGGTCTAGAACCCAAACTGAACCTGGCTGCGGCCACGGAAATCCTGCCGTTTCGCTCCGTCGTCTCTATGTAGGTAGGAGATGTCGGTTTGCCACTTCAAGTTGTGAGAGAACTCGTAGAGCGAGAAGACGCCACCAACTTCTTGCTGATTGTTGCCCCCCTCTTCGGTGATGCTCGCGTATCGAAGAGCAACCTGCTTCTTCTTATCGAGCATGTATCCGGCTTGCACGTAAGCGCCTAGCCCGGTGTAGCTGATGTCTGAGATCTCTGCTCCCTGCATATCTGCGAAGACTCCGCCGGTCGCTGCCATGCCTTCTTGCTTGACCGCGAAGTCAACACCGGCTCGCAAGCTCGCCGCAGACGCGCTGTAGTGAAAGTGAGTCAGCAATGCGCCAGCGACTGCATAGCGAAGATCTCCCCCCTCGAGGTCCGCTTCGCTATAGCCCTTCATGCCCTTGCTGTTGTGGCCCACGCGTATCGCGACAGCTGGCCGGATTCTCTCGGGCACGTTTGAGAACGTTCCGCCGACGACTTCTGTTTCCATCGTCGCAGGATCAACGGCGAGCGACGGCTCAAAGAGCCCTTTCTCCCCGGTGCCATTGAATAGTCCAATAGCCCACTCGGTCTCAGGAGACTCGGCGAGATTGTTGTGGACCGTGATCCCAATATCCCTGCCGTTGCCTGCATAGCTTTCGACGATGTTTCGGTCGACGAATTCGAGCTTGCCAGATGAGGTCAAGGTGCTGCGCCCAAACGGCATCTTGAACTGTCCCAAACGAACCCGCGTCTCTCCCTTCCCCACTCGGTAGTCCAAGAAGAAGTCCTTGAGTGCCACCTGGCCTTTGCCAAAGTCGCTCTCAAACTTGTATGAGAGCCTCTTGGTGTGGGCGGTGCCCTTCATACCGAGGCGTGCTCGCGGTACGAGGAACGCGTGGTTCCGCCCACGAGCGTCACCTCCCTCGTCGACGCTGGTGTACTCCATACGGCCCTGAACGCGGCCGTTTATGACAACAGTGTTCACACCGCCGTCGGTAATGAAGAAGCCCTTCTTGTAGCCTGCTGCAGCGCTCGGCGCCTCATCGGCGGTCTGTGAGCTCAGGTGCTTGCTCGCTATTGACTCCCCGGAGGCTGGTGAGTCTTCCTGCGTATCGTCGCCCTCATATTCTTGCCCGTGAGCCAGCTGTGCACCACCGAGCAGACAGAGAGAGATTAGCGCCAATAAGAGACCGCTCTTTGCATTCATGGTCAGAATGCTCCCATGCTTTGGCGTTTCAATCCCAGCTCTCGGCACGAAAGAGGGCTCGCACTCAGAGCTTCTTGAATAAGCCCTCGATCTTGCGACGAAGTCTTTTTCGTTTGGGTGTAACTCTGACTATGACACTCTCAGCCTCGCAGGCTCCTACGAGGAGCCGAATCCTGGTGTGCCAACGGTGAGATTGGCCCAATTTCTAGGGGCGTTGCCTCGACGTGCTTCGTTCTGCGCACCAGTGCCTTCTAGGCCCATGGAATGACTACGAAGCCGCTGTCACAGTCAGATCTACACCCTTTCGTTTCTTCTTGCGGCCTTCGCTCTGCACTCGCAAGTGGAATTCGCCACGAGCGATTCGCGAGCGCCACTTGCGAGGCGCTTTGTCGCCAGGAGCTGAGTGGCTCAAACTCTTGCTGCTCTTCATTGGGTCGTGAGCGCCGAGGCAGACGATCACTCGCAAGTCTTCGACCTTCCCGTAACGACATGCACCGTTGGCGAGATCATCTCCAAGATCACTAGTAAACCCCGAGATAGCGAGCCCCCCGTCCGTCCAAACCTTGGTCACCAGGGCGAGCTGGGAATCCTCAATGGGAACGACCGGCCCTTGCGCTGGCTCAACCGTCTTGACTTCGTTCCCGGCATCAAATTTGAGAATTGGCTCGACCGGTGCGCTGGCATCAGGCACGCTCCGCGTGAGAGCAACACCGGCATCGTCGGCAGCTTTGCCCGATCTGCCTCGATCGAGGAGAGCGAGAGCCACCAAACCACCGACGATCGCGAGGCCGATAACGGCGAGCAACATGGGCGAAATGCGACGAGACGATGCCGCAGCCGGCAAGGCAGATTTTCCTGGTAGGTCCCCGAGGCCGCCAACACCTGCGGCAGCAAGGGTAGCCATGTGCGGCTGAGGCGCGAGCACCTGAGTTCCCCCGAGAGCGTTGAGAGCCTTCAAAGCGTTGAGAGCCTTCAAGTAGTCTCGCGCGTCGGAAAAGCGATCGTTCGGATCTTTCGCCAGCCCCTTGCGCACCATTGCCTCGAGTTCATCGGAAAAGTTCTCTTCCGGGATTCTCTCTCGAAGCGTCGGGGGCTCTTCGCCGAGGTGCATCTTCATCAGCGCCTTGCGATCTTCAGATAGGAACGGCGGAGCCGACGTTAGCATCTCGAACAGTAGAATCGTTGCGGAGTAGAGGTCTGCGCGACAATCCACATCATCGCTCGTTACCCACTCCGGGGCGATGTAGTGAGGCGTACCCAAGATGAGCCCCACCGAGGTCAGCTTCTCGTGGCCAACAGCTGCGTCACCGACAAGCTTCGCAATTCCGAAGTCGAACAGCTTGACCGAGTCGCTCTGGCCCTGGTTCTAATAGATGAGTATGTTCTCGGGCTTGATGTCGCGATGAATCACCCCGGCGTCACCACACTCAGCGAGTGCGTAGAGAAGCTGCTTGAAGATGTGAAAGGCGCGGGCTGGCTGCAAGCGTTCTTCTGAGTCGAGGATGTCTGCGAGCTGTTGCCCTCGAACGACCTCCATGACCTGAAATGGCAATCCATCCGCAGTGTTTCCGAAGTCAAGAATCCGAATACTTCGCTGTAATGAGCGCCTCGCGCCCGAAGCGATCGTGAAACGCGGAGCGGTCGCGGACATCTTCATTGAGAAGCTTAACCGCCACCGAAATATTGCTATGCAGATCAAGCGCTTCGTAGACGTCGGCCATGGCTCCCGAGCCAAGCACGCCGGTGATTTGATATCGCTCGACCAGAATTTGGCCAGTGCGATCCGGTGGCGCCGTGTCCATTATCTGATTTGCTCAGATTGCCTAGGCTAGAGCAAGTAAGTTCGCTGGATCATTAGTTCAGGAATCGAAAGTAGTCCCTCACCTGGTCGGTTAAGCACTACACATAGAGACGGACAACCCTCCCCCGAACGGAAAGGTATGATTGACAAGTCGCTCTTCGATCTCCATAGTCGTCTTGAAGCCATCAAGTCTAACGTAAAGGTTAGACTTGTCCGACCCAACATCGAAGTCCGGAGCCAACCATGTCTGAACAAGCCAGCAAACCTCAAGAACGACTACAAGTAGGCCAATTTGCCAAGACTGTGGGCAAGACCGTCCGCGCCCTGCATCTCTATGAGGAGCTCGGACTCCTCAACCCAGTGGCTCGCAGCAAAGGGGGATTTCGCCTTTACGATGACAGCTCTATCGAGCGTGCACGTTGGATCGTCAAGCTCCAAGGTATTGGATTTACTCTTGCTCAGATCCAGGGATTCGTCGCCGACTTTGAACGAGCAGCCAACGGACGAGTGGCAACTAGCCAAGCACGGGATGTCTTCACCAAGAAGCTAGACGAGGTGCAAACCCAGCTCGCAAAACTGCACCGCAGCGAGGCAGATCTTGTAGAGGCACTAAACTACCTTGATGGCTGCCAAGACTGTCCAGGTGATCTCTCCCCCGCTTGTTGCAAGGACTGCGTCCAAGTCAGTCACACGACCACCGAGGTTCCCCACCTATTTGCAGGCCTCAGTGAGAGGGCCGGCCAAGGCGAAGCCGGCCAAACTTCAGCAGACCCTGTGATGGTGAATTCCGTCAACTCCAGTGCTGTGCAGGACGTCGAAGGTGAGTTACCGCAAGCACAAGGGGCGCAGAGCGAGGGATGACCCCAAAGAAGCTTCTCCATAGCGACACCCAGGGCAGTCTTCATGCTGCCCCTGCCACAGAGAGCGACAAGAAGTCCGACGAGGGCGTGCAGGCGGATCCCGAAACGGTCACTGTAACTCCAGCGGCAGTCGAGGAAATCCGGCGACAAGCTGCCAAGCAAGAGACCGCGCCCAAGGCCATTCGAGTTGGCCTGCGAGGCGGGGGCTGCTCGGGCTATACCTACACCTTTGAATGGGATGAGAAAGCCCCCCGTGACAAGGACACAGTGCTTGCTGCAGATGAAGTCAGAGTCTATATCGACTACCGCAGCATGAAGCTGCTAAGGGGCACCATTCTCGACTACCAACGCACGCTCATGAACCGGGGATTCAAGTTTCACAACCCCAACTCCACAGGCAGCTGCGGCTGCGGAGAATCCACTTCGTTTTAAACCATGAGATTTAGATCATGAGCTCCACCGATCAGATTCAAGACAGACTCAGCCAGGAATACGATGCCGGCTTTGTCACAGACATCGAACAAGACTTCGCACCACCTGGACTCTCCGAAGACATCATTCGATTCATCTCCGCGAAGAAGAAGGAGCCCGAGTGGCTGCTCGAATATCGACTCAAGGCGTATCGGCTGTGGACAGAGATGACGGAGCCTGTCTGGCCGAAACTGAAGATCGCGCCAGTGGACTATCAGGGCATCTCGTATTACGCAGCGCCCAAAGAGGGCCCCAAGAGTCTCGATGAGGTCGATCCGGAAATCCTTGAGACATTCGAGAAGCTCGGCATCCCCCTACACGAGCGGGCAGCGCTCGCCGGTGTTGCCGTCGACGCTGTATTCGACAGCGTAAGTGTCGCCACAACGTTTAAAGGGAAACTCGCAGAAATGGGCGTCATCTTCTGCTCCTTCTCCGAAGCTGTGGAGAACCACCCGGACCTCATCAAGAAGTACCTTGGCTCGGTCGTTCCAAGCACCGACAACTTCTACGCAGCGCTAAACGCCGCCGTCTTCACCGATGGTTCCTTCGTCTACATTCCAAAGGGCGTTCGCTGCCCAATGGAGCTCTCCACCTACTTCCGCATCAATGCCGCCAACACAGGCCAATTTGAGCGCACGCTCATCATCGCCGATGAGGGTAGCCACGTAAGCTACCTCGAAGGATGCACAGCTCCTATGCGCGATGAGAATCAGCTGCACGCAGCAGTAGTCGAACTCGTTGCCCATAAGGACGCCGAGATAAAATACTCCACCGTCCAGAACTGGTACCCGGGAAACAAGGACGGTGTAGGTGGCATCTACAACTTCGTTACCAAACGCGGCATTTGCGAAGGAGCAAATTCGAAGATTAGCTGGACTCAAGTGGAGACGGGTTCCTCCATCACGTGGAAGTACCCGAGCTGCATTCTCAAAGGAGATGGCTCAGTAGGCGAGTTCTTCTCTGTCGCAATTTCCAACAACTACCAGCAAGCCGATACCGGCACCAAGATGATCCACCTGGGGTGCAATACCAAGTCGACCATCGTCTCCAAAGGCATCACCGCTGGCCACGGCCAGCAGACCTACAGAGGCTCGGTGCGCATAGGCAAGAACGCAGAGAACGCTCGCAACTACACGCAGTGCGATTCGTTGCTATTGGGTGACACCTGCGGTGCGCACACGATTCCGTATGTGGAGGTCAAGAATAAGTCCTCTACTCTCGAACACGAGGCCACCACCTCAAAGATTGGCGATGACCAGCTATTCTACTGCCGCCAGCGCGGCCTAAGCGAAGAGGATGCGGTCAACCTAATCGTCAATGGCTTCTGCAAAGAAGTCCTCAAAGAGCTCCCTATGGAGTTCGCAGTCGAAGCTCAGAAGCTCCTTGAGGTTAGCCTCGAGGGCGCAGTCGGATAACCCCCCACGTCAGATAAGAATCATGCTTAGTATAAGAAACCTTCACGCCACCGCAGATGGCAAGAGCATCCTCAAGGGCATCAACCTCGAAGTTCCCGCCGGCGAAGTTCACGCCATCATGGGGCCAAATGGATCAGGAAAGAGCACGCTCAGCCATGTACTCGCAGGTCGAGACGGCTACGAGATTACAGAGGGAAAAGTCACATTCGACGGAGAGAGTCTTCTCGAGAAGAAGCCAGAAGACCGCGCCCGCGCGGGTGTATTTCTGGCCTTCCAGTACCCAGTCGAATTGCCTGGCGTAAGCAACGTCTACTTCCTCAAAGCTGCCCTCAATGCGGTTCGCAAAGCGCGTGGCGAAGACCCACTCGACGCAATGGACTTCATGAAGCTCGCCCGTGAAAAAGCCAAGCTCGTCGAACTAGACGACGGGCTGGTGAAGCGCGCAGTCAACGCCGGATTCTCTGGTGGTGAGAAGAAGCGCAACGAGATTTTCCAGATGGCTATGCTCGAGCCAAAACTCGCCATTCTCGACGAGACCGATTCGGGGCTGGACATCGACGCACTCGCCACTGTCTCCAAGGGCGTCAACGCCCTTCGCGACAAGGCTCGCTCGATGCTCATCATCACCCACTATCAACGGCTACTCGACTACATCGTTCCAGATGTCGTTCACGTCCTGGTCAACGGCCAGATTGCTCGTACCGGCGACAAAGAACTGGCGAAAGAGCTCGAGGCCAAGGGCTACGCCGAGTTCACTGGACGCGCAGTCTCATGAGCGCCTTCCTCGATAGCCAGGGGCTCACCGGGCACAAGCCCCACGAGTCAGACCCTGAGTGGCTAGCAAACCTTCGCCAACAGGCATGCGGGGCGGTGCTGGCCTCCGGGCTTCCCACCTCAAAGACCGAAGCCTGGCGCTTCACCTCGTTGCGTAAACTCGAGGGACAGAGCGTGTCACCAGCTTCTGCTATGAGCGGCACTGAAGCGGTGGCCTGGGCCAAGGAGCAACTAGGAGACGACGAGACACTTCGCGTCTACCTCGTCAACGGCCAGCCGATTGGCGAGAGTGCGTCAGCCGAAGGCCTTGATGTCACCGCGCTCGACACCATATTCCTCAATGACCCAGACTCGCTCAAAGCGCACCTTGGCAAGCTCGCTCATTCCGAGTTCTTCGCGGGAATTAACGCGGCGCTCTTCGTCGATGGCTACGCCCTTAGAATCAAGTCGACGCATGCGGGCAAGCCCGTGCACATCGTGCACATCGCCGACGCAACGACAAATGGCCACGCGTGTTATCCGCGTATTCTCATCGAACTCGAGGCCAACGCCCAGGCAAACGTCATCGAGACCTACCTCTCTCGCGCAGGTCAAGAGGACGTCTGCACCGCGGTTACCGAGGTACACCTCGCTAATGGCGCAAAGCTCGATCACCTCCGAGTCATGGAAGGTGATGAAGGCAGCACCCACCTTGGAACATTGGCGGTACTGCAAGAGCGCAACTCCAAATACACGTCGCGATCCGTCGCCGTGGGAGGCAAGCTCTCGCGCCTCGAAATCGACGCGCGCATGAGCGGCCCAGGTGCAGAATGCCACCTAGACGGCATGTATCACGCCGTTGGCAGCGAGCACGTAGCTCACCACACCCTCATCACCCACGCGGATTCGCACTGCACGAGCACAGAGGAGTACCGAGGTATTGTCGACGATCGCGCTCACGCCGTCTTCGATGGCATCATCAACGTGGATCAAGGCACCAAGGGAACCAGCGCGCATCAGCAGAACCACAACCTGCTGTTATCGGACACAGCCACGATAAACACAAAGCCACATCTGGAAATCGACTCGGACGATTTGACCGCTAGCCACGGTGCTACGATTGGTTCAGTAGACCCTGACCATCTTTTCTTCCTCCGCGCTCGCGGCATCGATGAAAACCACGCCCGGTCGATTCTCACCTTCTCCTTCGTGCGGTCGATTCTTGATCGTATTGAGTGCGAGCCGGTTCGCGACCGATTGACAGCGAAGTTGCTCTCTCGCCTGCCCTATGGTGATGACATTGCGGAGCTAGCGAAGTAATGAGCGGGTTTGACATCGATGCAATTCGTTCGGACTTCCCCGCCCTACGCCAAGAAGTCCGAGGCAAGCAACTCATCTACCTAGACAGTGCCGCCACAGCGCTGAAGCCGCAGGTGGTGATTGATGCAGTGAGACAGGTCTATGAGCACAACTGCGGCAATATTCACCGCGCAGTTCACTTGCCTTCGCAACGCGCAACCCAAGGCTACGAAGGAACGCGCAAACAGGTGCAGGCATTCCTCGGCGCCGCCAAGCCTTCCGAGATCATCTTCACAAGTGGCACGACTCAGAGCATCAACATGGTGGCTCAGTGTCATGGGCGGGCAAATCTTGGGGCCGGGGACAAGGTTCTAATAACGGGCCTTGAGCACCATTCCAATATCGTGCCATGGCAAATGATCTGCGAGGAAATGGGGGCGCAATTGGTCGTCGCCGAGATCGATGACGATGGTGACGTCCCCCTCGAGCGAATCGAAGCGCAGCTCAAGGCCGGTGGCGTCAAGATTGTCGCCTTTGCCCACGTCTCCAATGCGCTTGGCACCGTTCTTCCCGCCAAGGAGATTTGCGCTATGGCTCGAAGCCACGGCGCTATTAGCGTCGTCGACGGTGCTCAGGCCGTGCCTCACATGGCGCCGAACGTGGTTGACTTGGGTTGTGACTTCTACGTTTTTAGTGGGCACAAACTCTTTGCTCCAACGGGAACGGGCGTCCTCTACGGCCGCTTCGATGTTCTAGGCGCCATGCCTCCGTACCAAGGCGGCGGCGACATGATTCGCAGCGTGAGTTTCGAGAAGACCACCTACGCCGAGTTGCCCAATCGACTAGAAGCGGGGACACCAAACATCGCCGGCGTCATCGGCATGGGTGCTGCTCTCACGTATCTAGGTGGCCTCGATATGGCCGCAATGCAAGCTCACGAAGAAGACCTCTTCCGCTACACGGACGAGTCGCTTCGCAGCATCGCTGGTTTGCGCAGAGTCGGCACCGCAAAGCACAGCATGGGTGCGCTCTCGTTCTTCCTCGACTGTGCCCACCCCCACGACATTGGCACCATTGTCGATACAGAGGGTGTCGCACTTCGCACAGGGCACCACTGTGCACAGCCCGTCATGAAGGCCTTTGGTATACCCGCCACCGCTCGCGCCTCGCTTGCGTTTTACAACTGCCGCGCTGATGTCGACGCACTGCTCGCGTCAGTTCGCACCGTCCAGGAGATGTTCTCATGAATTCCGACCTTCGCGAGCTGTACCAGGAGGTCATCCTCGACCACTCCAAAGCTCCCCGCAACTTCCGTTTTCCGGAGGGCGCCAACCGAGAAGCCCAAGGCGACAACCCGCTCTGCGGTGACAACCTCACCGTAAAGCTAATCCTCGAAGGCGACGCTATTGTCGACATCGGCTTCCAGGGTTCGGGCTGCGCCATCAGCCAAGCCGCTGCTTCAACAATGACCGAGATGGTCAAAGGCATGAAACTCGAAGACATCAATGCCATTTTCGAGAACTATCACGCGGTAGTGATGGGTGAAGCCGAAGTCGATGAG
Source organism: Myxococcales bacterium (assembly GCA_024222395.1). GTDB lineage: Bacteria > Myxococcota_A > Polyangia > Haliangiales > Haliangiaceae > NORP324. The sequence continues at coordinate 9,740 of JAAEPE010000460.1, forward strand.
GATCTACTCGGAAAACTCGCAGTCTTCGCGGGCGTCTCCGAGTTCCCCATGCGGGTGAAGTGCGCCACGCTTTCTTGGCACACCATGCAGCACGCCATCGCCAACGACGGTGACGTTGTCACCACTGAGTAGGTACTACATGAGCGAAGATATCGAGCACCTCAAGACGAACAAGATCGAAGCGCCGGCAAAGCCCCGCAAGATTCTGTCCACCATTCAGAACCACCCGGAGTCAATTGCGCCTCCCGAAATCGAAGCCTACGGCGGCACCGGTATCGAGCCAACGGGCCCCTTCGACAAGGACGCCATGCACACCTTCGTCGTCGCCACTCTCAAGTGCATCTACGACCCGGAGATTCCCCTCAACATCTACGATCTCGGTCTCATCTACGACATCGACGTTAGCGATGACGCGGTCGTCGAAGTCACGATGACGCTCACCGCCCCAGGCTGTCCAGTCGCCGATTTCATCGTGCGCGAAGTGGCCGACCGGGTTGGAATCGTCCCCGGCGTCAAACAGAGCCATGTCCAGCTGGCCTGGGATCCTCCATGGACCAAGGCACGCATGAGCGAAGAAGCTCTGCTCGAGCTCGGGCTGCTCTGAATGGGCCGACATTCGAACGTAGAGAGAGCGCCGGCGAGCAAGAGTGGATGCCCCATGAGGAGCTTCGCGGAGTCGCTTCCCGCTCTTGAGCCACTATCTAGGAGCACTCTGCGCACCCCCGTAGACTACCGAGGCTACCGCGAGTTGCTTGAGAGCTGGTCCTCTCTGGAGAATGCGCGAGTTCAGAGGATTGGCCGTTCCGTGCTCGGGGAACCTCTGTGGATGGTCGAAGTAGGAGCCCCCAAGGCAACGAAGGTGAGTGCGGTCATTGCTGGTATCCATCCCATTGAGTGGATCGGAATTGAAACCGCATTTTCTTTGGCCAGATCCATTTCTAAGAATCCTTCGGATGACCGCCGGGTGTGCTTCTTTCCGCTCACCAACCCGGATGGGTTTCGCAAAGTCGAAGCAAACCTCCGCGATGGCAAACGTCGTTGGGTTCGCAGCAACGAGAATGGCGTAGACCTAAACCGCAACTGGCCCACGCACTTCCGCGCAAGCACGGGCCTGCTCGCAGGCCACAACGCTTCAGGCCCTTCAGCATGCTCGGAGCCGGAAGTCTCGGCCATAGTCAGTACCCTCGACAGGGTTGCCGTGGACGCCAGCATCGACATCGCGCTCTCACTCCACAGTATCGGCAACATGATCCTCATGCCCTGGGGAGGAATTTGGAAATCCCCACATGCCCGAGAAGAGCACCTACGAGTCGCCAACAAGCTTAAGATGCGCCTTGGCAACTACACGGTGAGGCAAGTGTCCCATTGGTTCCCGGGAATCTCGTTTGCGCACGGGATGGAAATCGACCACCTGCATCAGGCCTACGACGCAACTTCGATACTCATCGAGTGCACGCGCGGTGAAGTAGGGACGCTCCGGCCCAGTGCCTACATCGATCCGTTTCGCATCTTCAATCCGCAAAATGGCCGAGAGCGGGCAGCAACTATCGCCGCTGCTCTCGAGCCATTCGTTCGCGGGGCGCTCTAGGAAACTAGGCTCTGTCTGGTTTCCGAATAGAGGTAGTTGCAGAGACCTTCTTCGAATTCGTCCACGAGCGGCCCTTGCGTGATGCGCGGTCCTTTCAGGGCTGCTATCACCGCCTCGATGTCAGATTCGTCGATGTTCTGTCGACCGTAGGGCAGGAATGCCTGAGCTCTTTCTTCATCCACTGGCCCGGTGCATTGCCAATGTCGATCCAGATCCAGGCTAGACCTAACACCTTAGAATCAAACAGACTCCCGCCAGCTCCCCGTCAGAGCGCCAAAGTCTTGGCGTCAGTTCTGACAGTACCTGTGCCAGGTTTCACGAAAAAGCAGCGCCCGTCGTCCGAAGTAGCGAGCGCGTTTCGGCTCGTCGGACGCTGCTTTGTAGGCGTTAGGATCTGTGAATCTAGAGGCTAGCGGACCTATATGTCCTCCTTAGCGCAGCCACCTGGACCAAAGAGCGACTCCTGGAGCTTGAAACGGCGGCCGAGGCTAGCCGCACATCGAGTCCGGCAAACTTGTCTTGCACGCATTTCACCAAGCGATTCCAGTTCTTCCGACTAGCTCGGTAGCGAGGAATCTGGCGAGCGGGTCCGGCTGCAATAAGGCTGCTCATAGAGCGCGAGGCGTTGTCTGCCCCGTGCTTCACGATGAGTGCGCCCTGCTCGAGATAGATCGTTCGAGCCGGCTCGGGCGCCGACTCCCACGCCACTACCAGCGCCTCGACATCTTCTCGCACGGGCATTCGCCACTCGCCGCCACGAACTCGGACCGTTGCCGCAAGAGCGCCGACTCCAACCGCCGCAAGGCAAATACCGGCCGCGATGGCCGTTGCGAAGAGTCGTATTAGGTGATGCCTCATTGCCGCATAGGTTAGGACGCGGCCTGCACAGCACAATTCACTACCTGGCCCGCTGGGGCAGCCGACCAGAGAATTCCACCCGTATTTATCAGCACATAGACGAGAACGAGAGAAGCCAAGCGAAAGGGCCGGCGCCGCCTCTCCGCTAGGGTTCGCCAGGGTACACAGTATCAGCTGCGCCAAGAGCCGCTCGCTGAATGGTCATGGCTGTGCAGTCGATAGCCTCACTAGGGGGTTTCTTCTCAGGTAGAGAGCGCCACCACTCCAGGGCTGCATCTTCATCCCAAAGCTCAGACTCGGGCACTGCTCGCAGGCGGCTGCGAAATTCCGTCGCGCTCTCCGGGCGCTCAGACACCTCTTTCGAAAGACACTCCATAATGAGCGAGGCAAGCTCTGAGGAAATCTCTTGCTCAGTTCGCTCTGCCACCGGGTCCGGATCGCTGCGGACGTGGTGCACACACATCTCCATCAAGCTCGTCGCCCGAAAAAGAGGAGTTCCTGTGAGCAAGAAGTAGCCGACAGCGCCCAAGGCGTAGAGATCCGATACTGGCCCAACTGAGTCCGGATCCATCACGGCTTCAGGGGAGATATACGCCGGCGTTCCCCCGACCATGCTGCCCGTTGTCAGCATCGAATCGTCTTTGAGCTCTTTGACTAGGCCGAAGTCCACAACCTTCGCAATATCGGGGACTCCACCAAGTTCGCAGAGCAAGATGTTGGCAGGCTTGATGTCCCGGTGAATTAGTTCCCGCGCGTGGGCTTCTTGGAGTGCGCCGCTGGCCTGAGCGAGAATGTGCACGACACGAGCTGGGGTCTGAGGCCCATGTTCTGCCACCAAGGTCTCGAGGTCCATCCCGTCGAGAAACTCCATGGCGTAGTAAAAGAGCCCATCGCGACTACGCCCGTAGTCGTAAATTTCGACGGTATTGGGGTGATTGAGCTCGGCGGTAATTTGCACCTCGCGTTCAAAACGCACCATGCTCTCAGCACCTGCCTTCTGCGGCGGCAAGAGCTTGATTGCCGTTGGCCTGCGCAGTAGCGCGTGGTGGGCTTCGTACACAGCGCCCATGCCACCCTCGCCTATTTTGCGACCAAGGGTGTACTGGCCGAGCTTCTCAGCGGCAAGAACCCGACTCCGCAGGCCGTACATCACGTGAGAGCCCACCGCGGCAATGAGCACCGCAACAGCGCCGTAGAAGATGGAGCCGAACGCCCAGACAGGCCCGGGCACAGAGAGGCCCTCGGGCCTCCAGACGGCAACCGCGGTTCCCGCGGCAGCGATACAGGTGAAGGCGATTGCCGAGAGAACCGCCGTGCGGGCCGCCGTACTCGGCACGTAGAGCACTCGACCAAAGACCAAGAAGATGGTCCATATGAACACGCTCCACATGTTCACGGTCCGGTCGTAGGAGAAGAAGCAGAGAATCCCGAAGGCAACCGCCATGCTCACAATCAGGAAGGCGTCAAGCGCGAGTAGCTGTCGCAAACTTCGGTGCTCGCGAGGGAGGAGCAGGTGCCAGGCCGCAAAGAGAAGGAGCAAGCAAATCCCGCCGATGAGATGCAGCACATTGATGCGGGAAGGCATCATGGAGGGATAGAGCTGGTAGGCCAGGAGCGCGATGCCAAAGAAGAGCGTGTCGATGATGAACATCATCTTCGCGAAGAGAAGCAGGCGCTGCTGAAAATACGCCCGAGTTTCCTCATCGTCGACGCGCTCGGTCCAAGCGCTTGTGACTTGACTGGAGCTCTTGCTCATCTGGCAGCATGATAAGTTCCCAGCGTGACCAAATCTAGCTCAGGGCTCGAGGATCTGGTTGCAGATGCCGCCGAGGGCAACGAGGCAGCCTGGTGGCTGCTCTGGGAAGAAGTCGAACCGGGGCTCGAGAGACTACTCAAGAACCCCAGGGTGACCGGCCGGCTAAGCACCGATATCGACGATGTACGCAATATCCTCGTCGGGGTCATAGAAAAGCTCAGGGCCGACAATGCGAGGCGACTCAAATCCTACGTTGAGTCGCGCGGAGCTCGAGATGGCGGCTTCGAAGCCTGGCTTGTCGTCGTCACAAAGCGCGTAGCCATCGACTACATGCGCGCCCACCACGACTACGTAGACCACCGCCGCAACCCCGAGGCCACCGAAGCTGCGGGCGAGTGGGTGATCCCCAAAGAGCTCCCAAGCGACAGCCAGCTCGTTGGCAATCGCCCTCCTGTCACCACCCGCGGAGCTGCACTAGCGCTCCTGCGCTACGCCTACGACTCGCTGCCAAAGGACCAGATGGAAGCTCTGGAGCTTTGGATCCTCAACACTCCGTACAGCACAATCGCTGAGAAGACGGGGATGGAATCTGCCGAGCACGCTCAGAAGCGGGTCCGAGCGGGGCTCGAGCGCATCCGCCGCCGCTTCCGAGAGAGCACCTCGGGCAGCTAGGATTCCTAAGACGGACAGCCAGCCCAAATCGTCACGCTGATCCCGAAAGAAAGATACTCGCGCCTATTTGCGTGACGTTCGTCCGCACAGCTCCGTGTGTCTAGGGTGTGCTGAGACTGCCTCCACTCCGAATGCTCGCTCTAACGGCTGCCCTGATCGCAGCTCCCGGGATTGCATGGGCCGGCGAGAACACCCCAGCCCCGCCCGCGAAGACATCGCCGAGGCTCTTCGAAATGCCTGTAGCCGACGTGGTGGGCCCCTATCAGGCTAGCCTGAGCTATGACGGCAGCCTCCTAGAAGAACCTGGAATTCTCTCCTCCGCCGGGGTCGCAGCCCTTGGTATTGGCAATCTGGCACAGGTTGAATACCGACACACATCCGCTATTGGAGTAGGCGGAGGCAACGTGCCACTGCCCGCCGTCGGTGTGCAGTTCAAGTTGCCCTTTGCTAGCAGTAGCCGAATCCCGGCCGTCGCCCTGGCCTACCGCCTCGGAGTCGAGCACACCGAGACGCTTCGCGGGACCGACTACCTCGAAAAGGCAACCGACGTATACGCAGTATCTCACCTGGCCTTGCCAGCCGAAGTGCACCTGCACCTTGGCCTTCGCATGACTTGGGCGCTCCTCGCTGGGCCAAACGGCCGTATCGAAGAAACACTCTACCCCTACCCGCCGTAGGAATAACTCGCACTCACGAGAACACCACTGCCGTCCTAGAGCTAGGCCGAGCTCCCATGTTCATCGTCGACGAGAGCGATGCAGCGAGCATTGGGCAGGGTTTCACAGGCCGCCTAGGCCTGCGCTGGCGCTTGCACCCATTGCTGTCCCTCGATGCCAGTGCCGGTTATCTCGCCAAAGAACCCGGCGTCACACCAAGCGAAATCTTGCAGTGGGACATCCGCTTCGGCGGCGAAATTTTCATCCCCTGGGGCCAACTGGCCTGTCAGAGCATCTCTGTCTTTTGCCAATAGCCATCTGGAAGGAACATCATGAACAAACACCTCGTAGTAGCCACAATTCTCTCAACCCTTGCCCTCGCCGAAGGCGGCGCTTGGGCGCAACCCGAAGACGGTGCTCAGGACGCGGGCGCCGTGCCCCCTACCACCCTCTCGCCGATGCGCGCGCCCTCACAAGATGCGCCAGCAGAGGGTACACCGACCACAGAGCCCGATGAGCATGTGGGGGACGAACCAGCAGACCCTTACGCCAATCTCACTCGCCACGCACAAGAGCTAAAGTCCGGCGAAGGCGAGGCACAAGGTCGCGATCCATATGTCGCTCCGCCGACCACGGAACATGCCCCGGCCAAGGCGCCCGCCTTCAAGCGCATGAAAGCGCCACAGCTCCTAGCTGTCCCTACGGCTCGCCTGCTCCCTGCAGCCATCGTGCACGGAACCACCTCCCTCGACACCGGTGGCTCATTTGGCGGCTCTCTCCGCGTTGGCCTCGGCGACGTCGGCGAGTTTGGCATCGAGACCTCTCCGCGAATTCGTATGCAGTCCAGAGCAGATAACAACCCCGAAACCGTACAGCCCCTAGTACTCGCCAGCTTTCGTATGGGCGTGGGCGAGGACAGGCCTTTCGAGCACCAACCTGCCCTGGCACTGGGCTTTCGCAAGTCCTTCTCCCGCGAACAGGCAAGCAGCGACATCCGTGTTGCGAGCATCGACCTCGTCGCCTCCAAGACCTTCGGCAAGACGTCGCTACACGCTGGAGGCGTCTTCTGGGATGCCAGCATGACCGACGTCAATACTGAAGAAGAAGTCCTACTTCACGATACCGGCACCAAGAGGCAAATCCGTCCTTTCGGTGGAATTGAGGCCGAGCCCATAGAGAACGCCCAACTGCTCGTCGACCTCTACTGGGTCCCTCTCTTCTCTCCCTTCGCAACGTCTGACAAAGACGCAATCAAGCTGCGACCGACACTCTCGTGGGGTATCCGCTATCACCTCAGCGAGAAGGTCTCCTTTGAGTCGGGCGTGCGGGTTCCCGATATCGGCGAAGCAAACCTATTGGACGCTCAGATCTTTGGACAACTCAGCATCGCATCCGACAAGATTCGCCGAGCCCTCGGCGTCTCTAAGTAAATCCCCTACCCCCACATGAGAGCAGAAGGAGCACGTGTCCACACCAATGACCATAGCGAAGGCTGTCTGCGCAGTAGTGGCGTTCTGCGCAACCATGGCTCCTAGCGATGCCCGTGCAGAGAATGCGGATGCAACGAAGCGTTCGCCTTCGCTGGTACATGATTCCAGGACCATCGCAACGCCCACTGCGTTCGTGGTTCCCGCGGGCGTCCTACACCTCGGGCTCGGCCTAGAACAGAATCTCCGACCAGTTGGAGAGGTGGCCTTGGGGCTCGGAGGCCTCGAAGAGTTTGGCCTCACCCTCCAGCGTGAACGCGCTAGCTGCTCTGGCTGCGAAGGACCCGCGCAAGACCGCACCCTCGCGATGGCTCACTTCAAAGTAGGCAGTCCACAAGGCGCCATGCATTGGGCAATGCCAGCCGCAGCCCTCGTCTTCCGCAAGAGCCTGGCCCAGGATGCCCAGGTCTTTGCAAACACAGACAAAGTGCTCTCCTCCCCGCCCAGCGCCGCAACTCCGATGGCCCTTGTCTCTGGCATGCTCAGCCGGTCCCACGGAGGCCTCGCACTGCACCTCGGCGCCGACCTTCTCGCTGCACAAGGTGGCGAGGCCATGCGAAACGCCTTGGACAACCCAACAATTCGTCCAGCACTTGGCATCCACTACGTGCCCGCAGCCTACCCGGATACAACGCTCATGGCAGACCTCCGCTGGGTCCCGAGCACTGATGCCAGTGGGCAATGGGGAGCGATATGGAATGGAGCCGCTGGTGTTCGCTACCGAGCACTTGACTGGGCTTCGGTGGACCTCAACCTGCGACTGCAGGAGCACCAAGAAGCCGGCGATGCGCTTGTCGTTCTAGGCCTGAGAGCAACCTATGACGTAGCAGCCGCGTTGGTTCCGGGGCGCTAGAACCGCACTCTAGAGGTTGTCGGTGAGGGCTAGCTAAGCTCTACGGTATTGTTAATGTTCTAGTTATAAGGCGGACCCCATTCTTTAGGACCAAGATCGGGCGTTGCTAAGGAGTAGCCTGCTCTAGTTGAGTGCATCTAGTATCCGTATTCGCTATTCTCCCAAAGGCCCCCAGTTAGGCCTTTGGGATTTTCGTTCTGTATTCCGCTGGTCGGCAAGACCTGTTGTGGAGTGGACAATTCTCGATGTCCTCAAGCGGCGCCCTGGCGGAAGCCGTCGTAGAACTCGGCGGGAGTCTGATAGCCAAGTGCTTGGTGCGGCCTTTCGGTATTGTA
>JAAEPE010000461.1 GCA_024222395.1 Myxococcales bacterium
AGAGGCTCACCAGAAGAAAATGAGAACCAGCAATTTGCTCGAGAGGCTCAACAAAGAAATTGGGCGACGAACCCGAGTAGCAACGATGTTCCCAAACCAAGCTTCGTGCCTGCGACTGGTCTCGGCGATCCTCATCGAAACTTCCGAGGAGTGGGAGACCGGGCGACGCTATCTACCCGAGGATGCGGGGTGAACCACTTTTGCAGAGACTGTGTTGCTCTATCGCGAGTTTCAATACCAGCATGCCTCGTCTGTTCTTTCGAACGGTGGCTCGCGCGCTGGTACTCGTCAAGGTTGCGTTGTCGATGACAAGTCGCTGCATAGCGATGCGCATGGTGGCCAGGGGAGAGTTGATGCTCTCCCCTTCCCCACACAATCGAGCGTCACCCCTCTACGAGAATCGGCAATCCTGAAGTCTTCTGAACCCTTGATCGCGGAAATATTCTGAATATTGTGAGCGGGTACAATACGCATTGGGTTCAAGGGGCTCACGTGTATTATCTTTGAATGTCCCTTCCTCGAGTTAGAGACTTCATGGTCGTGAACTTCTACCGTTTCGCCGCGTCGATGGATATTCGCGAAGCCGTCCCAATCCTCATCTATGAGACAATGTCTGGAGCCCCGGTCGTAGACCGCGATGGGGCCTTGGTAGGTATGCTGTCAGAGCGAGATTGTCTCTCGCTGCTAACGCATGGGAGCGAAATGCCCCACGGCCATGTCGCAAACTTCATGACCAAAGAGGTCGAGACACTCACGCCCGATATCGACATTTACTACGTTGCAGGCAAGTTCCTAAGTTGCCAGTACCGGAATTTTCCGGTCGTCGAAGGCGGCGAACTAGATGTCCTCGGCATAAGTGGTGATCGCAATTTTTCATGCTTTCAGAGGCTTTCCGGTGTAGGTCCAGGAAGATGGTTTCGCCAGGGTGGCGTTGAAATAGTCTATGAAGCTGTTTAGCTTGCTCTTGAGATCATCAAGTGACGTAAAACTGCCGCGCTTGAGCACACGCCTAGCCAAAATACTGAACCAGATCTCGACCTGGTTCATCCAAG
>JAAEPE010000462.1 GCA_024222395.1 Myxococcales bacterium
GAAAACCTCCTCCGCCTCATTGTCCACGGTGATGAATCCGAATCCTTTGTGATGGTTGAACCACTTGACACGCCCAGACACCCGAGCCTTGTCCGTGGTCGCCCGAGCCGCCCCTGCGTTATCTCCACGGTAGCTCCCCCGTCCGCTGCTACTCTCTAATCTACTGGCATGATCGCCGTCGCTATCCGAAAGAGACGACGCCGGGACGCTGGGCGGCCTGACGAGGTCCTTCCCCGTCTGTCGCTCCGCCTGGTTCTCAACGCTACCTCCCGAGGCCATGGTGCTGACAGAGGACGTGATCATAAGGTGCTAAATCCTACCACTACGTCGGCGAAAAGCAAAGTAGTGGCCGACGATACCTCTTCGCAAGCGCCTCCTAGTTCATAGAGCGGGTTGGAGCAGGCAGAACTCGGTCAACCAGGCAGCTCAGATGTCGCGTAAGTCACCCGCGACGGCCCAATTCGACACGTATCGTGTATAAATGTCGAGAATATGCCTTGAGAGGGCCGACGATCGAGCTGCGTGCGAAAAGAGGCTGAGGTACCTCCTGCGCGAAATGACGAGTTTGCGGAACCTCGTTCTCGTGCGCAAGCGCTCCGATCGCGCGTTGCAGGGGCGAGATGGGGATTGATCTGAAGAATAAATAAAGGCCGGGGCGACAGAGGGAGGCGCCGCCCTCGCATATGCAGCCGGGAACA
>JAAEPE010000463.1 GCA_024222395.1 Myxococcales bacterium
AGAAGTCTGGATCGCATTCTGCGCTGAGCTCGAGATTCAACAACAACGAGCCGAGTTCCTTTACGAGGTTTGCCCCTGGCAGAGTGAAGTTGCTAACTCGGTTGTAACAGTCGCGTGGCCCTGCCTTCTGCCCCACAATTTCGAGGCTCAGAGCGCCAGAAGCGAAGTTGCTCACACTCACTTCTTGATCTGCACCGATACATGGAAAGGGCGCAGGTGGCGTAATACAGTCTGAGCTGTAGGTGCCGCCCGCTTCAGTGCCAGCTGCAATAACAAAGTCCGCCGCCACGCAAGCGCCCGCGCCATCTTTGAGACCAAGAGCAAGCCCCACAAGACCGGCGCCATCTACACCTGTCGCCGCGCAGTTGCCACCTGTGGCCCCCGCGTCTACGAAGAAATTGAAGTTACCGACGGCCTCAACGGCGAACTCCTGGACTGGCAGTGCCGACTCCTCATTGGCCACGATCTCGAAGTCTTGAATGCGCACAGGCGTGTCGAGCAGTGAAGTTGACCCAGCCGCCCGGAGATCTATCGTGAAGTCGTAGATACCAGGGGCAAAGAACCGACTAGTCGCCTCGCCAGAGGTGCAAGGGAACGATTCTGCCTCGCCCGTACCTGAGCCCTGGACAATGAGCTGAATGGAGATCGCGACGGCCCCAACGTCCACGCAGGGGATGGTCTCAACGCCGTCGACTATCGACCAGGCCAGGCTGAAGTTGCCGGTGACCGGCATTGCATCGATCGCCGAGGCGTCGACCTCATCGGGCGAGTCGCCGCAACTGATTAGAAGGGGCAGCGCAACCAAGGTTGAAGCTAGGGCTAGAGAAGCGAGAGATTTTTGTAGCATTAAGGGCACCGTCGGCAACCGGGAATGCGGGTATCATACACGATACAGCCAGCCTTTGGGGGCTTTGCCCACTGTGGACTCGTGCTAGTTTCGCCAGTGAGTTTGAGAATGCGAGCGACCATTCACTCCTTCGACATTGCGGAGCCCGGCGATCTAGAAGCGATCGCCGACCTCATCAATCTGGCCTACTTGGTGGAGAGATACTTCCTCTTAGGACCACGTATCGATGAAGAGGGGGTAGCCGTGCATATTCGAGCGAGAGAAATGCTCATCGTGCGCGGTGAGGCCGAAGCCATCGCAACGGCTCACCTCCGAGTAGCGGGGCCCAATGCTCATCTAGGTCTAGTCTCAGTGCGGCCGGAGGCTCAGGGGCAAGGGCTCGGGCGTCGAATCGTCGGGGCTGCGGAGGACCTGGCTACCGAGCGTGGTGCACAGTGGATGCATCTACAGGTCGTTCATTTGCGATCGGAATTGCCCGAATTCTATCGCAACCTCGGGTACCAAGAGACGGGCACCTCGGCGTTCGACGAATCGAAAGCGCCCCTCCAGCCCGTGCACTTCATCGACATGGCTAAGAGCCTAGTCGGGCACGAGTGAAGAGACGCAGAGTTTCCCCTAGATTTTTGCCGCAATCGCCCTGCGACTCCCAGCGGCACTGGTGCGCCAGCCACCTTTCCAGAGGCGCCACCAGAGCCCCCCCGAAACTACGGTGATTTCGCATGTGAGCGCCAACCAGGCGCCGACCGCCCCCATGCCCCAATTGTGACCAAGTAGCCAAGTGAGTGGCGGCAGAGCAAGCCAAGATACCGTGACGCAGATGATCGCAGGAACTCGAACGTCTCCTGTTCCTCGCAGCATTCCACGCGCGACGATGTTGAATGCATCCCCGAGTTGAAAGGCGGCTGCAACGTAGAGAAGCGTGATAGCCGTCTCGCGAACCTCCAGGTCATCCCCGAATAATGACGCAATCGTAGGCGCTCCCAGGGCGAGAATCAACGTACAGGTTGCTGCGTACGCCACCGCCATACCAAGCGCGTAGTACGCAATCGTGGGCACCAATTCATCTTGGTCTGCGCCGACAGCTTGGCCCGCCATGACGCTAGCTGCTTCGGAGAATGCAACAATCGGCAAGAAGGCAAAGTGAACGACACAAAGAGCTACTTGATGCGCTGCCATCTGCGTTTCCGACATGGCCGCGACAAGGACAGTAAGTAGCGTGAAAGCCCCGACTTCGACTGCAAACTGCGCACCGGTTGCCAGACCGACACGAAGAATCGCAGAGAGCCAGCGAACACCCGCAGCAAGACAACGAACTCCTGGGGCCTTGGTAAGCCAGAGTAAGATGCCCGCTTCTAGCGCCGTCGCGATCACGGTCGCCCAAGCAGCACCGCTCGGCCCATGTTCGAGCTTGACGATGAATACGTAGTCGAGCGAGATGTTGACGATGTTTGCAAGAAGCGAGGCCACCATGGGGGCCCGTGAGTTGCCAAGCCCGTAACTCGTCTCCCTGGTCGTGCAGAAGATGTAGACAAGCGGCGCTCCCAACATCCGCACTTGGAAGTAGTCAGCACCGCAGCGTCCCGCTTGCTCGCTCGCCGCCAACAGTGGGACGAAGAGCACGACTAGCTGGGCAAGCAAGACCACGACAAGGCCCATCACCAGTGCGACAATGAGCCCGGCAGCCGAGACCTCTTGCACCAGGTGCTTGTTGCCTGCGCCAACGGCTTGCGACACCACAATCTTCACACCTCGCAATAGGCCGATGCCGAAGACGAGCACAGCGAAGGCCAAGGTTCCAGCAAGCCCCACGCCGGCGAGCGCCGCCGGCCCAATCGCCCCCACAAAGGCGGTGTCTGCCACCGTCATCGCGCTGTAGGACAGCATGGAGACGCAAATCGGCCATGCGAGTCTGGTGAGCTCCGAGAGAGGCGAATGCCTCCATAGTATTTCTCTGCGGCCACGCACTGGCCACCTCCTTGTCGTCCCCATTGGGATGACGGTTTGACCGCGCGAATACCGGCGGTCGACAAACAAAAAAAAGCGGGCTCCGAAAGAAGCCCGCAATACTCAATGTCGATTTATGAACTACACGTTCATCGAGGGAGAGAGAGATTGCCGGGCCTGTCGCTGGCCGGTAGCTACCGGCCAGAGCGCGTGGACCATGACTGATGGAATTCCATACATCACGCAAGCGTCCAATACGGGCTGCTCGTTCGTGAATTGTCTAAAATCTCCCATAGGCGAATCTCCTCTAGTTCTTATGTAGCTCTTCGCTCCTCGAACATCAAATACAAAGTGACGATGTTACAAGAAACGACAATTGAAGAGGAGTGAATCACACACCTGCTACAGAGCAGACCGCATTTGATCCGCCCACTGTACGGCGTCGATGTACGACTCGGCCAGTTCGCCGTCGGAGAGGTCGGTCGCGGAGCTTTGCTCCCAATTGCCCCGCTCGTAGCCCATAACCCCGCGCAGTCGGGAACCGAGATGGCCCTGGCCAGCCACGAGAGCTACTCGTACGTCTTCGGCCAACGGCATCTGCTCGACGAGTTGCTCCATGCTGAGTCCGCTCATTGCATCTAGAGCCGACAACAGCCCAACCGTGAAATGAGAATCGGTATTCTTCTCCCCCCGGTGCTCTGCCAGCAATTCGCACATTCGTGCTCGGATGAGTGCGAGCCCCAGCAATTCGTCTGGGCAGTCGTCAAAGCCAGCCAGTGCGATGAGTGTTGCCCATCGCTTCAGCCGGCGTTGACCTATCAGTACTGTCGCATGGCCAATTGAATCTACCTGGCAGCGCAACCCCATCATGGACGAATTAAGCAGCTTCAGCAGTTTGTAGGACAACGTCGCGTCGCGCTGCACCATATCCTCCATGGAAGCTAGGGAGATGGACTCGTCCTCTAGAGCGCCCAGCAGCTCCAGGACTGAGGCCTTGTAGCGCGGTACTCGGCCCTTGCTCACGAGTTGTGGCCGACACAGGAAGAAGCCCTGGAAGTACTCGAAGCCCAAGCCTCGGTAGAATTCATATTCAGCGTGTGTCTCGACTTTTTCCGCCAGCAGCCTTGCAGAAGTTTGGGAGCGGAGACGAGCGACAATGCTGGCCACCTCTTCGTCGTTCTTCCCCAAGACATCGACCTTTATGATGTCCGCCAGCTCCGCGAGATCTGCAGTGGGACCGTCGAGTTCGAAATCATCGAGAGCGATGGTGAACCCCAAGCGCTTCTGCGCCTCGAGCACGGCGCGAATTCGCGGGGTACTCACGACGTCCTCCAGGACTTCAATTACGACTTTGGATGCGGGCAGTACCGAGAGCTCTCCACTGAGCAAGACCCCCTCGCTCAGATTCAAGAAAGCCTGATGCCGGCCCACCAACTCCTCCAAGCCGATGTCGCAAAGTGCCGAGATGATTGTTTGGCGACACGCCTTATCGGTGTCCTCGAAGACCGCGGTCTGGGCCGTTGCGCTCCCTCGATAGAGGAGCTCATACGCAATCACGTTCTGCTCCTGATCGAAAATTGCTTGTCTGGCCACAAAGGCTTGCCCCATCTCATCGCTTGCCACTCTCCTCATATCGGGCGGGATTCCCGTCTCCTTTAGGACAATACGCTTGATTGACCCTCTAACTCCCATAATGATATTGTGTACTTCCAGGGATAGTCGAGATCCTACGCATGCCAAAGAAACGCAAGCCCGCTCGCAAGCCGTCCGCCACGCTTCGTGTGGTGTCGGTACCGCACGAAACCATCGAAGCAGACCTTCGGCGTATGGGGTCGCTGCTCGTCGTGCAAGGCGCCGAAGTTGACTTGGGCCAGCACATGCTCTGCGACCATCCGATCATCATTGGCCGGGATGAGCGAGTGGATTTCTCTCTGAACGACGGTTCCATATCCTGGGCGCACTGCTCCGTCGAGCGTGCCGATGACGACACAGGCTACGTACTCATCGACCTCGACTCGACCAATGGAACAACTCTCAACGGCACAGAGGTCAAGGGCCGAATTGGGTTGGAGACAGGCGACAAGATCTTTCTTGGCTCATCAGTTTTGCGCTTTGCGTTTTCCGACCAAGTCGATGTGCAATACCACTCGAAGGTCGAGGAGATGGTTCAAACCGACGCGCTCACTGGGCTAGACAGCAAGCGCCAATACGATGCCGTGTTCGAAGTTGTAGCCAAGCAAGCGGCGCATGAGAAGACGCGCCTGACCGTGGCCGTTGTGGATCTCGATGGCCTCAAGGCCATTAACGATACCCACGGCCACGAAATGGGTAGT
This sequence comes from Myxococcales bacterium, assembly GCA_024222395.1. Classification (GTDB taxonomy): domain Bacteria; phylum Myxococcota_A; class Polyangia; order Haliangiales; family Haliangiaceae; genus NORP324. The sequence goes on from JAAEPE010000463.1 coordinate 5,125, forward strand.
TTCACGATTGCAGAGGTCGCCAATCTTGCGAAGCAGTGCATGGAGAACTACGGGCATCTGGCCAGATTTGGCGGCGACGAATTTGTGTGCTGTTTTCCAGGCATTGAACACGATGTCGCAATCGAGCTTGCCGAAGAGCTGCGCACAGCAGTCGAGCGGCACGGTTTTGAGCGAGATGGTGTGCAGGTTCACCCAACGATCTGTATAGGTATGGCGACGAGTCCCGACCACGAGAGTGATCCTTATGCTCTCTTCAAGGCGGCGGACGATGCCCTCTACAGGGCGAAGCGTTCCGGAAAGAACCGTGTAGAAAGCGCCGCCGCGGCTGGTGCCTCTCAAGCAGACTCGTAGCGTCTATGCGTTTTCTCTATATCGACATCGACTCGCAGCGCCCGGATCATCTCGGCTGCTATGGCTACCATCGGACCACAAGCCCCGCGATTGATGGGCTCGCAGAAGAGGGAGTGCGCCTCTCCTCAGTCTACGTCAGCGATGGGCCGTGCCTGCCCTCTCGAACCGCACTCTTCTCTGGCCGCTACGGCGTGCAAACCGGTGTCATTGGCCACGGTGGTACAGCAGCAGATATGTTCATAGAGGGCTCGGACCGGGGCTTCGGCTCCACCCTTGGGCGCACGTCTTGGCCGAGAGCGATGCGCGACGCGGGCCTTCACACGGCTTCCATTTCACCATTTGCTGAACGTCATGCGGCCTGGCATTTCTACGCAGGCTTCAATGAGGTCATCAACACCGGGCGCCGTGGGCTAGAGAGTGCCCACGAGATTACGCCCGTTGCCATCGACTGGCTCCAACGCAAGGGCGCTGACGACAACTGGTTCTTGCATCTCAATCTCTGGGATCCACATACGCCCTATCGCGCTCCCGAGGATTTCGGAAATCCGTTTGCTGACGATCCCATACCGGCATGGCTCACCGAGGAAGTCCGGCAAGCGCATTGGAAGGGATGTGGTCCTCACTCGGCCCAAGAAGCGATAGGCTACGAAGAAGTCGGAGACGACTACAAACGACTCTACCCTCGGCAGCCCTACATCATCGATTCGATGCAGGAGGTCCGTCGTATGTTTGATGGCTATGACACAGGCGTCTTGTATGCCGACCAGCACATCGCGCAGGTATTCAAGGTTCTTCGCGAACTCGGCGTGTACGACGATACTGCGATCTTGATAAGCGGCGATCACGGAGAGACTCTTGGCGAGTTCAATATCTATGGCGACCACCAGACCGCCGACGAGCACACCTGCCACGTCCCCGGAGTCCTCAAGTGGCCAGGAGTCACTGATAGCCGCGCTGGACAGGTCGAAACTGGGCTGCATTATCAATTCGACGTTGCGGCCACTACGATAGAGCTTCTCGGTGGCGATGTACCTAGCAACTGGGATGGCCTGAGTTTCGCCGACGAACTTCGCGCAGGTACGGACGCGAGCCGCGAGTCGCTTGTGCTGAGTCAAGGCGCTTGGACTTGCCAGCGATCCCTGAGATTTCGAGAGGGTTCCGAGGAGCTACTCTACATACGCAGCTACCACGATGGGCACCACGGTTTTCCCGAGAGCATGCTCTTCGAGATCGCAAGCGATCCTCATGAGCAGTTTGACCTGGCGCTGGAAAGACCTGAGACCTGTCATACGGCGATCGCAAGAATCGACTCCTGGCTGGGAACTCAGATGCGCACCTCCGCAAGCGGAGTCGATCCAATGTGGACGGTAATTCACGAGGGCGGTCCGAAGCACACGCGTGGTGAGCTCGACGCGTATCTCGACCGCCTAAGATGCACCAATAGAGGGCATTGGGCTGACCTCCTCGAGAGTCGGCATTCCTAGAACATGCAGTACGCCATCCCTAGAATTATTCTCATCGCAGCCGTTTCCTTCGCCGCGCTTGGTTGCGCAAAGGATCGCAAGCGGACGAGCGTGAGTGCCGGTCCGCCACGGGGGAGTCTAGAGATCGATGGAGAGGTTGCCTACCGAACAGGTCTCAAACACGAAGACGCCGTTGGGATTTCTGGTTCATGCTGGGACGGAAGTGCGCGATGGCTCGTCGGAGAGAGAAATTCACGTTTGCTTCGAGTGGATCGGCAGAATAACATCGAGACGTTCCCCATCGAAGGCGTACCACCAGGCCATGAGTTGGAAGGGTTGGCCTGCGGTGCAGAGTTCTTCTACATCTCTACCGAGACCGACGTCATTGGTCGCACCGAGGATAGAGTCTTGGTACTCGAGTTCTCCGAGGGAGTTGCCCGAGTCGTCGATACCCTAATATTCCAGTATCCAGCGCCAATGACGGCTCGCGTCAATCAGGGCCTTGAGGGATTGTGCATCGCAGGGGATTGGCTGATCGCCGCAGGAGAAATACTCCGCACCAACGATGCCGGAGTAAGGCAAGCACCGATTCTGCGCCAGAAGATCGGCGAAACTGACACCTTCCTTCACTGGGTAAATCTGAGTTCGCGCACGGGCAAGCTAAGTGGGCTCGATTGCCGCGAGCGTGGGGGGATAATTGAAGTCTTTGCCGTCGAGAGACACTACGAAGTAAGCCGCTTGCTGCAATTCGAACTCGGCGAAGCCCCATCAAAGAGCCAGACAATCGTCGAATTGGGGCACATAACCCGGGAAACAGAGAACTTCGAAGCCATCATCGTCGACGAGCGTGGGCGTGTATGGCTGGCACAGGACAATCAATACAAGACCATTACGGGCCCGAGTGAGGAGACTGTACTCGAGCCCATCCCCGCCTTTGCGCACTAGACCGTCGAGCGAAAAGAATGACCGAGGGTGGTGAGTTCTGATTTTTCGAGTGCAAGGCGCGAATGAGGATTTTGCCGGGGCAAATGACGAAATGAGTAACGCTGCAATCGGGAAAGCAGGTCCATCAGACCGATCATTGTTTGCGCTCGGCGGTCTAGTGTCTAATCCAAAAAAATGGGTTCCCTCTTGCCAGGAAATGTATCGCGCAGGTCGGCACCTTCGCCCCGAGAATGCGCGGTACTCGCTGCGCTACTGCGGATGCCGAGCATGAAACTCTATCGACATCTACCAAGGCCTCGCACAGTGCGACGTCCACAGACACTGAAAGCGCCCGCTCGCCTGCTCGTTTAGGCTTTGGGGCAAACATGTCCAGGGTGAACTATTGGCCGCCGTTCTCAGAAGAGTCCGACGGCATGGCCGATGCGTAGGAATACGATTCGAGTGGGGGGTGGAGCTTGGCAGATTTGAGCACTGTGCTTCTAGACCGCTGAGGAGCCCCAATCGATGGTATATCCCGCATGGGTCACCCAGGCTTCGCAGTCATCAACTGAGATCGTATCCATCGCGGCTACGACAGCCATGTCGAATTCCTCGCGAGTTATGGTGTTGAGCTTCCGTATGACATCTTTCATTTTCGCCCATGCCTTTTCAATGGGATTGAATTCGGGAGAATACGGTGGGAGGTAGAGGACGTCCGCTCCGGCACCTCGAATGGCATCTACACACGTTGCGTTCTTGTGAGCGTTGAGCTTGTCCATGACGACGATGTCATCTGGTCGAAGAGTGGGAACCAGTTGTTGTGTCACATACGCCTCAAGGACATCAGTAGTCGTTCCCGAGTTGATCGTGATCAGATTGCGAATCCCGTCGATCGCAATCGCACCAATCATGCTGATGGTCTGCCAATGCCCTCCAACCACGGGACCGGGGGCAACTTGACCGATGGGTGCCCAACCGTATCGCGGAGATGAGCCCAGACGAACCCCTGACTCGTCCAAGAACACCAATCGCCGAACATCCAAACTGGGTTGTCTGTCGAGGAACGATGCTCGCTTGGCAACTACATCCTCACGGTCCCGCTCACGAGCGGTGGGGGTGTTTTTTTGTGACTCCAACCAATCTGGCGTAGTCCACGGCCAATCGTCGA
>JAAEPE010000464.1 GCA_024222395.1 Myxococcales bacterium
AACGTACCTTCTCAGGTGAGGGGATGCAGGCTGTGACCTTGAAGAGACGCATCAGTTGCCGAGACCAGAACAGATGTAGTCGAAGTAGACACCCATCTCCTTGCCGGCATCAGGGCCGACCAAAGAAGCAGTGACTTCCTTCATGGCTTGGATGGCCTGGACGGTTGCGCCGATGGGCACTCCCAAGGAGTTGTAGGTCTCCTTAAGACCGTTCAGTACACGCTCATCAAGGATGGAGGTGTCACCAGCGAGCATCGCGTAGGTGGAGTAGCGCAAGTAGTAATCCAGATCGCGGATGCAAGCTGCATAGCGACGTGTGGTGTACATGTTGCCGCCTGGACGTGTGATGTCCGAGTACAGCAACGCCTTGGCAACCGCGTCTTTGATGATCGAAGAGGCGTTAGCGCTAATGGTTGCTGCAGCCTTAACGCGCAGCTCGCCACTGGCGAAATACGACTCGAGGCTGGTCATGGACGTGGTGTCCAAATACAGACCCTGAACGTCTGACTTGTTGATGACGTTGGTAATCGCGTCTTGCATGGATCAGAAGAATGACGTGGAGAGGAATGGTTTCGTTGATCTAGGCGAGGGAGCCAATCACGTAATCGAAGTAAAAACCAGCCTCTTCGGCGTCTGAGCCGGTGAGGATGCCCATGGCGACTGACTTCATTTCGCGCACGGACTCAGCCATGGCTTCAAG
>JAAEPE010000465.1 GCA_024222395.1 Myxococcales bacterium
CTCGCCGAGTTTGTCGTACCCCGGGCGCTTTTCGTCGCAACCTGAGCACACTGCGCGGCCGTTGGCTCGCGGAACCACCGTGATGAGTAGCGCCGGCTCGTCCTCCTCGGAGAATCGTACATCCTTGTACACAAAGGACTCCAATCTCTGCACTCGATTGAGCAATGTTCTGAGCTGCATCCTGCCTCATCTGCCTTGTTGCGCACGCACGTCTTGGTTGACTGTATGCGTAACAAAGAGGTGGGCAGGGTGCTTTGGTGCCGCTCGCCAATATGAACAACGCGGGCACACCTCTTACGATTGGCACGGTCATCTGCGCCTGTTCCGCCCCCAAAACGCGAACTTCACCATGTGCGCCAAGGGCCAATGCTCGGGCCGGCAACGCCTCGCTCGTCAGGTCGAGATGAGGCGGGACGAGCCAGGCTATCAAGTAATCACTGACCCTGAGCTGCGATCTAGCAGTGTAGCTCTCTCAACGAGGACGTTACAGGTCGGTTTCACC
>JAAEPE010000466.1 GCA_024222395.1 Myxococcales bacterium
CGATCGCTCCGCCGCATGCGTCAACATCGGCTTCGACGCCCAAGGCGGAGACGGCGAGATCTCGAGAACGGCGTCGCCAATCACGGCGACCGCGACGGTGTCGGAGGCGGCATCACCGGGCCTTGCTACATTGCAAGGCTCGCGTGTTGATTCGACCTCCGAGGCCGACGCCGCCACTTCTCGTCTCGCCGCCGATCGCTCCGCCGCATGCGTCAACATCGGCTTCGACGCCCAAGGCGGAGACGGCGAGATCTCGTGGATTGAGCCGTTCGTCGCGACGATCTCGACGGCGCCGGAGGCGGTAGCACCGAGCCGCGCTACACCGCAAGTCTTGCGCGTTGTCGGGCTCTCGTTCCCCGCCGTCGAGTTATTCGGACCGAACTCTCGATTGTGGGAGCGCGACAATCCCCTACGGGAGTACCTCGAAGACGAATACGACGAGATCTTGAGAACGCTACCGCCAATCGCGGCGACCTCGACGGCGTCGGAGGAGGTGACACCGGGCATTGCTATGCTGCAAGGCTCGCGTGGCGCTTCGACCTCCGAGGCCGGCGTCGTCACTCCGTGTCTCGCCGTCGACCCGTCCGCCGCATGCGTCAGCATTGACTCCAGACTCCGAGACGAGGACGGCGGCGACTCGAGTACGGCGTCGTCGATCGCGGCGACCGCGACGGCGTCGGAGGCGGCATCATCGGACCTTGCCACACTGCAAGGCTCGAGTGCTACTTCGACGTCCGAGAGCCACGCGCGCTCTGATTCGCCACCAAGCATGCCGGACCTCATGTCCCGCATGCAAGCGGCCTGTTCGGAGCAGTCGTCGGACGACGCGCGACGAGTGCTTGACGCGATTGAGAGCAACGACGCGCTTCTCTCCCACCTGGAGGGCGATCAGCTGACGTTCGTCTCCGCTATGGCGGGCGTTGGCGGCCGCACGTGCGGCTATCGCCTTTCCGATGGGTGGTCAGGCGTTGCGATCGAGAAGCGGAAGGACTGCGTGGCGGTGCATCGGCACAACGACCCCGATACCCCGGTCTACGAGTACGAGATGACGAGACACGCACCGGTACCAGAGGAGTTGCGAGGCTTCACGGCGACCCACTTCTCGGCGGGACCGCCTTGTCAACCGTTCTCCCGAGCGGGCGTGGGCGCCGGCGCCGAAGACAGCCGCAACGCCATTCCAGCCGCGTTGGCCGCCATCGAGGAGCTTCGACCGCTCGTGGTCGAGCTCGAGAACGTCGCCAACATACGCAAGTACGAGGACGTCGTCTCGGACATGTTCGCTCGTTTGGCGTCTTTGGGGTATCACGTCTCGGGGTACGTTCTCGACGCCGCCGAGTATGGCGTACCGCAACGGCGACGACGCTTCTTCGTCATGGGCTCGCTGCTTGGACCGCTAGGCGCACCTACCGAGACAGCAGCGACGCCGATGACGGTGGCGGAAGCCATTGGCGACACGACGGACCTCGACGCGTTCCGCACGTCGTATCCTCACCTCGAGCTCACCCGTGACGAGCGCCATCGGGCGGAGCGGCTCGACATGATGTCGGGCTGCCGCGTGCTTCGTGAGCTTCATGGCCATCTTCCGGCACGCACGCTCACGGCGTCCAACTTGGCGAACAAGCACGGGTGTATGATGCGATTGAGGATGGACGACGGCACCGTCCGGCGGCCGTCCGTCATGGAAGCCGCTCGCCTACAGTCCTTCCCGGCGACCTTCGAATTCCCGCCCGAGCTCATCTCCGAGCGGCAGGCGTGGGTGGCCATTGGCAACGCGGTACCGCCAACGCTGGCGGAAGCGATCACGCGACGGGACACGGACCACATCGACTCGGCGCGGTCCTACTTTCGCGAGATCGTGGCGCTTGCCAACGACGAGCCCGACCTTGTCGCCGGAGTGCTCCCGCGGCTCTCCCGCGGAAAGGACAGTCCTAGCATTAGTGATATCACACCCCAGGAGGGGCGCGCGAACCATGAGGAGGATAGGGGAGAGCTAATTACTTCTTCTATCGTTTCTGAAATTTCGAGCGAGCGAAACACCGATAACGCGGACGGTATCCTTACCGCGGAATCGCTGGGGAAATCTGCTGCGTCAGAACCCGCGGCGGCGAGTTGCGGAGACGGCCCGGGACTCGTCGGAGCCGTAATGGGACTCGTCGGAGACCCGGGAAGTACTACCGACACGACCGGGACCCATTGGGCCCCGCCCCACGCCCTCCGGTCTGCGCGGGTTGTGTTGGATCCCGGCGCTGTCGTTACGGGGGGGAACCAGATCGGGAACCAGATCAGGGTCGAGTCGCCAAAAATGGGCGAGCACGAGTTCCCTGATCGGGAAGACGGTGTTTCAATGGCGGAACGCGCCTTCGGCCCGTTCACCGGGTCCGCGAATACCAACCGAGAGCCGTCGCGCGACCAACTGAACGCGACGAATGCCTCGACGGACCAAATGGTGCCGAATACACATGGCGACGCGCGGCGTGAGGCCGAGCGGGAGGCAGGGAACGTGGAAGAACAAGCGGCACGCATGGGCCAAGTGTCCGCATGGACATTGGGCGCGACGGTACCACCGGATGGGCTCCCGAGGGCGCCGAAGGAAGGCGCCGGAGGAGCAGTGTCGCAAAGAGAGGAGAGCGAAACGATCGGTGACACTCGTGAAGGAGTCAGTTTGGACGCAGGAGACAGTCAGAATGGGGAAACCTTAGGCGACCGTACTCGTGAACGGACGGACGAATGTGCACGAGTGAGTGCCGAAAGAACGATTGAGTGCCATAAGAATCTAGCGCCCCAAAGCTTTCAGGGGTCCTCGGAAGATTTTGACAATCGAATGGCCACGCTAGAAGAGCAAGAGTGGGGAAATGCCCATTCTGAAGGGTTTTCCCAAGGACATGGCATAAAAACACATGACGGGACTTATCCTTTCACGGTAGACACGTGCGACCCTGAGCGATTGATATCATATGGTCCGATGCCCACTCTCGGCCCTCGCGAAGGAGCGAAGGCCGTACGTGCGGCCGTTCTCGAAAACGACCCTCTCTCACGCCCACGGGCGAGACCAGCCAAGAGGAAGGATCTTGACTCCATTGCGCGGAAGGCGCGTAAAGGGTGCGCGAGGGAGTTGGCCGC
>JAAEPE010000467.1 GCA_024222395.1 Myxococcales bacterium
AACTCTCTTTCGATGGCAAAGAGCTTGCGCATAATCGCAATCGCCTCAGAACTTTGAGAGTAAGCAGCTTCGGCCTAGATGAATTTGCGCCTCGCATGGCTCCAACACAAGGCACGAGTCAGATCTGGGTGCAGCTTGACGAGATCTTTGTAGGCTCCGTGGGCATCAACAACCAGGAGGGCATTGCTGCCATCAAGCACTTGGAGAGGGACTTGATGTCCGCGGCTTGGGTCGATGCAGATATCTACGGAGTCGTAGTTTGAGAATGTCCACGCCCACCATTTCTTGCTGCCCTTCGAAAGAAGTGGCCAAGGCGTTTCGTCAGCATGGATAAGTTCTGAGTTGGCAACGTAGTCACCGAGGGCGTCATACGTGGGTTCGAGCGTTCGCGCCAACAACTCGGCTTGTTGCCAGAGTTGAGCATCTGGGATAGGGCAGCCAAGTGCCGCCATTCTCCCAGACTGAGGAACATGAGGAAGATGCATGCCCCACTTGTCGACGCAAACGGTGATGGCTAAGAGATGAGAGAAAGCGCTGCCGCGCAAGCGAGTTGGACCTGGCGCTGTTACCAGTGCGCATCCGCAAGCACATCGGTATCTCTGTCTTCGATGTTTAACGATGCGCTAGATACGCTCCACCACATTGATCTCTTCGAATTCCTCGAATTGGCCTTCCCACCCTGCGAGTTGACCGCCGCAGTGATCGCACGCTTGGTCGTCATCGGCCAGGGCATGCATCTTCTCCACAGTGGGCAAATCGAGTTGGCGGTTCCTTTTGCCCGACTTCTTGCCCGACTCTGCGTCGGAAGACGAAGAATCTTCCGAGGCGCCCGTGGAAGGTGAG
>JAAEPE010000468.1 GCA_024222395.1 Myxococcales bacterium
CAGGCTATCAAGCAATCACTGACCCTGAGCTGCGATCTAGCAGTGTAGCTCTCTCAACGAGGACGTTACAGGTCGGTTTCACCCACAGATTCTCCCGAGGAGCCCTTTATCAAAATCCCTAACTCCGCGACCTGCTCGGCGAAGACCGCATTCTGCTCGGCAAGGGCTGTGTTCTGCTGAACCAACTCGGCAATGCGCGTAGCCTCGGGCTGCGCATCGGTGTTGGTATCAGGCGTGGACACATGTTGCTCTGAGCATATTCTGCGCTCCGAGTCGATCCCTCGAACCACATCTTCTTGCCTGGGGAATTCTCCTACAAAATTCCTCTGACGTTACGCTGGGTTAGCCTCCCACTGAACACTTACACACAGATCGGCTTGGTGGCGGCGCTGGTCATTGTTGGCATTGATTGGAGCCCGAAAGAACACACAGTATCTTCACGGCCCGCCAAGAGATACTTCGCTGCACTAGAAACTGTGATATTGGCATCATGTACTGATGGCAATCGAACTCAGATTTGCGCTCGGCACCTTGGAAATCCAGGGCATAGATAAAGATGATGCTGCCATCTTGCCTCCCTCGTGCCTGTGGGATTCTCGTACCGCCTGTTTTCGTGTTCCAGCATCACAGTACGCGCCGGTAATCATGGCCTTGCTTCGAGAAAGGCAACCCTATGAGGACAACGCCCGCCGCTATGAGGTCCTTAAAGACGGATTGCAGGTTCGGCGGGATCCGAGGCCATATCAAGAAGAAGCGCTAGCAGCATGGAAGCAATCATCGAGCCGAGGGGTAGTTGTCCTCCCGACCGGCGCGGGGAAGAGCCATGTTGCAGTGCTCGGTATTGAGGCCATTCAAAGAGATACCCTAATTGTAGCCCCGACTCTCGATCTGGTCGCACAATGGTACGACCTCTTGCGGACGAGCTTCCGGTGCGAGGTTGGTGTTGTGGGAGGAGGAGAATATCAAGTCGAGGCGCTTACAGTGACGACCTATGACTCGGCCTTCCTTCATATGGACAAGCTCGGGGCGCGTTTTGGGTTGGTCGTTTTCGACGAGTGCCACCATCTCCCCAGCGATGCATTTTCGCTGGCAGCCAAATCTTGTCTTGCGCCCTATAGGCTGGGGCTGACAGCGACGCCCGAGCGAGCTGATGGGCGGCACGAGTTACTTCGCGACCTCATCGGACCCACCTTGTTTCGTCGGGACGTGGGAGAACTCGCCGGTGATTATCTCGCTGACTATCATGTCGAAAGGATTTTTGTTGATCTCACCACCGAAGAACGGCGGAGCTATGATGAAGCCCGAGGCTTCTATCGCTCTTTTGTAGAGAGCCAAGGTATTCGCATGAGCAGCGCCACGGGTTGGTCAGATTTCGTCATGCGTTCGGCGCAAAGCGAACGAGGGCGACAGGCAATGCGGGCATATCAGGCGCACAAACAACTCGCCTTTGCTGCCCCCTCCAAGCTCCTCTATGTTGAATCGCTGCTTCACAAGCATCGAAGAGATCGGATGATTCTCTTCACAGAACGCAATAAGGCCGCTTACGAAATTTCACGCAGATTCCTTGTTCCGGTGATCACGCATCAGACCAAAGTTACAGAGCGGAGCGACATCTTACAGGACTTTTCTGAAGGGCACTACAACGTCCTCGCCACCTCGAAGGTCCTAAATGAAGGCGTCGATATTCCCGATGCCAATGTTGCCGTTATTCTCTCCGGGAGCGGTTCGGTTCGGGAGCACGTCCAACGACTTGGACGAATCTTGCGGAAGAAGGGTGACAAGACCGCAACGCTATACGAGCTGATCGCCAGCGGTACCTCGGAAGAGTTCACGAGTAGCCGACGACGGGAGCACAGTGCTTACCGCTGACTTGGTACAGGTTCGCAAACGCAAAGGGCAAATCGAAGTTCGACAGCTCAGCGCAGGGCAAGAACAATCCTTAGTGCGGGTTGCTCAACAGCTTATTGATGTCTGCCAATCTCAAGTCGGTGAGCCCCGAGGGAAGTTATTGGCTATCTGGGATGCCACGACCAGGCAGACCCAGTATCCAAAACTAGTGAAGGGCCTACGGAAGCTCGTCCTTGATCGCTGCACCTTTGAAGACACGAGCGATATCGATCCTCGGGTTGTCCGCAAAACGGTTTTTCGCGCCGCCGCAGCCCAACGCCTAGCGAGCGCGGAGCGAGAGGAGTTTCAAGCCGCCGAAGCACTTGCTCAGGCCAGCGAAGACCTGAAAATGGAAACTGCGGCGATCGAAAAGGCTCTTTTTTCCGACCTCAAGGAAAACCACGTTCTCATTGCCTTTGATTTTCTCGGTGCGGAAAGCCTTGTCGCTCTCTACGAGCGTTCACAGCAGCAGGCGGTCTTGCTTCGGGCGGTCAAGGTGAAGATCATGCTGCACTCTTGCTCGCCTAGCGAGTATCGACTCTTCTTCCAACGTCTCAAATTTCGCCGACTGCTCCATACGATCACTGCGCTTGAGAGTGGCGGCTACGAAATCAATATCGACGGTCCGTTTAGCCTCTTTCAAGCGGTGACCAAGTACGGTTTGCAACTTGCCATGATGCTACCTGTACTGGAGGAATGCCGTGGATGGCAGCTTGAAGCGGAAATCGCTTGGGGCAAGTTAAAGGAGCGTTATCAGTTTCAGATTTCGGGCAAGCAATCAGATGCATTGGGTGCGACAGCACCTTGGGTTCCCGAGGACGTTGAGCGTCTACGCTTGCAGATGAGTGAAGCTGCCCCCGAATGGCAGGTACAGACTTCTGATGATCTTTTGAACTTACCGGGCATCGGTATTTGCGTGCCAGATTTGTCTTTCACCCACAAAGAAAGAGGGCTAAAGGTCTATTTGGAGGTCATGGGTTACTGGAGTCGAGACGCTGTGTGGAAGCGAGTCGAACTCGTAGAGGCAGGACTACCAGATCGAGTTATTTTCGCTGTTGGCAGGCGGCTCCGCGTCAGTGAAGAGGTCTTGGACGACAAGCTCCCGAGTCAAATCTACGTCTATAAAGGCGTGATGAGCCCGAAGGTCATTCGAGAACGTCTGGAGTCGATGCTAGAATAGCGCTCCACTACCAATGGTTGCGCACCTGTAGTTCATGCCCGAGCGTCTTGGGGAGTTCGAGTCTCGTCCCAGGGCAAACGAGTTCTATCCCGTAGCCCCTGTAAGCAGCTGAATTGGATAGTTTTCGTCCCATCCAGCGCGTTGTCTGCAGGTAACAGCGTGAACCGAAAAGGATCGTGGGACTGTAACTACGGGTGGAGAACTTTGGTTGCGTGGAAATGCGGGGTATCCGGAATCTTGCAAAAAACCACCCGGCGACGACCGGAGAAAGATACCCCGCGAAATGAATAGAGTGTACATCTGACTGTGGCAGCGGCTTCGTAGTCATTCCATGGGCCTAGAAGGCACTGGTGCGCAAGAAGATGGAGAACTCGATCGCTCTCTCCGATCGGATGGCATCCCTCGGAATCTCGGCCACTGGTGTCGGTCATGAGATCAACAACCCTCTTACCTATGTTTTCGGCAGCATAGATTTCGTCATTGAAGAGCTTGAGCCAAAGGGGGCGAAGGCCCCGGCGTCGCTTGTCTCACCTCTACTTGATGCCAAGGAGGGCGCTGAACGCGTCCGAGACATTGTGACTGATCTGTGTCTCTTTGCACGCCCGGCGTCGGAGTTGGAAGCGGAGATAGAACTCTCGGCCGTTATTCGTCAGGCAATCACAATGGCGAGCCATGAAGTTTCACTCAGGGCCCGTCTCGTCACCGAGTTTGGTGATACGCCGCCCGTGGTCGGTGTTGAGGGGCAGTTTGGGCAAGTCGTTCTGAATCTCTTGGTGAATGCTGCGCAGGCGATCGCACCCGGTGCCTATGACATAGACAAGATTTCGCTTCGCACGTATCGGCGTGACCACGACAAAGTCGTCATCGAGATTGGGGACACGGGGGCGGGGCTCTCGCCGGCGGCACTGGCAAGGCTCTTCGAGCCCTTCTTCACGACTAAGAGCGCGACAGGCACGGGCCTCGGTCTATCGATCTCTCACCGTATTGTTGAGGCGATGGGAGGTACTATCGAAGTTGAGTCTGAAGAGCCTCAGGGGACGACGTTCCGAGCCGTCTTGCCCTCTGTGGAAGAGGACTCGCTACCTGCCGCCAGGAAGAAGCCCTCGGAGCGAATTTCCTCGCCAGGCGTGGCCAACATACTGGTGGTCGATAACCAGTCTGCCGTGCTGGACCTCTTGGTTCGAATACTGGGCCGCGAAGCGCTCGAGCTCATCGAGAAGCAAGACTTCAACCTTGTGCTCTGTGACCTCATGATGCCGGATATCACCGGTACGGAAGTCCATGAGCAGCTACGTCGTACAGATCCTGAGCAGGCAAGACGCATGGCTTTCATCACCGGAGGAGTCTCTACGGAAGGCGCGCAGGAGTTTCTCGATTCACACAGCAGTGCCTTCTTGCCCAAGCCCTTTTCTGCCAACTCGCTGCGCGCCCTTATTGCGAAGCAGCTAGAGCTACCAGTGTAGAGCCGCAAGCACGCAATCGTGCCACTCGCTACCCAGTTTTACGTAGCTCGCCATCGTGCCCTCGACGTGAAAACCAGTGCGCTTGAGTAGACTCGCACTCTTCGTATTCCTTGGATCGTGGACAGCTTGTACTCGGTGCACGCTCCATGACTCGCCAACGTAGTGCACTGCAGAGGCCACGGCCTCTGTCATATAGCCATGGCCTTCTTCTTGCTCCGCAAGATCGTAGTCGACGAAACACTGCTGGTATCGCCCCCAGATGAATTCCGAGAAGTGGCAGCTACCAATGATGGTATCGGTAGCGCGTTTGCGTACGAGGAACGAGAGGGCTTCTCGCCGGTATCGCTTCATTACTTCGGCGGAAAAGATGCGTCGCCACGTGTCGCATTGCAGTTTCTTTGGCGAGGTAGCGGCGAAGCGCTCGTGCGAGGTGCGATTCGCTAGCAAGTAGTTTGCGTAGTCGTCGGCATCAATGCTCAGAGGCGACCGAAGTGATAGCCTCTTCGTCAAGATTTCCAATACATGAGGCTGCTGCTTGCCCTGCTCGAAGAGGTTCTCGTGCGCAGAAGTCGTCGGTGCCTCAGCCAAGAACTCTGAGAATAGATCCTGCTTCGCTGCAGGGTACTTCTTCCCCGGAATGTGCGCGTAGCGCTTCTGAAGAGCGAGAAACTCTCCGAGAGCAATCGGGTTCGTTGCGAGCAAGTGGCGTATTCGAAGATGCACGTTGGGTTTGTGCCGGTCCGCGAACTCTAGGTGCACCGGCATCGATAGACTTCGAAGCTCCTCGAGCACTAGCGCCTTGGCACGCACCTGAGCCAGTTTCTCAGGCTCATCCAAGATCAAGATGTTAGTTGTGCCATCGGTGAGAAGTGGTGGCAGCGCGGTGCTTCCTACGTGGTACAGCTCAGACGTTTCGCCCAGCGTGGATCTCAGAATCTCGATACTGCGCAGGACAACTCGGTCAATGTTCTCTTGCAGGGCCTCGACAGGCCTAAGTAGGGGCGACGGCTTCCACACTAGCTGGGGCTCGCGCTGCCAGGGAGGATCGCGAATACCACCACGGCTCCTGCCAACCTGACGACTCCCCAGAGAGCTTTGAGAGCGAGCGAGAACAGCATGGGACAAGTATGCCTGAATCTGGACTTCGCTTCCTTGCCCGTGACCATTGCCGAGCTCTTTGCTCGCGAGGCGCCGTCCAGAACTGTCAAGATCGGGGCACTTGTTTCGCGCCGTCGCAAGGCGCGCCGTCCGACGACCCAGCGTCGGGGGCAGTCAGCTCTCTTCGCTTCGTGCACACCTTAGCCGCTACATGTCGATCTGGTTAACCGAGCGATGGAAGCGGCGCACCACAGACGGATCTGGCGACGTCGAGATGACCGGGTCATCGTCTCCCTTATAAGGCAATTGATTGAGCACGTAGCGCATGCCCTCGAGGCGCGCCCGTTTCTTGGAGTTCGCCTTCACGATCATCCACGGGCTAAAGGTGGTGTGGGTCTTCGCAAACATGCGCTCCTTGTAGTGTGTGTAGATGTCCCAGCGTTCTTGGGCTTGCTCATCCACTGGGCTTATCTTCCACTGTTTGAGTGGGTTCTCTTTGCGATCCCGAAAGCGCTTCTTCTGCTCTCGTCTCGAAATCGAGAACCAGAACTTGATGAGTTCGATGCCGTCTTCGTAGAGCATGTGCTCGAACTCGGGCACTTGTCTCATGAATCGCTTGTATTGGTCCTTGTTGCAGAAGTCCATGACGGGCTCCACAACGGCCCGGTTGTACCAACTTCGATCGAAGAAGCAGATTTCACCCTCATTGGGAAGTGCGGCGATGTAGCGCTGGAAATACCACTGGCCTCCTTCAACATCCGAGGGCTTGTTCAGAGCAACGACGCGGGCAGTTCGTGGATTAAGGTGCTCGATGAATCTGCGAATGCAGCCGCCCTTGCCAGCCGCATCTCTCCCTTCGAAGATGATTGCGACGCGGCGACCTTGTTCTTGCACGCTGCGCTGCAGCTTCACCATTTCGATCTGTAGCTTCCTGAGTTCGCGCTCATAGTCAACGAATCGCAGAACTCGTTGGACCTCGGAGTTTGAGTGCTTCTTGCTCTGCAAGAGCTGTATGAGGCCCTGACGGGTTGCGACCTTGCCGAGCTCTTCGTGGCTCAGTAGTGCCAAAGACGACGCGTCTGGCTTGCGAGACGATCGGCCCTTCTTCTTTCGATCGCCCTTGTCTCTGTTCTCGTCCTTCGAATTGTCTTCGCGCCCCATCACCTCAATCCTACCATTTGATCGTTGAGCGCAAGTCGTGGAAGCTGAATGCGTGATCTTTGTTGCCGGCAATGCGAAATGCGCAACGCAGACCAAACTCTCGAATTGGCACGCAGCACCTGCGCTCCATTTTACAGCGACACGGTGTCGGTCGTATGATTGGAGGTCTCGATGTCCGAGCCCATCAAACTGGCAGCAATTGATGCCGGGTCCAACGCCATTCGAATTCTCATTGTCGAGGCAAGTACCGAAAAGCGGACATGCTTGGCTGCGGAACGAGTTTCGGTTAGACTGGGGCAAGGCACGTTCGCCACCGGGGCCCTAGCCGACGATATGATCGATCGCGCCGTGCAGGCCTTCGTCAGATTTCGTGCACTCTTTGACGAGCATGAGGTATCGGTCTACAGGGCGGTTGCGACGAGTGCGGTCCGCTGCGCCACGAACCGAGAGCGTTTGATCGATCGCATCTTTCAAGACGCGAACATCGATCTCGAGGTAATTGATGGAGCTGAGGAAGGGCGCCTAGTCCGCAAGGCCGTGCTCGCCCAGTTCGGTACTCGCAAGCATCCAGATGCGATCTTCGATCTTGGTGGGGGATCCTTGGAAGTTATGCGCCGCTCCAACGGGGCGTGGCTCAGCGGGAGTACACGCATCGGGACCGTGCGCCTCCTTGAGACCTTTGGTCTCAAGGGCATCATCAGTGATGACGAGCGCAAGATGGTGCAGCGCTTTCTGAAATCTACTTTGCGAAGCGGCTTCGTAGAAGAGCTGCGTGCCGAGGGCATACGGCGCGCCTCGTGCTGTGGCGGAAACGCCGAGTGTTTGGTCAAACTCTTCGGCCAGCAGGAGCGCAGTGGCATGGGATACATTTCTCTAGATGACCTGCGCAAAGCTGCTACGGAAATCGCCGAACTAGATGTCAAACAGCGCATGGCCGCATACAAGGTTCGGAAAGACCGGGCTGAGGTCATGGGCGTCGCCTCGATTGTGCTCTCCGTTGTTGGCAAGGAACTTGGGCTTGAGGGGTTCACGGCCCCGGGGGTGGGGATTCGTGACGGCGTCGTTCTAGATCTGGCGGAGGCGCAAGTGGGCAAGTTGCGAAGTGCGACTGGAGCGCCTAGCATTGCTTCCGCACGTTCCTTCGCGGCCCGCCTCGGGCACAACGTCAATCACGGCGAGCAAGTGCGTGTCATCTCAAACCAGCTCTTCGAAGAGTTGACCGATGTACACAAGCTGCCACAGCCGTGTGCGACCGTTCTTCAGCTTGCTGCACTCCTACACGACGTCGGTGAAGTGGTGCATAGAAGGAGCCACCACAAGCACAGCGAGTACCTGATTCTGCATGGTCGAATTCCCGGGCTGGAGAGTCCTCAGCGTGAACTGGTTGCCGCTACGGCTCGCGGGCACCGGAAGAGCCTGCCTGGAAGACGCAAGCACAAGGTGTTTGCAAACCTCGATGCCAAACAGCAGGGGCATGTACTCAAGATGAGTGCCCTGCTGCGGCTGGCCGATACACTGGACTCCAGCCCAGGGCAGCAGGTGGTTGGGCTGGCAATCGAAACAAGCGCCGATGAGATCGTCCTTGTTATTTTCTCCACGGGCAATGTCGAGGTACCGGCAGAAGCTATCGAAACTCGTCAGCTGGATTTCATGGAAGTCTTCGGGCGTCGTTTGGTGTTCCGGTATCAAGGAGTTGCTGCTTCTGCCAGCAAGCCGTAGCCCTAGGGCTATCGACCGTGCTGTCGGCATGTAGGGCAAATCTGCCACTCCCGTCCGTGCACCGGCCCATAGCTCTTGCGATGCAGTCGCCGCCTACCCAACGACATCTCATCTCGCGACCTACTCCTCTCTCTCGGCCACATCTTCATCTACCTCCCTCTGGCCGGTGGTTGGCCGCTCAGAGGCAACGATCTCCGCGAATACCTGACTGATATCACCAGGGATTTTGGCAAGCTCTCGTTCTAGGCTCCGTCCGGTTTCCCTTCAAAGGCCTAGGATCCTGAAATAGCGGTGAATGAAGGCAAGCTTGACCATGCCTCCAAAGTTGATCGGAGACGGCCGAGTCGATGAAACAGATACGAGAACCGAATTCCTCGGCGCGAACGTTCACTGCGCCAAGGATCTTCATCGACAACACCACGTCGCTGTTGATCACTGCTGCTGTCTCTCGCCAGTCGGGCAATCCAC
>JAAEPE010000469.1 GCA_024222395.1 Myxococcales bacterium
ACGCGGTGAAGTCACCTTGGAGCCGTCCTACACTGAAGACACCGAGGGGCGGGCACCCGAAAGGGTTACAGGGTTTGCAGGGGTCGAGGACCCCGATATTCGGGCCGCGCTGGAGCGGCTCCAGCTAACATTCAAGGAGGAAGACAGCGATGTTTGAAAACGACGAAATCAGAGCGGTGAAATCCATGGCCTTCAAATCGAACGATTTGGGGGATGACCTTCACAGCCTTTTGGCCGGGCTCGAAAAGCTGGGAAAATCGGAACCTATCCTGGCAGCGATCGAGGCCCTGAAGGCGGTCGAACCCGTGATCAAGAATGCGAGTAGCGAGGTCTATAGGGAGTGGACCCGGCTGGAGCGGACAGGATAGCTAGCCCTCTCGCTTGATTTGTTGGGCGACCCCCCGAGATCGGAAAACAAATCGAGCGAGAGCGGGTCAGAGAAGCGACGTTTGGCGCCGATCCTCTTTCCTTTCGGCCGCCTCGCGCTCCTCTCGTTCTTTGCGCTTTCGTCGCTGTATCTTCTTGATTTCGGCTTCTGGCATGCCCACCGGGTAGATCCGGGGTCTCCCGATTTTCTTCTTCTCGGGAATCAAGGGCTGTTGATCCTTGATGATGGTCTCTCGCATGCCGTAGAGACTTATCCAGTCGCGATAGGTGAAGCCGCTCAATCGAGCCGCGCGGCCTACTCTTCCCCTTCGAGCCCCTTCCGGGGTACCGAGCACCCGCAATTTCATGCGTTTGGAGAGACGCTTCTCCAGGGCCTCGCGGGCCTCGTCATTCTCCATTGCAGACTGGAGGAGACGGTGAACCGCTTTCTCCATCATGGTGAGTCTGACCATGATGTGATCCTCTGGAAGCCCCTCCAGCTCCTCGTCGAGATCTTCGAATAGCGGATCGTCGCTCATTTTCCCTTTTCCTTTCGTTGGCGTTCGTACTCTGCAATTTTGGCGAGCGCGGCCTGATGCCTTGCCTCGCGTTCGGCCTGCCTCGCCTTGCGTTTCTTCAGGGCTGCCAGGCTTCGCTTGTTCGCCTCATACTTGCGAGCCTCCAAAGCTTCACGAGTCTCGTTTGCAAAGCTAACATCATACAGGGCGTTTATGGCCTCCTCGAGCCGCTCGAGGCGATCGTAGACAGCATCTTGGTCCACGATCCCCGGTCGATCCTCGCGTTTGCTTTTGGCTGCCATCAGTACCTCAGACGGCTCCTACTTCCGGTGGTTCCCATTCCAAATCCACCATCGGAGCCAGAATGGCCTCGTGGGCCTCGTGGCCCAGCTCGCCCCGTTCGCCCGGTTTTCCCAGCTCGCCCGGTTAGACCTTGCGGCCCACGATCTCCAGGGAGGCCGTCACTCCCGGATGCCCCACGGGCTCCATTTTTTCCGGGCGCTCCCTTCTCGCCTTTGAACTTTTGGGGCTGTTTCAGCATCATTCCGAATAGCTCTTTGGCGAGCTCGCCATGGTTCAAGGGCTCGACGGCCTGGTGGTGCTCGGGGTTCGGGGCGATCGGGGCCGCCTCCACCCTAGTCTCAATGATCCGAGTCTCAGTGTGGTGAGTCTCAGTGTGGTGATGGTGGTGAATTTCGCGGGTCGGAAGTTGGCTTTTTGGAGCCCGCGCAATTTGGCTTCGTTTTCTCCGCTTTTTCTTGGCGGGCTTCACGAGGAGACCGGGCGAGGTCTCCACCCATCCTTCATCAAGCAAGATCTGGCGCTCGATCTCCTCCTCATCGCGCGTTCCACCATTAAGGATGTGTTCGAGAATTCTCCAGCCGATGTAGGTGGCACCGACGAGGAGTCCGAGTTTCACCCAGACGGGTAGTTCATTTTTCGGAGTCGTTTGGGCAGTAGGATTATTTGCGGCCTTCCCGACTTCCCAAAATCCGGGCGACAGGACGATCGAGGAGTCGGATCGCTCCAATTCGTCGAGTCGTTTTTTCACGTCGAGAGTGACGGCGAATTGCTTCTCGCCCATTTCGACGAGTCGAGCCAATTCGGATCTGGGTGGATCCTCGTCGCCGTGATCGGGGTTCTCGGATCTCCATTTTTGCTCCGCCCACGCTCGAAGCTCGATGATTTCGGCGACCGAATTGTCTTGACATTTGGCGCTTCTGTCTGAGACCATGGTCCAAGATCATATCGTCCTTTCGGTAAAAGGACAACCAAACGCGAAAAAAAACCGCCCAGGGTTCCGGCAAAGAACACACCTGAGCGGCTTTGGAGAAGACCGTTGCTGGCCTCAGATCTGAATTTACCCGAATTTCTTCGTGAACCGAAAGACCTTCCCTTGGAAGGTCGTAGCGGCTGCCAGGGCGGGTGCGAGAGACCCGTCAAGGGCGGAGCCGCCGGAGGCGGGGCTAGCGCGCAGCGCGACGCACCCTTTACGGGGCTGGAGTGCTCGGCCACCCCGAGCGTTCCCAAACCCTTTCGCCTCGTCACTACAAGAACAAGTCGCCGCGTGGGGGTTGAACCGTCGAGGTTCAAACCCCACGAGGAGACTTCCGCCAACCCGGTGCCGGGCTATGTCGCCCGCTGCCCTGGGTCGCAGTACACGTCTCCTCTTAATCCCTTAACGCTTTGGACTTGGGATCCTGCTAACCCGCTGGGCGCGCGTCGCATGGTTTGCAGGTGCCAGTCATGGCGTTGCGCAGGCTGCCAGCCCTACCGGGCGAGTGTGGACTTTGCCCGGATCGAGGAGGCTCTGGAGCCTTACAGGCACGACGATGTGACCTTCGCCGTGCTGACCATCGACCGTAACAGCCGATATGGAGACCGTGAGTGGGAATCTCCTGAGGAGGCGTATCGGGAGCTGGGCAGAATGCAAGGGATCTGGATGAAGCGGGTGAACCGGCTTCTACTTCGGAAGGGGCTAGATCCCGTGGGCTCCCGATGGGTCTCCACCGTCGAGTCCCACAAGTCGGGGTGGCCACACTTGAACATCGTGATCGTCTCGAAGGGGCTGGCCGGCCTCGTGAGCGAGGCGAGCGCGGAACGTTTGGCCGCAGGACTAACGGCGCGCGAGGCGACGCTGGTCACCGGCGAGCTCCAGGAGGCGACCATGGGAGCGGACTTCGGATTGCAGAGCACGATGGAGGTAGCCCGATCGAAGCGGGCGCTCGCGGGCTACATCGTGAAGACCGCCAAGAACCACGATGAAAACTTCGGCGCCGTTGCGGGCGAAGTCGTGAAGATGACTCAAGTGCCGCTGAACGCTCCGAAGGGGCTTCGGAGGATTCGCTCTGGGATCGGGTTCCTGCCACCGCGCAGGTCTTCCGGGAAGACTGGAGCGCTTGTCGAGCGCGGTGAAGGGTTCGCTCGCCCGGTGGGCCGGAAGCCCAAGGAGACCTTACTGGACCCCTCCAAGACGAAAGCACGAAAGAGGAGAGAGCGAGTCATGAACATTCTGCTACGCGGTGAAGTCACCTTGGAGCCGTCCTACACTGAAGACACCGAGGGGCGGGCACCCGAAAGGGTTACAGGGTTTGCAGGGGTCGAGGACCCCGATATTCGGGCCGCGCTGGAGCGGCTCCAGCTAACATTCAAGGAGGA
>JAAEPE010000470.1 GCA_024222395.1 Myxococcales bacterium
ACATGCACTTGATCCATCTTGAGCATCCATTTCCTCCTGGCCAGAATCTCGTTTTGCAACTCGATGCTAGCCAGGAATTGTGATGCCTGGGTGGATCACTTTTGAATGCTGTTTCGGATCACTTCTTTATCACTGCCTACAGGTATCAAAACGCGCAAAAACGGGAACAGGGCTCCCACCTCGATCGTGAGCCTGATGGTAAGTGGATCTATTTCTACGAGAACGGCAGCAAGGAGCTTGAGGTCGTCTACCGCCAAGGTGTGAAGGACGGCAAGCACACGTCTTGGCATGAAAACGGCACAAAACAAGCGGAGGGGCACATGCGTTTGGGTTCATCAGAGGGCGCATGGGCTAACTGGTATGAGAATGGCATCATGCAGAGCGAGTCGAGCCCATTAAAGGCTGGCAGGCAGTTCAAAGAATGGCACCCCAATGGCCAACTCTCGGCGAGCTGGATGATCGTGGATAATCAACGAGTAGATGGCAACGAGACATCCTGGGACGAGCTAGGGCGAGTCCACGAAATCAATGAGTACAGGCTCGGCAAGCTTGTGTCGAAGGCGCGGCACCGCAAGGGAAAGCTGTTTCGCGTCGAAACTTTCAAAAACCAAAAGCTTGTTCATATCGTCGAGTATGGCATCACGGGCAAACCCGTGGCAGTGGCCAGAGACACCAAGGACAGTGGTTGGTGGCGCGATGACAACACTTGTCCCTCCAATACAAAACTCACGGGAAGCTTGCCACCTGAAGGTAGTATGATGTGGTGCCAACGTTCAAACGGAAGCAAGCATGGACCTTACGTGGAGTGGCACCGTGGTTGGAGAACCAAAGAAGGAGCGTATCGCAACGGAAAACTACACGGCCCGTGGACTGAGTGGGAAAAGGACAAGCACTACATGAGCGTCCAAGGTTCCTACCAAGATGGCCTGAAGGTTGGGTTGTGGACCTTCTTGTATCAGAACCGCGTTCGATTTTCGGGGGGTGAATATCGAAAAGGAAAGCAGCACGGTACGTGGATTCAAAACGACGAAGAAGGCTGCGTCGTAAAAGAAGAAAAATACCTTCAAGGCATGCTCCATGGCCGCTACAGGTCCTGGCATTCGTGTGGCACAAAGAAGGAAGAGAGCATGTATCGCAACGGGAAGCTGCATGGAGCCCACTACAAATACCATCCCAATGGGCAGTTGAAATGGAAAGTGCAAATGCTAAGAGGAAAGCCTCACGGAGTTTCGAGCTCGTGGCACATGGATGGATGGCTTGAGCAGCGTGGCAGATACAGACACGGCGTTCTACATGGCGTTGCTCATAGCTACCTGAAGAACGGCGACATCAAAATGACGTATAGATATGTAAACGGAAAACAGACCGAGAACCTCTGACACCATCCACAAAGGCACCGCCATAGAGGCTAGGTAGAACAAACCTGTGTTTCTGATTTGCGCCTTGGTACCCAAGACTTCCAATCGTTCCATATCCTGTTCGAATCTGGCCTCCCTATCGATTTGGAAGGCTGGGTCCGAGCAAAGGTCTACGAGAATTACTACGCGGAGGCCCGCTTCGGCGAACACCGCAGAGAAGGCCAACTAGGCGAGTCTTTCGACTCCGAGTCCATGCAGAGGCTCACTCTCGACCTCGGTGCCGAATTCTAGGCGCGGCGCCCGGTTGCTCACTCCGATCCACGAAAACCACGTTAGATCCGTCACATAGCCCCGATCGCAATTGTAAGCGAACGTAACAGCTACAGACCGTCGGCAATTTTCGCGGCATTCTAGCCGGGTAATGCATGACAACGCCGAAGGTTTAGTACCGACCCTCATGGAGCTGCCGATCTTTGAGGCCGAGTGGGTCCTCTGGGTTCTAATAGCTCTCTCTATCGCCTCGGTGGCGGTAATGGCCGAACGCTACATGTTCTATCGAAAACACCAAGTCGATGTGGACGCGGTTCGCAAGAGGCTATCCCAGCTACTCAACAAGGGTGATCTCGAAGGCGCCGCAAAGTTCTTAGAGAAGTTCGACAGTCTAGAAACCAATACCGTGCTCTTTGGTCTGCGTGACTACGCCAGAGGCCCGGAAGCGGTTGAGGACCTACTGGGAGCGGCGGCCCGCAAAGAGAAGGCACGTTACGAGAAACGCCTCAGTTTTCTGGCGACTGTCGCCAGTAATGCTCCCTTCATTGGCCTATTCGGCACCGTGCTCGGCATCATTCGCGCGTTCAAAGACTTGAGCGCGAACATGTCGGAGGCTAGCGGTGCCGTCATGGGCGGTATTGCCGAGTCTCTTATCGCAACCGCCGTTGGCCTACTGGTCGCCATCCCTGCAGTGGTCGCCTACAACATGCTCAAGGGCCGGGTTAAGAATATTACCGACGACGGAAATCTCATGACAGCAACGCTCTTGTCTTCCCTTAAGTCGGTAGACGTTGGCGAAGAAAAGGCGGCTTAGCCATGGCCTCCAGTGTATTTTCGGACGATGACGAGGTTATGGCCTCGATCAATATCGTGCCCTTCGTCGATATCGTCTTGGTGCTGCTAATCATCTTCATGATCACCTCATCGGCGATCTCCAAGGCGAGCATTCGCGTCGATCTGCCGAGCGCAGCTAGCGCAGGTTCTGCGGTAGCCAGCACTGTCAACGTCGTACTGACAGCAGAAGGCGAGGTCTTCCTAAATGGCACGATAACCACTCACGCGGACCTCGGTGCTCACGTGGCTCGAGCTTCTTGGAAAGACAAGGATCTGCAAGCCGTTATATCCGCCGACAAGACTATCGATTACGGCCGAGTCATCAGGATCATCGATGTGGTGAAGAGCAATGGCGTGAAGAGCTTTGCCCTAAACATCGAACGAGAGATCTAGGTCGTGGGCAGCAGTACCGCACTCAAGGGCTCTGAGCCCGAGCACTCAAGCTACGCACTTGCCAAGAGCCGCAAGCGCTGTGCCGTGCGCAAACGCATTCACGAGCAGGTGCTCCATCCAATCGACACTCCCTCACTGCTGCGCGACCCGCTCTACCATCCGACCTCGCCGATCGACTCGACGATCGACACTCTCAAGTTGGTCATTACCGCCGTCGCCGTTCACGGCTTCATCATCCTGCTCTTCGCCGCAGTGAACGATCTCATGGGTGAGCAAGCTCAATTCAAAGCGCCGGAGCGAGTCGTAGTTACGGTAATTGAGTCGGAGCCACCACCGCCACCGCCGCCGGTTATTGAGAAAGAAGAGACAATCGAAGGACCGGTGCAGCCTGACTTCGTACCAAAGGACCCGATTGCGCCTCCTAAGGCCCCTGAGCCTAAGAAGCGCAAGATCATCAAGAAGGTCGATCCAACACCGCCGCCGGTAGATCCGGTTGCGCCGCCGCCACCCAAACGGGTTCACATCGGCACCAATTATGAAACCACAACTACAGGCGGCAAGGGCCCAGCTATCAGTACTGGAACTAGTCGCATGGGAGAAACGGCGCGGACCGCGGCCGATCCAAACGTTGCGAGGCAAGACCCGGTCGGAGAAGCGGCGACCGCCCCGACGGGCAAGGGCAAAGGCGGAGGCAAAGGCGCCGCCACACGTGAGCAGCGTGTCGCGAGCAATATCCCAACTCGCGATGCTGTCTTCGTAAAGCCCAAGCGCAGCAAGCCAAGCAAACCGCCGTACCCAGCCACCCTCGAAGCCAGGGGCCAAGAAGGTGACGTACAGGTTCGCGTTAGCCTCGACGCCAAAGGCAAGGTCACAAAGGTGACCGTGCTCAAGGGCTCTGGACACAGTGCATTTGATTACGCTGCCAAGAAGGCCGCGCTAGCGGAACAATTCAAACCCGCGACTCGCGATGGCAAAGCCGTCGCATACACACTCTCGTATAGCTATCGATTTAGAATTGAGGAGAACTAAGATGCCGAGTCATCAATTTGTATCCGGAGTACTCTGCTTAGCCCTGGTAGGCGCGAGCGCTGCTTGCACCATCCGAGACGATTCAACCCGCGCCAATCAGATCGAAGGTCTTCGTGTCCTTGCGATCGGATCAACGCCGGCTGATGTCGTTCTCGGCGATACCGCAGAGATCAGTGCGCTGGTCTATGACGAAGACGAGCGCCCCGTGAGCTATCAGTGGTCATGGTGCCTATCGCGCGGCGGAGCCGATGACGGCTTCGCGTGCAACATCGACGAGGCCGATCTGCAAACGGCCTGGCAAAGCCTAGACACGGGCGTGGATATGCCAGGCTATGACTTGGGCACCGGCGAGACGGCATCGTTTGAGATGGTCTTCGAACCAGAGCAGGCTTTTGCTCTGTGTCAGATCCTCACAGAGGGCGAGCCCGATTCGCAAATTGCTCTCTTCACTTGTCTCTCGGGGCTTGGTCTCAGCATTCAACTAGAAGTGACCGCCGGCTCCGATACCATCGTCGCTATCAGGGATATCCCGGTGCTCTTGGCCGGGGATGAGCGCAATCAGAACCCGGTCGTCGGCACCGAGTTCACTCGAACTCTCCGTGACAACGATGAGTTAGGCCCAGACGATCCATTCGTTGCCGAACGCATCTATGACGTAGTTGCAGATGTGGGTATCGAACAGAGCGAGACCTTCTTGCCACCAGAGAAAGAAGGCCTGCCACCGCCAGAACCAAGAGGAGAGGCACTCTTCCTAAGCTGGTTCGTCACAACTGGCTCGACGCATCGCAAAGGCTCACAACGTACCTCGTACTTCGACGAGGGCACCATTGAAAATCTCATAGAAAACTCTTGGGACATGCCATATGAGTTGGAAGACACCGAAGCGCGACTCTTCCTTGTCTTGAGAGACGAGCGAGATGGCACGAGCTGGGCTGAGTATCGCTTCGACGTCGTGGAGGCTCCCTAGTGTCTCTTCGAACGCAAATGTCACTGCGACTAACTCTTGCATCACTTTGTGCGACATCCCTCCTGCTCGGAGGACAGATCGCCCACGCTCAGGAGGAGACGCCCGCAGCAGAAGGCGAGGCTCCCTTGGCGGATGAGAAGCTCACCCCTCCCGTGCTCATCAACGATGTGCAGCCGGTCTATCCGCAAGCCGCACAAGATGAGGGCATCGCCGCCGAAGTCGTTCTCAATGTCGACATCGATGCTGCAGGCCAAGTCGAAAACGCGACGGTGCTGCAAAGTGCCGAGGCCACAGGATACGGTTTCGACGAGGCGGCCATCATCGCCGCTAGGCAACTTGTCTTTGAACCGGCCAAGCTCGGCGAACAAGCCATTCCGGTCTCCATTAGCTACCGATTTCGCTTCGTGCCAGATGTGAAAGAAGAGCCAGCGGTGGTGGTACCCGGTGTAGAGAAAGCACCGCCACCGCAGCCTCCGCCACCCACGGGGCAGCTCTCAGGCCAGCTAACGGAGCGAGGCACGCGGCTTCCGATTATCGGCGTGCGCGTTACGATCTTCCGAGGTGAAGGCGACGATGCCGAGGGCTATGAGACGGAAACGGACAAGGATGGCGCGTTTCTCTTCGAAGGCTTGGGTGTGGGGCTGTGGCGAATCCTCGCGGATCCAGAGGGCTACTACCCAGTCCGAGTGGAGGAGGAGGTTGATAAGGATTCGAGAACAAAAGCCAGCTACCGCATCGAGAAGCGCTCCTACAATAGCTATGACGTGCTGGTAGAGACTGCCGAGGTTGCCCGCGAAGTTAGCCAAGTTAGCATCAGCGCCAAACAGGCAGAGCGCATCCCCGGCACCTTCGGCGACGTGCTTGCGGTGGTTCAGAACTTTCCTGGTGTTGCTCGAACTCAAGGGGCAGAGGTCGTTGTGCGCGGCTCGGCTCCGGAGGATACGCGAGTATATATCGCGGGCATCGACGTACCAATCATCTATCACTTCGGCGGACTGCGCAGCGTCTTGCCGGTCGGCATGGTGGAGCGAATCGATTTCTATCCCGGGAACTTCTCGGTCGAATATGGCAGAGCCACGGGCGGTATCATCGACGTCGACCTCAAGAACCTCGCACCCAAGAAAGTAGGTGGCTATGCAGACGTCAGCATCCTCGATACCAGCCTCTATCTCGAGGTTCCTAT
Organism: Myxococcales bacterium; assembly: GCA_024222395.1. Taxonomy (GTDB): domain Bacteria; phylum Myxococcota_A; class Polyangia; order Haliangiales; family Haliangiaceae; genus NORP324. The sequence goes on from JAAEPE010000470.1 coordinate 6,035, forward strand.
CAACGAGAAGACAGCGGTAGCTATCGCCGGGCGCCGAAGCTACATTGATGTGATACTCGGCCCCCTCTTGCCCAATGACGGAACGACCTTTGTGCTTCCTCGCTACTACGACGCTCAGATTCTCGGAAGCTATCGACCAGATCCAGCTCACCGATTGGAAACGTTCTTCTTCTACTCGGATGATAAGTTCAAGGTGCTCTTCGATGAGCCAGTCGGGGACGATCCCAACAGCATCCCCATCACTGATGTCGGCTTCACTACCGACTTTGCGCGCGCTATCGCGTCCCACCACTACGTTCCGGACAAGAAGTTCTCCAGCGAACTCAAACTGTCAGTGGGGCAAGATCGAGTCAATTTCAACGTTGGCGAGGAGCTCTTCATTCGATACAAAAGCCTGCAGGCGCAACTCCGTGAAACTGCTAAGTACACACTCTCCGACAAGCTCACACTCCGGGGTGGCGTCGACTACCTTCTCACGAACGTAGACTACTCGTTGCGTGTCCCTGGGACCCTACCAGGGGAGGATGATGACGACAGTGACGATGACGGGCCGCCGATTCTCGAGCAAGACGACTTCATCTTCGCCGAGGCCAAGGGCAACATGCACTCGACCGCAGGCTTCGTTCAGGCAGAGTACAAGCCCATCGAATCGCTACTACTAATCCCGGGGCTTCGTCTCGATCACTTCTCGAGGACCAAGAATTTTGCCTTCTCGCCGAGAATTACCGCGCGTCTAGAGCTTGCGCCTAAGTGGTCTATCAAGGGCGGCGCGGGTGTCTTCGTGCAGGAAGCACTGTTTGATGAATCCGACCCCGAGCTTGGCAACCCGGATCTCGAACTTGAAAAGGCCATGCACTATTCCTTCGGGGCTGAGTGGCGTCCGAGAGACCACATCAAGCTCGAAGTCACTGGTTTCTACAAGACCCTGCACGACCTCGTTGTCCCAACGGATGCAGTCGCAGAGGTCGATGGCGGGAGCCGAGAGCTGCGAGTCAACAACGGCGGTGCGGGCCGCGTCATCGGTCTCGAGGTGTCCGCGCGCCACGAACTCGCCAAAGGCCTCTTCGGTTGGGTCGCCTACACACTCAGTAAGGCTGAGCGAAGAGATGATGGAGAAACTGAATATCGTCTATTCGACTACGATCAGACACACATCTTGACCGTCATTGGCAGCTACAAGCTGCCACGCAACTGGGAGGTGAGTAGCCGCTTCCGTCTTGTATCCGGCAACCTCTACACTCCGTATGTCGGCTCGGTGTACAGCTCGGATGACGACCGCTACCTCGGCATTCGAGGAGAAACCAACTCGGATCGCGTAAACGCCTTCAACCAAATCGATTTCCGAATCGACAAGAAGTGGGTCTACGACACCTGGATGCTCAACGCCTATCTCGATATCCAAAACGTTGCCAACCGGACCAACCCGGAAGGCATTAGTTACAACTTCGACTTCTCTGAAACCGAGGTAACCAGTGGGCTGCCAATCGTGCCGGTCCTTGGTCTACGGGGGGAATTCTAATGCGACGTATCTCTCTAGTACTTGTTCGCTCTTCTCTGTTGGTACTCGCGCCGATCGTTGTGCACGCTCAGGGTCAGCCCCCTGCAGTGCCCGAGCCGGAACCCGTCGTCGCGCCAATACCGGAGCCCGTGGTCGCACCAATACCGGAGCCTGTCGTTGCACCAATACCCGAGCCCGTCGTTGCACCAATACCCGAGCCCGTCGCGATGCCAATACCGGAGCCAGCGATCAAGCCTGAACACGAGCCAGCCGCCGCGGCTCTCCCCGAAGAGCCGCCTGCAGAGGAGGACGCCCCTCAGTCAAAGGACGCGCTACTCGACAAACCATCACCGCACCAAGGGCACTTCATCGCACTTGGGCTTCATGGAGCATTGGCCACCGTCAATGATCGCGATCGCGGTCGCCGTGGTCCAGCACTCGGCCAAGGCCTTTCTCTGCGCATCGGCGAGCGCATTACTGACCGCTTAGATTTGGGCCTGGCCTTGGCCTACGCTTCTGTGTACGGAGAAGACCCATGGAGCTTTGGACGCATAACCGTACACGCCCAGGGCTATGTAACGAAGAAGAGCTTCATACACGCGGGCTTTGGCTTTGGCGCAGCCGGCGGTGGAGATCCAGAAGACCCAGACTTTTCCCGAGGCCGATTCGGAGACGTCTACACGGTGGGTGCTGGTCACAATTTCTACATCAGCGACGAGAGCAAGAGCGGAGGCTGGCTAGTAACACCCGTTGTCACAGCCGAGTACGGCCGCGACGATACGTTTCCCAACGCGGGAGTATGGCTGGGAGTAGAAATCAGCCACTGGTGGGGCATCCCGCGAAATCAGCTGGGCCTCGACTTCGACGAGGCATACAAGCGCCGAGAATAGGCATCGAGGAAGAGATGGGAACGTCTCCGGTGCGTTCTAACGCTGGCTGGCTGGCGAATCTGAGGTTTCGATCCCGCCAGATCCTAGCCTCGCAACCAAAGTTCTCCACCCGTAGTTACAGTCCCACGATCCTTTTCGGTTCACGCTGTGTGAAGTCGCTGTGCTCTAAGCCCTCAGCCCCCACTTTCAAGATCTGCACCCCTGCGGGCTGAGTGCAGTTCCTGAAAGTCGGGGGCTATGCCGGGCTATGCCGCCGTCTGCGTCCGGGTTGTGGCATCCCAACGTCCGTTAAAGAGATCGGCACGCAGTAGCGCCATATCGCGGGCTCCCCGCTCCGTCCAGCGCATTCCCTAAAGCTTCAGCCTTGCTCCGGTGACATGGTAGTTGGCGGATTCGACG
>JAAEPE010000471.1 GCA_024222395.1 Myxococcales bacterium
GGCGACCACCACTACGACACTCACGAGGCCGGCTCAACTTTCCCGCAAATTGATCCCGTTGGGATCCTCGGGTCGCTTCTTGAGATCACGCAGCGTGAACGTGATGGGCCCCTACGGGGCTATCGAGCCTGGCGGCTAACACGTGAAGGCACGACAACAGACGCGATACGCATCGGCGGCACTGGCAGGGAGATGCCCACGCAGCTCGCCCAGAGCGGTACAATCCAGTTAGCAGGCAGTCACCTGGGCCCCTCCAATCTAGGGTTCGAGAGCATTGCAGGCAGTGGCGTGCCTCACGCCTTCACTCTGAGCCTCGACGAGTCCTTCAGGATCACCCGCAGCACCCGCCCAGAGTTCCAACGCGTGCACCTTAGCGGCCACAAAGGGCTCCTTCTCGCACGGGATAGTGACGGCGGCACCGTCTTGCACTACGCGCCCTAGCTGCCCGCCACCGTCATACTGGCAATGCGAACTGTCGGCGCCGAGATCGAGCTTCGGAATTCGAGATCGTCACCGAGCATATCTATGCCCTTGAGCATGGTGTCGAAGTTCGACGAAATGGTCACCTCAGAGACTGGCCTACCTAGCTTGCCATCTTCCACCAAGAAGCCTGCAGCGCCGCGCGAGAAATCACCTGTAATCGCATTGAAACCGAAGCCCATCATGCTGGTGACGTAGAGTGCACCTTCGCTGGCAGCTAAGATTTCTTCGGGTGTGTCCGTGCCAGCTTTCATGTAGAGATTGCTGCTCGTCGGACAAGGACTTCCGCCTACGCCGCGACCCGCGGAGTGGGTCGACTCGCGCCCTAGCTTCCGCGCCGCGTAGGTATCGCAAATCACTGTCTTCAGCAGACCGCGATCGACGAGCACATTCTTGCGAGTGGGCAAGCCGTCGCCGTCGAACGACTTCGATCCGGGAGCCCGGAGAATGTGCGGGTCGTCTTCGATCGTCACCAAGTCAGACGCGATGGCCGTGCCTTCGCGTTCTAGCAGATAGGTAGACTTGCAGTGGAATGCGCTGCCGTTCGTCACTCCGAAGACCGTGGAGACGAGGGACCTTGCCACCTCTGGCTCAAAGATGATTACCCTATCGCCGGTATCGATCTTCGCGGAACCAAGCTGGCGTACAGTGCGACGCGCAGCCTCCAGCCCCACCTCCTCTGGAGATGCCAGTGCACCCAGGAAGCGACTCGCAGTCCACCACGAGCCATTGCGCTTCTTGCCGTCGGGCTCATCGCAGACAGGCTCCACAGAGAACGAGACGTAGCTCCCGTGACTGCCAGCGACGAAGCCCGCCGTATTGGCGAAGGCCATGCCACCGACAACACGAGACCAGGTTGCTCCTTGGGAATTCGTGATGCGCTCGTCATAACCCAGGGCGGCCTTCTCGCCAGCAAGCGCGAGTTTGAGCGCCTGCTCAGCCGTCACGCCTTCGACGCTTGGATCGTATAACTCGAGGTCTGGAAACTCAGTGGCAAAGCCACCGTCGGGCAAGGTGTTCAACTCGTCTGGCTCGCTGAGTTTGGCGAGTGCGACGGTGTTCTCCACCCAGGCTTCAAGAGCCTCTGGCCTTAGGTCCGAGGAATAGGTAACGGCACTGCGCCTATCGCAGAAGACGCGAAGCCCTACGGCCCGAGAGCCAGCCTCCTGAACAAGCTCCGCCTCACCCATGCGGACCTTGGTGGTGAGCTCACTGCCGTCGCGAATTATCGCCTCGGCGTCATCGGCTCCCTTGGACTTGGCCAGGGTCGCAACCCTGCTCGCAATTTCATTTAACTCGTTTACTGGGTCACTCATGGGGTCCTCTAACCAGCGCTCGTGCCGCCAACGGTTATCTCGGAAATCTTGATTGTGGGAGTTCCGACGCCGACGGGCACGCTCTGCCCTTCTTTGCCGCACGTCCAAATTCCATCGCTTCGTTCGAAGTCGCTGCCGAGCATCACGACATTGCGCAGGACCTCGGGGCCATTGCCGATAAGATTGACCCCTTTGAGGGGCGCCGTGATCTTGCCGTCTTCAATGAGATAGCTCTCGGTCAGCGAGAAAACAAAGTCTCCGTTCGAGATGTTGACCTGCCCACCCGAGAACTTGACGGCATAGACGCCGCGCTTGACGGACTGCAGAATCTCGTCCGGATCGTGATTGCCACCGAGCAATGACGTATTGGTCATGCGCGGCAAAGGCATGCACCGAAAGGACTGGCGCCGCCCATTGCCCGATGGGTCGACCCCATAGTGCTTGGCCGAAAGATTGTCGTGCATGTAGCCAACCAACTTGCCCTTCTCGATGAGCATGTTGTTCTGGCCGACATTGCCCTCGTCGTCGACATTAATTGCCCCACGACTCTCGTCGACGGTGCCGTCATCGACGACAGTGCAGAGCTCCGAAGCCACCATGTTGCCAATCTGACCACTGTAGTTCGAGGTGCCCTTGCGGTTGAAGTCGGCCTCCAATCCATGACCAACAGCCTCGTGCAGGAGAATCCCCGAATCACCAGCAGCGAGCACGACTTCCATGCCACCCGCAGGAGCTTCGCGCGCGTCCAGCATGGCCATAGCCACGCGAACCGCTTCCTGTCCGTGGGCCTCGGGGTTCGCGCCTTCGCCGTCGAAATACTCAAGCCCCTTGCGGCCACCGCCCCCAGAGCTACCGCTTTGACGCTTCTCGCCATCTTGTACTACGACACTCACGCCGAAGCGCATCATTGGGAGTCTGTCTCGAACCATGCGTCCGTTGGATGAGACCACCAGGACCTCACGCACTTGCTCGACAAAACTTGCGTCTACCTTGATGACCTTCTCGCTCACAGCACGCGCTGCGACGTCGGCCCGTTTGAGCAGTGCGAGCTTGTCATGCGGAGGGCGATTCAAAGAAGAGTTCTGGATCGAGTATCGCTGCGGCGGAGTAATCTCGTCCAAGGAGAAGGCCTGCTCCGAGCCGCCGCTGCTGGCAATCTGCCCCGCAGTCTTGGCCGCCGCCAGCATGCGCTCCATGCTGAGTTCTTCGCAGTAGGCATAGCCTGTGGCATCGCCCTTCGTCACTCTCACTCCAAGCCCCATCGTGACGCCCTGCCCGACGTTCTTGATCTTTTGATCCTCTAGGCTGAAGTCCTGCGTGGACCGGTATTCAAAGTAGAGGTCGGCGTAGTCGCCCCCCGCATCCAAGGCAGACGCCAAGAGACGCTTGGCTATGGCACTGTCGATCTCGTTGGCTCCGCCAGGGGCGAAAGGCGCACGTTCTATCGTTTTAGCTTCGCTCATACGCCACTCCTAGGGGTTTGGACGACCAGTGATTTCGCTAAGCACCGACTCAGCTGCGCGGGCCGCTTCGTGAATATCCGCCTCGCTTCCGCCGAGCCAGAGGCGACCGAACGCCCCTGTGCAGCGGAATTCGAGGAGATTGATGTCGGCTGCTTTCTCTGCCTCGTTGGCCGCCAAAGCCGCATAGCCTGCGGGATGCACTTCGAGGATGTAGAGAGCTTCGCCGGCGACGATCATGTCTCCGTGGCGCATCCGATTGATTAGCTGACTCTGCTTGCCATCGATGCCGGTGATGATCTGCGAAGACATCACCTTCGGGACCAGGCGCTCTTCAATCTTCACCCCCATTTCGCCTACGGCGACTTCGGCAGCGTGGCGCACCTGCCCCTGGTCGAACTCGTGCACTTCGAGGAGCCCAAAGGCCCGTTCGACAATCTGCATTCCAGGCTTACAGCTCGTGCCCTTGAGTACCTTGTCGGTAATCTGGTTGATGGCGATGCCGGGGGAAATCTCCAAGAAGAGAGCCGCTTGGTTCTCTAGAGGCATGAAGCCCTGGCAGATGGTCTGCAGAAACCCCGTGACCTGGGGTTGCAGCGAATCGAGGACGGTAAGGGTGCGCAAATCCATCTGTTGGCACGATATTCCTCGGCCACCACAGTGTCAACTCGGCCCCGAGTCAAGGGTGCAGTTCCTGAAAGTGGGGGGCTATGCCGCCGTCCGCGTCCGGGTTGTGGCCTCCCAACGTCCGTCAAAGAGGTCAAAGAGATCGGCACGTAGTTAGCGCCATATCGCGGGCTCCCCACTCCGTCCAGCGCATTCCCTGGAGCCTCAGCCTTGCTCCGGTGACATGGTAGATCACAGAGAAGCTGTGTGGCACCGAGCTAAGCTCGATGCAGGTCTCTCGCGCTGCTGCCGCCCTTGATACGTCCTTGGAAGCTTGGCGTACTGTTAGCCGCCACGTCACTTGATCCCGAAGCGCTCACGCTCTTTGATCTCGAACAAGCAGGATGATCGCAAGCTCCATGCGACCGCGATCACCCAGCCGGTCAGTCGATAGTCACGTCGGCATCGATGGCGTCCTGGAGTAGCTCA
>JAAEPE010000472.1 GCA_024222395.1 Myxococcales bacterium
GGCGACCACCACTACGACACTCACGAGGCCGGCTCAACTTTCCCGCAAATTGATCCCGTTGGGATCCTCGGGTCGCTTCTTGAGATCACGCAGCGTGAACGTGATGGGCCCCTACGGGGCTATCGAGCCTGGCGGCTAACAATCAAGTCGCTCAAATCAGATCTGTCTGGGCAACTCTTTCACTGATCACCGATTTATGGGGACCGGTACTTAGAGCCTGCTGCAAGAAGCCATGAATGCGCCCACCAAAGCCGCTTGCATCGAAGCCATGAACGATTTCGAAAAGGAATTCGATGCCAAATACCCAAAGGCCGTCAATTGCCTGCGGAAGGACGAAGAGGCACTCATGACCCCTTACGGCTTTCCCGCACAACAGTGGACGCACTTGCGAACATCCAACCCGATCGATTCAACGTTCGCCACTGTCCGGCTTCGGCAGCGGGTGACCAAAGGAGCTGGCAGCAGAAAGAGGGCGTTGCTGATGGCATTCAAGCTGATCGAAATGGCCAGCAAACGCTGCGGCGACTGAAGGGGTACGAATTGATGGCCGAGCTTCCCAATGGATGTCGGTTCGATGACGGAATTTGACAGAAGAACACTGACGTCTTAATGGAGACATCGAAGGAAGACGCCGCCTAGGCTCGATTCCCATTCCACAACGTTTGACAATATCTCCCGCTGCCCAGCGAATCTCCTCACCACCGGCGAGGATGTCCACGAACATCTGCGTTGATCCCTGATCGTGTTGGCTCGCGCCAATCTCCGCCTAGCTTTCCGCTTGCGCCACGCGCGGTGAGGCGGAAAGGAATATGAGTGTTGCCAGTGACACTTTGCCCATCATGCTCATTGCATGATTTCGGCAGGGACACGTAGAACCCTAAATGCTCAGCAAGAATGCTCAGCGAGAGGGAGTGCTCTGCGAGGGCGCTCCCGACAAAACCCGTGCTCCTCTAAGGCAACACCAACGCTCCGGCCCCTAACCGCTATTTTCTTCGATTCTTCTTGCGCGCGGCCTTGGCTCTCTTGCGAGTTTTCTTCTTGGACTTGGCAGCGGAAGCTCTGCGCGTATTTGGGGTTGGCGCACCTGCCATGCCCATCACCAGCCCCAACAACTCGTTCAGAGCATTCTCGCGCATCGCCACGCACTCGACACACTCGCACTCATCGTCGAATTCGTCATCATCCTCGGGGCCACGGAGGAATTCTTCGAGCTCCATTTCACCTGCAAGGAAAGCCGAAGCGTGGTCGCGCATCTCCCTTAGAGAGTCGATAGACTCTTCCATGGGATCAATTATCGTTTGATAGGGGTTTTCCATGCCGAAGCGGCGATTTCGACGAAGCTCAATAACAGCCTCCCCTAACATGCTGCTTCGCACGACCCGGAGATCGGCCAGCAGTTCCTCATATTGCTCGCTGAGCAGCGTGTTTTGGGACTCCAAAACCCGGCAGCGACGGTCGATCTCATCGGCCTTAGTGCTGGCGCTCGGCTCACCGGAAGCGACGGTCAGACTTGCTTCGATTTCGAGAATTCTCGCTATATCTCCATCGCGATACGCGCGATTGAGATCCTGCATTAGCTCCGTTCTGCGAATCTTCTCGGCATCATCTTGAACCTTATCGGGATGGAGAACAGCGGCGACCTTGATGAATAGAGAGCGAAGATTTCGCCTATCTTCCGCTCTACCTCGGTGGTTCTCCGGCGAGAACTCTTCTGAGGGAGCGTCTGAGTGTTTCGACTGTGAGAATGGCCGCGTTGGCCCATCTTCGCTGTCGTCACGAAAGTGGATATCACCGTCTCGCCCAAAGTCCTGGTTCAGGCTGATGGTGCGTTGGCTTATCAGCTCAAAGCACTGTAGTTCAATGTAGAATTCTTCAATCTCCCTTTGTATCGGCTTGGAGCGCTTGTACTTCTTGAGTATGGACTCGAAGAGCCTGTGAATCTCATCGTCGAGCTTATATCCCAATTCGCCGATGGGGGCGACGAACCTGGCAAGCTCTGACCGCGCACTCTCCGTCTCGTCATTGAAGCGGGTAAGTTCTCGTCGCTTGCGACCGAGTTGCTTAAGTAGCTTCTCATGATGAGCAAGCAGTACCAGAAGCCGAGGATCTTGTCGCGGCGCAGACAACGCAGTGTCCGCTCCCGTAGAGGTCTCGCTTGGATGCAGAGTCATTGCGCTTCCTAGACTGCCACTCCGCTCATCAGGAGGAAAGCAGAATCACCAGGCATTGCCAAAATGCCCATCGCAATGGTTGGGACAAGGTGAAGGCCTGAACTTGAAGATCCCGCAGAGCGAGCATTTCGCGCCTTGACCGAGACGTTGGACGTGCCGAAAGCGCTAGGACTTAGCCACAGCACACTTGAAGGCCTCGTGGAGTCGGAGGGCAGAGAGGTCTTAAGGCTTCTGTTCCAGGGGCACCTGGAGCTGCGGGGACCCGGCGACGTTGGCCCGTCTGTCGTCGGCTCGGATGGTGTAGAACGGGCGAAGAAGCGAGTCAGCACACGCCGCTTGGCTTCGATCATTTGAAGTGATCGAAATCATTGGAATCGATACACGTAGACTTGCTTGTCTTCTACAGGAAGTGCATGGAGCACGCCCCACGATGGCATTCCAATTCGGTCAAGTTCTTGCGTATTGAGAAGACGACTGAATTACGCATGCTTGAAACGAACAGGCCCTGAAGCTCCAGGGAAAGCGCTGGACGGAGCGGGGATCCCCCCCACTTTCAGGAACTGCACCCGCACTCACGTCGGGTCCTTGGATGAAGCGTTGGGTTGTGGTAACCGCAAATGCGCAGACTTTGGACCCTTTTTCAAGTCTAACCTGCCCCTATGCCCGTGTGATTAAACAGCCTTTGCTGGATCCGGTTGGATCTACACCCATTTCATTTGTCGAAATGGCGGTCAAGATAGAGAACCAATCCGCCCGTTGAAAAACTGGCTCTTCTCGTTACCTCTTGAACGAAGAGAATTCAAACCATCATTTCGCTAGCAACATTATTGGCCCTTCTTCTTACCGCCTACTCAGAAGAGTAACTGATTCGATACAACGAAGCTCACTCAGTCAAATCGAGCTACCAGTGCGAACGGTGCAACGATAATGGCCGCCAGAAATCCCATATAGAGAATGTCCTTAACCAGACCCTTGCGGTCGCCGCCTATCGGCAAAAAACCGAATGCCAATATGGCCTCTGGCAGGAAATTTGGATCCGATCTCTTGAGCCATTGTCGAATGTGATGTGGTCTGATCTTTTCGAATCGCAAGATCCGACCGACTTCACTCACGCTCAGCCGGTACCCGGTTTGCTCCTCAAGTGAGCGAGCAAGCGACTCGTATGTCCATATGTCACGGAATGGCGCGGGAAGCTCTTGAGCCGCTGGTCACTCGCAGGCAACCTTCACAAGCTTGCAGCGGATCTCAACAGGAACTTGCGCCGCTCGCCCGCTACGCTCTTGATCTTCCAGAGTTCTCACCGAAAGGTCCACGATAAAGCGAGCCTTCCATTTGCGAACGTTCCGAGACGAACAGCTTAGCTGCCTTGCGCTTTGCTCTGTGCCCAGTCCTTGATGTGCAAGCAGGATGATTCGCGCTCGTTGCACGATCTCATGCGGTGCACGATGTCGACGCACCAGCAGCTTTAACTTGCGCCGCTCGCGTCGAGGGATGTTGAGTCGATTCGGGGCCGGTCCTCTGTTCATGCAGACTGAACCGCCCGAACGCTCAGACTATTTGCGGAACCCGGATCGAAATTTCCGGCATCCGGTACTAGAGTGCGAATACTGCGCGAGAGTACAGGCCTGGATGTCACCTCCGCCAACACTGGCCACACAATCGGTGGCGCGCGATCGTCGCGCTTGTTAGACAATCGCACTGGTCCTGTGCGCGGCAAGTGCTTGCAGTGTTTCTTTGGCATCGCCCCCGCCTCTGCCAGTTCCGGAGGCCGTGGAATTGCCGACCACGCCTGCGCCCAGGGTAGTCAAACTTGAAAACGGAAGCTACGTCGAGCTACGTGCAGGCCTCGAATCAGGCTTTGCCCATTGCTGTGGCGACAACCAACACCGATTGGACATTGAGTGCAGTGACGGACTCATGCGCTGCTACAAGTGGACCGGTAGACGATGGGACCAGACGTACGGGAAGCATTGCAAGTTGGCCCTAACTCAGCAGTGCTACGAGCAAGCCTGCGTCCGCGTTTGCGAGGCCTATTGGGAACTCGGACCGACTCGCTGGCACGAGACCATTCCCAAGCGGCAGTAGGGCAGAGGGGACGTCTCGAAAGTAGGGCTAACCTAGCCCAGGACTCGACGGATTGCTGCGAGCAGTTTGGGTGGATCGAAGGGTTTCGTAACCCAACCAGTCGCTCCAGCCTTCTTCGCGAGAGCCTTGCACGACCCGTTCACCTCTGTTGTGAGGATTATGATCGGCACTCCTCGGTACTGCTGCAGTCCGCGCAGTTTTGCGATTAGCTCATAGCCGTTCATGTTTGGCATGTTGAGATCTGTGATCACCAGATTCGGGCGAAAGCTCTGGGCCTTCCGTAGCCCCTCTTGCCCATCACTTGCCAAGACAATCTCGTGGCCACCATCTCCGAGCGAGATGGTGATGAGTTGTCTGATGGTTGCAGAGTCGTCAACTGCTAGAATCTTTGCCATACCTACATCGTGGATCGGCTACTGACCGGGGAACTTTACTGCTATGTGTGTAGGTTTCGACCTTACCCAGATCGGCCGAGAGGGGCGATCTCGCTTCGCGTCTGACGTATCTCGGTCGGTTGCCCAGTTTTCATGCACCGTGGCAAGGAGGCCGCTCGCCGCGGGTCTGCACTCGATCTGAGATTTCGTCGACTCTCAGATCTGATGCTGGCATGGAATCAGAGAAAGACCTGTCGAGTTTGAGCACAGAGGCGCTCATTGCCGAGCTGGCCAAGCGGCAACAAACGTTAGGGGTTCGCCCTGCCGTAGTCGAAGAGAACTTTCAGAAACAGGGTCGGA
>JAAEPE010000473.1 GCA_024222395.1 Myxococcales bacterium
GAACGTGAGCAGTGCGCGAGAAGCGCGAGCTGCGAACGGACATGAGTGACGCCTAGAGATGAACGCTCAGAAGATCTCGAGGATCCTCCTACAAAGGCGGGCTTGGCCTCGTGGGTCTACCTTCTTGGGCCTTCTTGGGACCTTCCTTGTGCTCATGGGGCTCGCTCTTGTGCTCAGATACCGTTTCCGACAAGCAGGAAGTGCCTGCTGAATCGGTACTTTGAAGGTCAACCTCTGCTCCTTCTATCAAAAGTAGCATTCATGACCTGGCTTCGCTCACAGGCTTGCGTATTCTAGTGACCACAATGAGTTTGACGGTCTATTGGGGCAGTGGCAGCCCTGTCTCCTGGAGGGTCCTCCTGGCTCTCGCGATCAAGAACGTTGAGCACCAGAGTGAGCGTCTCAATCTTGGAGAGAAGCAGCAGCGCTCCCCCGCTTACTTGGCACTCAATCCACGTGGCACGTTTCCTCTGCTTGTTGCAGAGGATCTTCGCGTACGTGGCTCAATGGCGATACTCAATACGCTTGAACGCATGTTTCCCGAGCCCGTGCTCTTTGGAACAACACCACGAGAAACAGGCGCGATCTGGCAAGTCATCGACGATCACAATGATCACCTTGCACCAGCAACCAAGGTTCTTGCACGAGCTTTCTTTCGCAAGGACGGAGACCGGTCTGACTCGAACATTGTGCCAGCCCGTGAGGTCATCAAGCGAGAATTCATGATGCTCGAACAGTCTCTTTGTAAGATGTGGATTGCTGGGAGTCGCGTCTCTGCTGCAGATATCGTCTTGTACCCAACAATCCAGCGACTCCTGCGAATAGCTACACGTTCGGGCAAGGACTTCATGAACGAAATCCTCGATGACAAGCTCGTTCAGTTTCCCCTGCTTGCTGCTTGGCTTGAACGGATGACTGCGTTGCCAGGCGTCGACAGCACCTACCCGCCCCACTGGCGAGAATCCTAGGGAGCCTCCGCATGTCCCAATCTCTCTTGGCACAAATTCGTAACTCCATCATTGGAGAACACAACGAACTGGAAGGCCCATTCGGCCAACGCATGGTTTGCTACGCGGACTATACAGCGTCTGGGCGAAGTCTGAGTTTCATCGAGGACTTTATACGCGAACACGTGATGCCCTACTACGCCAACACGCATACCGAGAGTTCGGGCACTGGGCTGCAAACGGGACGCTTTCGTGAGGATGCACGAGAGATCATCAAGAAGGCCACGGGATGCACAGATGATGACGCCATCATCTTCTGCGGATCTGGTGCCACCGCCGCGATCAACAAGCTGATCAACATTCTCAATCTGCGATTGCCTCACGAGCTAGACGAGAGGTATGGACTGCTTCAACAGATTCCTGAGAATGAACGGCCCGTTGTGCTTATTGGCCCATACGAGCACCACGCCAACGAGCTCCCCTGGCGTGAGTCTATCGCTGATGTTGTTGTGATCGATGAGGACGAGGATGGCAAACCCGATCAAGAACGTTTGATCTTTGAGCTCACGAAGCACAAGGACCGCCCGCTCAAGATCGGCAGCTTCTCTGCAGCCTCCAACGTTACAGGTATTGGTGCTGGCACCCAACAGATCTCATCCATATTGCATGCCCATGGTGCCTTGGCATTTTGGGATTTTGCAGCAGCAGCACCCTACGTTGACATGGAGATGAATCCAGAATCTGACGATCTGATGGACTTTAAGGATGCGATGTTCATCTCGCCTCACAAGTTCATTGGTGGGCCGGGCACCCCAGGCATCCTGCTCGTCAAACGAGCCCTTCTCAAAAACACGGTGCCATCAATGCCTGGTGGCGGGACGGTTTCCTTCGTTGGTCCCTATGGGCATCGCTATCTTGACGACCCGGAGCGTCGTGAAGAGGGAGGCACCCCTGACATCATCGGTACCATTCGAGCTGGGCTCGTCTTCCAGCTCAAAGATGCGGTGGGTGTGGATGTGATCCGTGAGCTTGAGGACAAGCACATCCGACGAGCAATCGAGATGTGGTCGAAGAACCCAAATATTCACATCCTTGGAACACCAGGTGCTTGGCGCCTCTCCATTGTCTCGTTCTTGGTTCGCCACAAGGAACAGTTTCTCCATCACAACTTCGTTGTGAGACTCCTCAACGATCTTTTTGGCTTGCAAGTCCGTGGCGGTTGCTCTTGTGCAGGCCCTTATGGCCACAGACTTCTTGGGATTGGTGTGGTCCAGAGCAAGGTCTTCCAGCGCGAAGTAGCTCGAGGCTGCAATGGCATCAAACCTGGTTGGACACGTGTCAACTTCAACTACTTCATGTCAGAAGAGGAGTTTGACTATGTCATCAAGGTCATCGACTTTGTCGCCACACATGGTTGGAAGTTCTTGCCGCTCTATCAGTTCAATGGTGAAGAAGACACTTGGGAGCACCGAGAGTGGCAGTCATCACACGCGATGCGTCTCCATGATGTGCGTTATGTCGGGGGGACGCTGACCTACCCCCATCGTCATCGGGAGGTTCAGAACCCCTCTTATGATGGATATCTGGAACACGCCAAGCGAATCTTGGTAGACCTGGAGAACTCACCCTGCAGCGTTCCAACCACTGCTGCACAGACAGAGGACTTTGAATCGTTGCGTTGGTTTCCACTCCCAGAAGATGTTTGCAGCAATGTGGGAAAGGCCTAGCAGTCTCGGATCGTCAAAGAGTTGGCATACAGAGCGTAACAATGGCCAGTCCAATAATCATCCTTGCAGGATGACGCTCTCTCTGTCAGGTTGCGCCCAATTTCATCCCATCTTCAGAGATTTGGTTCAAAGGAATCACGACAATGAGAAGCACTGGTTTGGCTAGAATTGATAGAGCAACATTGTCTCTGTAAAAGTGGTTCACCCCGCATCCTCGGGTAGATAGCGTCGCCCGGTCTCCCACTCCTCGGAGGTTTCGATGAGGATCGCCGAGACCAGTCGCAGGCACCAAGCTTGGTTTGGGAACATCGTTGCTACTCGGGTTCGTCGCCCAA
>JAAEPE010000474.1 GCA_024222395.1 Myxococcales bacterium
GGCGACCACAAGGTCTATCTGCGGTCCTGTCGATTCGCGCCCTCAGGCAGAGCAACCGATTTCAAGCTGCCTGGCATCACAGACCAGCTCCCCGCCTCGTAACCCTCGCAGAAAGCTAGGTCGGTTTCTGGTCCAGACCCCTTGGTATCCTCTGCTTGAGGAAGCTCGCTCGGATCCAGTCATCCTGATTCGTCGTGACCCCGCTTCGTACATCCTCATCTTGCCAGAGGGCTACGGGGCTCCAAGTGCGGTCGAGGGCACCCCTACCCGTGACACCACCCGAGCTCTAGGCTCCATTCAGTCGGCGCCATGACCGCTGAAATGGCGGCTGAGGTGAGCCTAGAGCGCAGTTAGCAGAATCGCGAGCAGCGCGAGGACGAGCAATACCGCACCACCTAGCACGCATGCGCCGAGTATGAGAGAGGACTTGTCGAAGGCTTGTCTCTCGGCGGAGAGCTTGTCGATTTCGTTGGAGCGCGCCCCGATAGCTCCCCTCAAAGAGTCGATCTGCTCGTAGATGCCAATGAACTCCGAGCGTTCAATGCGGTTTAGGTTCACCAACGTCCCCAGCGTCACGTAGCGGCGTTCGATTTCAGCCTCGGCCTGAGCGAGCTCGCGCGACTTGCGGCCCTGCTCTGCATCAATTTCTGCTAGCCGATGCCGGTGCCCCTCGCGCAAGTCCGTGAGACTCCCCTTGGCCGCATCTCGATCCGACTTAAGAGCATCGACCCGAGAGTTGAGTTGGCTCTGGGGCTGCTCGAGAGCGTCGTAGCGGCGATCGATATCCAGACGCTCCTCGGTGAGAAGCTCTGCATCCTTGCGCAGTGTTGTTGCGGCATTGCGCAGTTCCTCGCGCTTCTCTCGAGACTCTTGCTTCTCAGAATCAGCATCGCGCGAGTCTGCCGCCTTAAGGTAGCCCTTCTGGCGATTCTCGATGGTCTTGCGCTGGTCTCGCAAATCCCTGCGCTGCGCTTCTAGCGCTCCCAGCTCTGTCTGAGCGACCTCGAGTTCGCTATCGGCCTCAGCGACCTTGCCCTGTCTATCCCCTTCGCTACCAGCGAACTTGCTGTTTTCCTCTGCTTGGCGATTGCTCAGCTCCGAGCACGAGTGTTCTGCGGTCTTGCGACGATCTTCCGCACCGTCTATGGCCTTGTTCTCGGCCTCAAGAGCCTTGTTCTCAAGCCCAAGCGAGCGAGTGTGCCTTCCCAGTGTCCCCAGTATGCCATCTAGGATTCCGGTGTCTTTGCTGATCTGACCGCGCAGATCACCGATGGCTCCGCGGCGCTGCCACCGAGCGCTAGCAAAGGAAACAGTGTATTTGAGTGCCGCCAACAAGCCGGCTTCTGGCACAGGAGGAATCGGCGCCACATCTGCGGCCTTGAAAGGCTGGGAAAGGACGACCGGCCGCGCCATTTGCACAACTGCGGGCTGTTGCGATTGAATGCTCGCAGCTCGCGGTTTCACAGGCTCGGCTGGCGATGCGGAGGGCACCTGGGGTTCCTTGAGACTCGGAGCAGGTGCGGCATCGGGTTTGGGAGTGGGCGTGTCCCCGGTTTGTGCAGCGCTCTGTGGTGTCCAATCATCTGGATGCGCGGCCAGCGTGCGAGATGGCGCTGGCCAGCCATCATCCGATGTCTCAATAGGCCTGGGAAGAGATTCAGGATTATTCTTAGCCTCCTTGACGGTATCGCCACTAAGCTCCCTCGGGAGAACGATCTTCTCGCTAGCCAGCCCCGGAGCAACGCCGGTAGACAAGGCTGCAATGCGGTCCCGCTCAGTCCCAGAGAGAACCGGTGGCATAGTGCAGCGGCGCCCCTGAGGAGTCGGGGTTGCGGTTGGCCTACGACGATCGACGGCGCCGGCGCGAGCAGGTGTGGGAGCTGTGCCCTCACGTCGCTCAGCCGCCAGGCTCGGAGCCAAGTCAGCAAGAGTCTTGGGCTTGCCTCCCAAGAGCTCCGATTCCAGTGCCGGGGAAGCCGCCCGCTTTGCGATCTCGGCGTCGACAGCTTCAGCTGTGGTCTCGGGAATCGGCGCGGTTCGCTCAAGCCCGTTCTTGCGACGCCTCGGTGGTAGCGGCGGCAAACGCCTTGCACAGGAGGCGCACTCAGAAGCGGCATCCTGATTCTCAGCACTGCAAAAAGGGCAAAACCGCATTGGTCCCGACGAAGTCTACTCGCCTTCGAACTTCACTGCACCGCCAACGACGGTCATGTCGACATCTGTTTTGAGCACGCTCGCGTCAGCCTGCAGTTTTCGATCGAAAATCGTTAGGTCTGCGACAAAACCTGGCTTCAATACGCCTCGATAGTCCTCGACAAAGGCGGCATATGCTGCCTCTGTACTGAAAGCGCCCAATACCTCCTCGAGCGTCATGCGCTGCTCAGCCAGCCAGCCACCAGCGGGCTTCGACTCGGCGTCCTGTCGGGTAACCGCCGCATAGACCCCCAAGAGTGGATCTACCCTTTCGACAGGAAAGTCTGATCCCGCCGCCAGATGCGCTCCACTATCGAGAATGCTCCGCCAGACATAGGCGCCGGCGAGGCGCTCAGCCCCAACACGAGCTTCCGCCCAAGGCATATCGCTCGTCGCATGGGTTGGCTGCATCGATGCAATGACGCCGAGCTTGGCGAAGCGAGGAATATCGTCCGCGGCGAGAATCTGAGCGTGCTCAACGCGGAATCGCAGGTCGGCATCGGGGTACGCCACGCCAGCTGCTTCAAATGCGTCGAGTACAGCCCGATTTCCGGCATCGCCGATAGCGTGCACCCCCAACTGCCAACCTGCTTCTGCGACGGCGACGGCCGAAGCCTTGAGTTCTTCCTTGTCGGTTACCCACAAGCCAGAATTGTCAGCGTCGTCTGAATACGGCTCCAACATCGCCGCTCCCCGGGAGCCCAACGCTCCATCGGCAAAGAGCTTGATTGCGCGCAAGACAAAGAACTGGGTGCCGTCCTGGTCGACCTCGGGCACGCGATTGCCCAGAGATGCGACCACGTCAGAGTCACCGGCCAGAAATCCATAGACACGGATAGGAAGGCGCCCCTCGGCTGCCAAGCCGCGATACACCGAAACCACTTGTTCCGAAAGCCCCATCTCGTGCACGCTAGTGATGCCGACCGATGCAGCCAGATTTGCCGCCGCCAAGATGCGGCGCGTGATTACCGCTTCAGTAGGCCTCGGCAATTTGCGCTCGACCAGACTCATCGCATTGTCGATAAGAACACCAGTCGGATTACCTTCCGCGTCCCGCTCGATTGTGCCGCCATCGGGATCCGAAGTATTCTTATCGACTCCTGCAATTTCAAGGGCTGCGCTGTTGGCCCAAAGTGCGTGCCCATCGACTCGGCGCAGTGAAACGGGGCGTTTTGGGACTGCCGCGTCGAGAGTTGCCTTGTTGGGAAAACTCTGTCCCTCCCAGAGATTCTGATCCCAGCCACGACCGGTGGCCCACTCGCCTTCGTCGAGGCCTGCGCTCGCTTCTGCAACCATCTTGGCCGCAGCTTCCGCGCTCGCAACACCTCGCAGATTCACGGCCTCAAGCGACTTGCCTAGGCCGTAGAGATGACAGTGGGCATCACTCAGCCCAGGCGTGAGGGTGCGGCCATCTAGATTCACAACACGAGTCCCCTCGCTGATGTAGCGGGAAATCTCCTTGTCATCACCGACGGCAACAATGTGCTCGCCCCTGATGGCCAAGGCCGTCGCTCTGGGCCTCTCCGCATCCATTGTGTAGAGGTCGCCGCCAACAAATACCAAATCTGCTCTCACCTCGACTCCTCCGCGTTGAGCGCCTCCGCAGGCACTGATGCCAACGCCTGCGGCCAAAAAAAGTGCCAGAAACTCGGTCGTATATGCCACGCCGTGCATCGTCGAAACCCACAGGGGTTTCGTCAATACGCAGCTGGCGGCTTCGCTCCCATCGAGTGCGATTTTCTCGAATTTGTCAGGTTCTCTCCCAACCAATGCGCAAAAACCAGAATGCGTGCAAGACACCGAAACGTAGCATGGCGCTTGCAAGCGCTAGCGCCACGGCGAGTCTCACGTATTCCCGCCTACTGTGGTGCGAAATCGATCGTAAGTGCTGAGACCAAGTCTCCACAGGTGATTGTCTTAGTTCCCTCCTTGAGATCGCCCATCGTGATGGTCATGACACAGTTGCCAATGGTCTCCCACGAGGCGGTGTCCGAGTCGAGAACGAAGAATCCGATGCCATCTCCAATTAGCTCGCTCTGCAGATAACTGGCTACTTCTTCGTCCCAGTTTGGATACGTTACGTTATCGATCGTCTCAGTGACCCAGCGAATGCCTATGTCATCGGCCAGCGAGCCGGCGACGTAGGCGTCTGCAAGGGGGCCACCAAATGCGTCCCAAGCACTGCCGTCCTCGTCGATGGAGGAGATGATGGCCGAATCTATCGTGATCGTCCAAGCAGGGTCGGCCGAGCACGAGCCGCCAATACAGCTGTCACTGCCACCACAGGGCAAGCACATGCCGGATTGGCCGCAAGTCATTGGCTCTTGTTCGGTGCTGCAGCGACGTTGCCCTCTAGACACTGAGTGCCATCACAACAGCCATCGCAGGTATCTGAATCGCATGTCGCGGTGGGGGCGCACAGGAGCCAGAAAAACACTCGTCACCAGTGTCGCATGTTTGGCAACTGCGACCGGCGAACCCACACTTGTCGGTGTTCGCCGCGTTGTTGCAGATGTTGCCATCGCAGCAACCGTCTCAGTTAGTGAAGTTGCAGGTCGCTGGCTCATCGCCCGCGTCGATCCTGGTGGTGCTGGCATCGAAGTTCACCACCGCACCTCCGTCACTCGCCTTCGAGTCATCCCCCCCCGCAGGCGGCAGAGCCCGCGGTGCCAGAGCTGAGAAGTACCAGTGAAAGTACCAATGATAGAAATGGATCTGACAATTTTCATTGGCTCCTCGGCAGAATCTGTGGGTCATCGGCTTCTCCGGTAGCTGCCCCATGGTGTGATAGAGGGGGATTTCGGTGGCTTTGAGGGTTCTAAAGCCGTAGCTTTTTCTGAAGGTCAGTTTCAACTGGTTGTTTTGCCCCTCGACGGCCCCCAGCGATACGCTGTCTCTGGCCTTGATCCAGTTGAGCAGCAACTGCCGGTGTCGTCGTAGTTGACGAGCCATCTTCTTCATGGGCTCGATGCGCGAGCGCATGGCCCGGGTACACC
>JAAEPE010000475.1 GCA_024222395.1 Myxococcales bacterium
AAATGAAATTAGCAATAATAACATGAAGCCGCCGAGAGCTAGAGTCAACTTGGCTATCCTATCCATTTTGGCCGATTGGTCAGGGGATGCTCCTTCGGCCATGTTTGAGCCCTTACCCTCAAGATTTGAAGTTTAGGCGGTCCGGTGCGCATCAGCACACCGGACCGTTTGCGTTGTATTCAGGCTGATCAGTAGCACTGTTGCCTTTCCTCAGACCATGTGCCGCCAGCGGCTTCACAGTCCTCTTGACTCGCATCCTCGTCAGTTTCGTTTGACTCTTCCTCGCGGTCATTGTCCTCGTCAGCCGATTCTTCTTCACGATCGTCCTGAGTCATTTCCCCGTCGGAATCCTGTCTATCATCGTCAAACCAGAAGTTGCAGTAGTAGAAACCCTCACCTCTGTCAGGTGCCTCAGTCCACTCGCCGCCACGCTCCTCACAGACATCTGGTCCGATATCCATGTGAGGTGCGGGAAGTGGCTCAGCTCCACCACGAGGTCCTCTGCGCATTGCATCTTGCAATCTCTGCAGTAGGCCTCTTCGGTCATCGTCACCACGCTCACATCGCTCCTCTTCGGAACAATCTCGGTGGTTGTCATGTCGCGCAGACATGTGCTCAAGAACTTCTCCTAGAACCTCACGATCTGCTGTGCAGTCTTCGCTGTTAATACAGAATGAGATAGCCCCACGGCCTGCCTCGAGCATCATTGCTCTATCATCGGCAAATTCCATTTTGCGGTCGATATTCCACTCGCCCCAGTCGTCCTTGTCCATGAAAGCGTCACACCATTCTTGCTTTTCCTCGGACCAAAGTTCAC
>JAAEPE010000476.1 GCA_024222395.1 Myxococcales bacterium
ACATGTCCCGAACCAGCTCGCTGCCAGCTCCTCAACGGTATTTTTGTTCGGCATGAACTGAAGATACCAGCTCAGTTTGCTGTACCGATGAAGCAGGGCGAACCCCATGAGTCTTCGGTGAAGCTCCGCGTCGATCTCGTGGCCGTAACCACTCATGAAGGCACGCAGCAGGCGGGCGTTGCCTTGCGTGATGAAAAGCCCGACAGACGCGAATTCATACTCCCGCAATCCAACCATTGCGGGTTCAAAGTCGATGAGGCCGGTGATCTGCAGGCTGTCGTTCGCGTCTTCGGCAAAAACATGGTCAAGCATGATCTCAGTGTGAAGAACGACATGGGCATCATTGTTGAAGGATAGCGATGCCAGAAAATCGGGGATTTGCCGTGCTAACCGTTCCGACAGTCCGTGCTTGAGTTGGCGGGCCGCGCACTCTCGAACCTGCTCAACGAAAAACTCGTCCCAGTTCAGACATGACGCTCGGATCGGGCCCGGTTCAAACCCGTGCAGCGTCCGTGTGATCTCACCGAGCGTTTCACAGAGAGCCTCTTTTTGTTTCGCATCAATGGTTGGCCAGATCTCTTTGAGGCTCTGTCCACGCAGGCGCGTCATCAGAACAGCCTGCCATCCGTCGATTTCCGTTGTTGCAACCAGTTCTGGTGCTGGCACCTTCCGATTGCCAGCCAACAGGCGCAGGAGGGCACTCTCTGTACGAAAATAGTTGTCGTGTAGTGGCGCAAACAGCTTAACGATGTACTCGCTGCCAACGTGAAACACAGGATAAGAACCAACTGCGGTCGCCTCAATCGGCAAGGAATGGATTTGGTCCTCAAACCCGTCTCGGATCGCTTCAACGAAATTGTGATCCTTTCTATCCAGAGCGTCGAACTCTTCCTCACTAGCTGGTTGCGGCAACTGTGTGGTCATGGCTTCCGCGTGCTCGGCTTCCCATCGTGTGGCCCACGGTTGCGCTCGGGGATATCATCCCACCAGTGGCTCCAAGGCATCTGGTCGCGACGTTCTTCGTTGAGCGGGTAGTAGATGCGATTGTCGGATTTGGTTTGCTCCCCACCAGCCAGGAGCCTTGCCGTCTTGTTGCTGTTGTTGATGAACGTGTGGCAGATGCCGGTCCCAGCTGGAAAGGCGGCCAGATCTCCTACCTTCATGGGATGGAGTTCGCCATCGACCCAGGCATCGACTTCGCCCTCTAGCACGTAGACGAATTCCTCTTCCAGTTCCTCCGCGTGCGGATACGACAGCCGATGTCCTGGCTCTAACCGTTCCAAATGCAGGCCAATCTTGAGCAATCCCGCCGCCTTGCCAATGGCGCGGCCATGGGACAGAACCTCATCGCTGTCCGGGTATTGGCCGGGAATCTCGGGTACGTCTTCGCTGGAGATGATGAACGGAGGGAGACTCATCCGCGCAAGCTACCCAGATCCCGAGGTTCTCGCAACCATCGACCTTGCCGATCCAAGCGCGCCGTTGTAACTCCAAGGCGCACTCCTCCAGTGACCCATCGATGACTTCGACGCACCAATTCGATCCCAATCGGGCTCCCGATTCCGAGTTTGAACCCGGCCAGTTGGAGCACCTGGTAGCAGGCCGGGAAGGCCGATGCCTCGATCCTCGTCGAACACCAATCCGCGTCGTCGAAGTGCGCTCATCGACTGGCACCTTTGTCGCGGAGATATTGGAATTCGAGGACAAGGGGGCCACGTGGGAGATCACGTTTGAGAGTGTCGATCACTATCAATTCTCTCCACTTGGAGTATCGGCATCAACCGACGACATCAAGCTGTTTGAAGAAGCCATTGAGAGATTCGATCAATCTCATTTCATCGAAGCAGAGCCAGCTGCTCTGGAGAGCACCAACGTCGCCGTGGCCGAATGCCAACGTGAGGCGACCACGTGGCTCGAAACCAACTCACAGTTCATTGCCGAACGTGACCAGTTGGACTTCTCTACAGCCAGCATGTCATGCTCGCGACAGAGCAGGGTTCCGGCAAAGTGGTTGGCTTCATCACGGCCATCAGTGACGGCGTTCTGAGCGCGTACATACCTCTTCTTGAGGTACTGCCCTCTCATGGAGG
>JAAEPE010000477.1 GCA_024222395.1 Myxococcales bacterium
GAAAGACGAGTGCGCGAAAATTTGAAAGCGCCTGGTGGGAAGAGCTTTCTCGAGGCTGGACCCCGAAAAATAAAGAAGCCGACCGCCGCAGTTTGTCGACGGATTTTGAGCACTTTGCTTATGACAAGGGAACGCAAAGGCCGGCAAGTGACTGACTGGGAGTGGGCGTCGACGATTAGTGCTGAGCAAAACCATCTTGGTGAGCTATGCTTGCCAATTTTTTAAGTCAGCGGATAAATGGAACGATTCGAGCCTGAAGGGTGGGGAACGTGCGTTGAAGCGTGAGATGGCAACGCGCAGCGACTGGAACCCATTTCTCGTCGTCGACATTCCATGCATGATCTGTTTTAGGTCGCCTCTTTTGTCTTTGCTGTGGCCTTGCGTGCTCGAATTGGCGCCTGCATCTTCGAGCAGAACGCCGGTCGCTATCGCGCCCCAGCGGGTCAAGGTTTGCGAGTCGACTGAGCCCGCATACCGTCGACGAGGAGCGTGGACACCCAATCGGCGATGCGCTCCACCGACAGTCCAAAACGTACGTGCTCGTCGAGGAGAGCGGGCGCCATGTGCGAGATGGCGCGAAGTACGGAAGCAATCTCGCCCGCTTCTTGCTTGGTGAACGCGGCTGGAAACGCCTCTCGAATCACGCTTGAGAAGTAGCGCGCCTTATCGAGGTCGGGGTTCATGCCCAGCGCCTTCCGCGCGAGCTCATGCCCCAACAGGATGCGCAAGACGTCCGGATCGCGGTCACGCGCGATGCGAGCGGTCAGTGGCGCCTTGACAATGTAGAGAATCGTGTCGCGAACAATGTCGCGTAGTCGGTCCTCGGCCGAGCGCTTGGGGTCAAAGACCCGAGCCACACTTTCGAGTTGCCCAATCGCCTCCTCGGACAGGGCCGCGATGAGCAGTCGCTCTTTGCTCTCAAAGTAAGTATAGAGCGTTGGCCGCGACACGTGCGCGGCGGCGGCCACGTCGTCGACGCGCATGTGCCGGTAGCCGTGCGCGAGCAAGAGTTCGCTCACAGCCGATACGATGCGGGCACGCGTCAGCTCGCGCCTGGCTCTAAGCGCGTTGCCGTCGGCGTCTGTCCGTCCAGTCAGAAGCGCAAAGACGTTCTCGAGCTCAACCTGGGTCGGGGCCCCCCCCTTTTCTCCCATGGCCTACTCCCAGAACTTTCGCAGGTTGCCGAGCGGGTCCGAGACCACCGCACTCTCTTTGTCGAGGACCATGGTCTGGCGTTGGTCCGGGTCATACTCGGGCCACTTTGGCAGCTTGTCCGACGACGGAACGCCTGTTTTGGCGAAGGTCACGATGGCGTCGGAAAAGCCATCCGAAAGCGCCTGGGTGGTGGGAGCGAGCTGGCCGTCTTTTTCGCCGAGCATTCTGGGGAAGTGAGCGATGTTGCCGAACGCGAACATCATGTCCGCGCCGTGGAACGCGCCGATTTTCTCTGGGTACATCGGGCTCTTCCAGTTGAACTGGTAGACGTATGTCCGTCCCTGCTCGGGCCCTTGCGTCTTGGCGCTATGAGACGCAGCAGCCCTTAGCGCGCGAATCCGGTAGAGCGCGTCGGTCTGCAGCCGGGCTTTGCCCAGCGTTGAGTCCTCGGGGAACGCGTTGGCGTAGGCCTCTTTCATCTTTTCAACGCCCGCGTCGTCCTCAGCAATGAGCCCGTCGATAAAGCTGTTGGCGATATCGAGAGCGAAGCTGTCGGGCATCGGAACGTAGAGGGTCGAGACCACGTGGTCATCGAGGCAGGTCCCCACCAAGATGTCGATGTTGTTGTACCGGCCTTTCTCGATGGCGGCGAAGGTGTCGTCGGGCAAGAACTCGGTGCCGTGGGTTCCAGCGACCGGCATTGCGACTCGACTCATCTCTCCAAACTCATCGGACGTCGCGACTGTGGTCGACATGACGGTGCTGCTCGCGTCGTCGCTTTCCACTTTGGCGAGCGCATCTGCGTCGCCTGGTTTCACGCCCCAGGTGTCCAGTACGGCGGCGGCTACCTTGGTCGCTTCAGCCTTGGGCCACTCGTAAATGGGCGCGCTCATGAGGACAGCTCGGTGCACGAGGCCTTCGGATTTTGGCGACGAGAGTATGGTCCACGTGGCGGTGCCTCCACCCGAGTGGCCCCACAGCGTCACGTTGCCAGGGTCGCCGCCGAAGCGCGCGATGTTGTCGCGGACCCACTCCAGGGCGCGGATGACATCCATGGGGCTGCGGTTGCCGTTCAACACGTCGCCCTCGAAAAGCTCATCACCCGCCATGTAGCCGGCGGGGCCAAGTCTTCGGTTTAGGGTGACGACGACGACGCCCTTTTTTGCCAACAAGCCGCCGTGCAGCGCTCTGTTGTTAGCCGAACCCGAGTTCTCCGAGCCGCTCGCATGAAGCTTAACGATGACCGCGAGGCCTTTGCTCGGCTCCGGCTCCGGCTTGGGCTCTGGCTTGGCGGTCGCAGCATCCGCTTCTGCGCCACCCGCCACGGCGGGGGCCGTCTGTGCGTTTGCGTCACTGTCTTCGCTGCTGTCCGCGCCGGGCGCGTCGTCGTCCTTGTCCGAGGGCTCAGTGTCCGAAGACTCAGTGTCCGAAGACTCAGTGTCCGAAGACTCAGTGTCCGAAGACTCAGTGTCCGAAGACTCAGTGTCCGAAGACTCAGTGTCCGAAGACTCAGTGTCCGAAGACTC
>JAAEPE010000478.1 GCA_024222395.1 Myxococcales bacterium
GAGGACATCGAGAATTGTCCACTCCACAACAGGTCTTGCCGACCAGCGGAATACAGAACAAAAATCCCAAAGGCCTAATTGGGGGCCTTTGGGAGAATAGCGAATACGGATACTAGATGCACTCAACTAGAGCAGGCTACTTACTCCTTAGCAACGCCCGATTTTGGTCCTAAGAATGGGGTCCACCTCATTGCTCCGATGGCTCCCAACGTGACTGCAACGGGCCCGGCACGAAGGCCATCCTTCGCATTTCGCCCATCGATCATCGAGCCCACCATGAACAGGTTGAGACCGACCATGGATGCACCATGCATTGCATAGGCGGGCCGAGGATCGAGTCCGGTGAGATGGGCGGGATCTCCCGCAGCTGGGATGAGCACCATCGGAGCAAAGTTGAGAGCAAACGCCGGTCCATCTGTCGGCCAATCATCGACCAGGAAGTTGAGGGCCAGGACCCCGGCGATGCTTGCCTCCCCGGCCAGTGTGCCCCAGGCGAGCCCACTGTCATCATCAGCCATCGCTTGTGATGGCGCGGCAAGGAGCGCTGCCGGGACAACGAAGAGGAGAAGGCGAAGCGGGGACATGAGGCTAGGGAGGCCACAACCCGGTCGGACGCAGACGGCGGCATAGCCCGGCATAGCCCCCCACTTTCAGGAACTGCACCCCTTTTACAGAGACAATGTTGCTTTATCCTGCTGGACGCCGTTGCCTACGCCTGAGGCGCTTGGATTTCCGCCAAAGTCGAGTCTAGATAGCGAGTTCGACCCCTTTGTGGCCTAGCTCGCTCAGCTTTCGGTTGCGCTGACTGCGCTTGCGGCTGCGTCTCGCGTACGATGGAGCGCACTATGGGGCAGGAACTCAAGCGAAGCTTGTCGCTAGTTGACGTTGTTGCGCTCGGCATCAACGGAGTGATCGGCACTGGCATCTTCCTCTTGCCAGGCAAAGCCGCCGGCATGATGGGGCCCGCTTCCATTCTGACTCTACTCTTTGCGGCGCTACTCTCATTTCTCATCGCTCTCTGCTTCGCGGAACTCGGTAGCAAATTCCGAGGTACGGGTGGTGCCTACCTATACGCGCTTCGCACCTTCGGAGACACGACGGGGTTCTTCGTAGGGTGGATGGTGCTCATGGTGACGCTCACGTCGTGGGCGGCCTTGGTCAATGCCTTGGCGAACTTGTGTGCCGGGTACGTGCCAGCGCTGGCAGACGGGATGTGGCGCAACGTGGCCATGGTTGGCTTCATGAGTTTTCTCACCGGCATCAATTTGCTAGGTGCCAAGATGGGGGCTCGAGTCTCAAACTTCTTCACGGTCGCAAAGCTCTTGCCCATCTTGCTCTTCATCGGGGTTGGGCTATCCCATATCGACACCGGGCACTTCACTCCCTTTGCTCCGCACGGATTCGGCAGCAATTTTTTCGAGGCAACGCTGCTCATTCTCTACGCCTATGTTGGCTTCGAAGCTTTAGTGGTGCCTGCGGGCGAGATGAAGAATCCTCGCAGAGCCGTGCCACTCGCGCTTCTGACAGTGCTTCTGATCTCCGTGGTTGTCTACGTTGGCGTCCTGGTTGTCGCCACCGGCACCCTCGCCGGATTGGCAGGCCATGGAAATCCGGTCGTGGCCTGCTCCGAGCTCTTCATGGGCGATCTTGGTGCCAGCATAATCGCTGGAGGCATCATTGTTTCCATGATCGGAGTGAACGCCGCACAGGTGCTAGTTGGGCCACGTCGGGTCTTTGCGCTTTCTGAGAATGGGCACTTGCCAAGAGTGCTCTCGCGGGTTGACAGCAAGGGCACCCCCCACCTCGCACTCATCGTTCTTCTGATCATATCCGCTTCGCTGGCAGTGCTGATTCCAGACTTCAAGACGCTTGCCATGGTCTCCGTCGTGGCACGCTTTGCTCAGTACATCAGCACCTGCATTGCTGCACTGCTCCTGCAGTTTCGTGAACCGAAGATTTCCGAGTCTGGCGACGCCAAGATCGACACGAACGACGCCTTTCGCTTGCCATTGGGGCCCGTGATACCTATCGTAGCTCTCGTCTTGTGCGCGGTGCTGCTATACAACTCTGCGATGAGCAACATCATGCCCTTCAAGTACGGCGGGCTGGCACTGCTCCTCGGCGTTCCCGTCTATGCGGCAATCCTCCTTCTTCGCCGCGAGCGTCGCGAAGAAGGCTAGCTGCCAGGCTCTGTGGGGCGCTTCTTTCTCGTTTGGCAGAACTCGCTTTTCTACTGCTCTTTCAGCGAGGCCTGCAAGAGGTCTTCGAAGAAGAGCATTTCCACAGTGAGTTGCTCCGACAGTGAGTCGATGAACTGAGAGCGATGGAAGCATCCGGCGAAGATGCGGCATTCCGTTGTTTGTTGGCGGAACAGCATTGCCGCTCTGAGGTTGCTTGCTTCCGAGCTTGCGCAAAGTAGATAGATTGGGGTGGCCTCCTTGCCGGAGAGGGTCTCGAGGCTAGGAAGGAAATGGGCCCGGCGGGGCACCAGGCAGACAACGTCTATCTGCGAACGGCAATCTCCGTAGAAACCGGTGGCTGGGCAAACTTTGATCACGTCAAGATGCCCGATTACCGCTGGGGAATCTTCCTAGAGCCAAAGA
>JAAEPE010000479.1 GCA_024222395.1 Myxococcales bacterium
AGCAGCACCGTCGTCATCGCTCCGTAGCCAAGCTACGCGGCGGCGCTCTTGCGGTAGACGCCCACGTTGCACTCACTGCTTCCGTTGGGAAAGCGCACGATTTGGGTGATGCGCATGGCAGTGCCAGTCTCGTCGAGCTGGCGCTGCGCCACCATTAGCTCCTCCCCTTTGCTGTAGGCAGAGGTTGTGAGTTCACGAGCAGAGACAGCGCGCACCACCAGCGAGTCTGCGAGCTCGCCCGCGTCAAGAGGAATGGGCTTACCGTTCGGCGGCCCGGAGAATTCGACTTGTTGCGAGGAGCCATCGCTGTCTACCCAGTACATCACAAAGACAAGCTCCTCGCCTTCGACGGCGATTCGGTACGTCGCCTCCTTCGGAGGTTCTCCCTGCTCGTAGTCGCAAGACTCGGGGATCAGAGTCCAGATCCCCAGGAATCCCGCGTAGAGAGGCGTATCGGCCACGACTACGACTTATTCTGGGAGCTCGGTGCAGACATAGGTTCCGAGCTCGTCGGAGAGGCACTCGCCAGTCTCGCATGACGTGCTCGCCTGTGGATCGCAAGCAAGCTCGCAGCTCGTCCGAGAGCTTATGACAGCGCAGGTATTGGGTGCCGTGCATTCAAGCGTACATTCTTCGATGGGAGGTGAGACAACATCGACGGACATGGGCTGGCAAAGAGGATGCCCTCGCATAACCCGCCCCTGCGACTCGCTGAATCGATTGCGGAACGATGGTCGCTCAACCCCGAGCCAGAACGAGGAAGTCATGATGTTGCGACGAAACTCGTCGGTGCAGGTGAATTGGCTATCGCACTGTGCTGTATCATCAAGGGGATCGTGGTCGGCGCCGTCGCGCTCGCTGGTGTGATAGAGGCCGAGAAAATGGCCCATTTCGTGGGCCAGGCTTGATGCCAGACCGTCCGCATCCAGGGATCCTGAGCCATCTGCGTAGAGTTCCGTCGAAACCATGACAGCCGAGGTGTCTCGATCGGCAGCCCAAGGTCCTGGCAATCCCATCGAGTACCCTGCTGGATCAAAGTTCGGATTGTTGGATCCACCGATACGCCGAACGAGCATGACGTGCACAGCGTCCTCGCGTGCGGCCTTGATGGGCAGCGTCTTATCCAATACGTCGTCCACGATCGAGATTGCCGAGTCGTCGCCGAGGTTAATATCGGAAGACTGCATGTTGACGCGATAGACTTGGTAGTTGGCAATCTTGATTCCAACCTGTCTGTAGCTGAGATCGAGTTGCTCGACGATGCGCGCGACCGCCGCACTAAAAGTCGCCTCGCCCAGTGCAGCATCGTCGACCAAGAAATCAACTTGGATGCCACAGGTGTCCGCAGGCTTCTTGTCCGCAGTGTAGATAAGGACCTTGATGTCCTCGTCGAGATTGTTGCCTGTGTACGCGTTGACGCCTCGAACCGTGAGGGTATAGGTGCCCTCTTGAGCCGTTATCTCGGGAGAGTTCGGATATAACCAGTCGACGAGACCTGGCACCTCTCGAGAGGCACGGGTGGTGTACCTAGCGCCTTCGATGACGTCCCTGCCCGCAGGAGTGATGAGCTCGGTGAGATAGTAGAGCCCCTTATCACCGCGAACTTCTATGAGGAAGGAATCGACACCGGCGGGGATGTCGAAAGTCAGGCGTTCGGATAGCCCGTTGGATATGCGACTTTGGTAAGTCGTGACGATCAGATCGTCACGAAGTTGCTCGGTAACCGGAGCATCGCTTCCGCAACTAGAAACTCCTGCGAGCGCGGAGAGAGCAAGAGCGGCCGTAAGGGCTATTCGCAGCAATCTGCGGCCCCGGGCAAGCAAGCGTTAACTCGGCACGTTTTATTTTGATCTGCACAATTGATGACGGAAAGTTCGCCGGAGAGGCAATAGTGGAGGGTGTTGTCATCGGGACAGGTGCCTTCTACCCCGAGGTCTGCACAGGGGTCGATGACCTCTTCGCAATCGGCATAGCCGTCTGCATCCACTTTGCAGGTCCATCCCTCTCCGCAGCTTTCGGTCTCGATGTCTGCATCGATATCGCCATAGCAGACGCGAAGCGTATCCGCGTCGTCGCAAACCCCATCGTAGCCAATGGCCTCGCATTCATTGCTTGGCTCCTCTGGCGGCTCGCAGCAACCAGCGCCAAATACACATTCATCTTCCAAACAGGTCTCAGTTCCCTCGCACTCATCGACAACGACTTCGCCGCCCAAGCAGTAACGAGCTTTTGCTAGGTCGTCGTCGCATATTCCTGCAAGGCCTAGAGCGGCGCACTCTTCTTCTGGAGTTAGGTCTCCGGTAATCTCAACTTCGCCGCAGCAAAATGCGCCAGTAGCGCATGTATCCTCTTCGCAGCGCTGGCCGGTAAGGGCGCAGTCTCTTACTTGTGGCTCAGATCCTGGGAAGCACCACCTTGCCACCTCGCCGACGGGATCGCAGGTACCGTTGAAGTCGAGCCCCGCTGCTATGCAGGGATCTTCGTCCGACGTAGAGCCCTCGTTGCCACAGCAGAACGCACCTTCTCTACAGTCACCAACACCGCAGGTCATGTTGTTGTCGGAACAATTCCAGGTTCGAGTCACCGGCTCATCACCCGTCGTATCGCAGTACACCGCTACCCCCGCGGTGGTGCAGAATCCCGCTTCGCTGGTCCCGGTATCTGTGCAGGCCGACGCAGCGCCGCTGCCTTCGCCAGTGTCTTCTTCTTCGAGACTCTTGCAGACCGCGCCGTGACTGATGTCGAGAATGCAGTTCTGGCCAAGAGCTCTGCAATCCACCCGGCGCAAACGACCGCGGTCGAGTTCGCAGCGGACCGCAGTTCCCTGCGTGCACTCACCGCGAGCTGTAACTCCGTTGCATCCAGCTGCCGTTCCGCTGCCCTCCTTGGGTTCGGGAGGATCTCTGAAGTCGATGGGACGAGCATCCGCCGCCCCTGGTTGGTTATCACCAATCTTGCTGGAGCAGGCGGCGAGTAGGATTGCGAGCAATGCGAAGTAGCGCATGCGGTCATTCTACGCAAAGTTGGGACCACTTCAAGAGCACCGTAGTTTCCGCTAATTACCAAACATCACCGGCGCTACATGTAGGTCCTAGGTAGGGTGCCAATGTCATAGGTGGTGCCAACATACCCATGTGAGCAATGCATCACTTTGTTTGGTCACCGAGGTAACTAGTCAATTCTTAAGCAAATTGACTACGCAAAAGGGCGAATCTCCTTCACTCTGAAATATCGTATGCACTGACGAACATACTCATCATCGACGACGAGCCATTGGTCGCAAAGACCCTTGGTCGGCTACTGCGCCCTCACTCGGTGCAGATCATCGGCTCGTCGGCTACGGCACTCGAGCCGGTCTGTAGCGGCGATTTCGATTTGATCTTCTGCGATCTCATGATGCCCGAGGTCAGTGGCCAACAGCTCTACACGATGGCGTGTGAGAAGAAGCCCGAGCTTGCAGAGCACTTCGTCTTCATCACCGCGCGTTCAGTGGTGACTCGGAAACCTTCTTAGCCAAGAGCACCGTTCGCGTGCTCTACAAGCCGTTCGACCGGGTGGCCCTGCGCGCCATTCTAGCGGCCTCTGAGAGCGGCCAGGCAACTCCGTAGTTCGGCGAGAAATCTCTCGTTCTCATCCGGATTGCCGAGGGTCACTCGAAGGCAATCTGCTAGGCGCCCGCTGCTGCCAAACGTTCTGATCAGGACGCCTCGTCTGCATAGAGCCCCCCACAACTTGGGACCGCAGCCGGCCCCAGCAGCTCCGACGCGAAATAGAATTAGGTTTGCGTCGCTATCGAATACTCGCAGCTCGCCCATGGCTCCAAGTTCTGCGGCCATTGCCGCGCGGGCTAAAACCACCTGGCCACAGTGCTTCTTGAGCAGTTCTCGATGTCGAGACATCACCCAGTGCGCAGCAAACTGATTGAAGCTGGACATGTTGTAGGGCGCCCGTGCCTTATCGAGTTCTGCGATGAGCTGCGGAGCACCAATAGCAAATCCAACACGCAGCCCTGCCAGCCCAATCTTGGACAAGGTCTTCATGACAAGGAGATTTGCACACGCGCCCAACGACTTCACCAGGGAGCCCTGAGCGTATTCTCCATATGCTTCGTCCGAGACAAAGAGGGTCTCGGGAAACTCATCGGCCAAGGCGAGAACATGCTTCCCGCTCCAGAGGGTACCGGTGGGATTATTGGGACGCGCGAAGAAAGCGATGTTCGGGCGTGCCTCGCGCAAAGCCTCTCGCATCGCATCTACATCTAGTGAGAAATCATCGCCCGTGGCAACACCAACGCTGTCGACACCCAGTGTCGTTGCGAAGAGCCTGAAGACAGAGAAGGTTGGAGTCGGAAAGAGAATCGATGCGCGCTCTTTGCCCGTGCGAGGCCTAGATAGACAGGCAATAAGAATTTGTATTATTTCGTCGGACCCATTGCCAAAGAGGAGGCACGAGGGAGAAACGCCGTATTCCGCAGCAAGAAGCTCCCTTAGTCTTGTGGCGCGCGGGTCCGGGTAGCGATTGACGGGTAGCGTGGCGAGTTCTTTGGCAAGAGCCTCTTGCGCATAAACGGGCAGAGAATACGGCGACTCGTTTGCATCGAGCTTGACCTCTATACCGGGAATTGCGGGTACCTCGTAGGCATGCAGATCTCGAATACCGGGGCGCAAGAGCCCCAACATCGCATCGTTCATTCGTCGCTGCCTTCGGGCACCCCGTGCTCGAAACGAATAGCCACGCTACGACCGTGAGCATGCAGCCCCTCTACCTCGGCCAGCGCACAAATGGGCTCTCGAAGGGCTGCCAGATCTTCACGGCTCATCGCCAAGATTGAGGTGTACTTGAGGAAGTCGTAGACCCCGAGGGGAGAAGCGTAGCGGGCGGCCGAGGCCGTTGGAAGCACATGATTGGGACCTGCCGAGTAGTCGCCGGCAGCTTCCGGGCTGTAGTGGCCAACAAAGATTGCGCCCGCGTGCTGCACCTTGGAAACCCTATCCTCGGCGTCGTCAAGCGCGAGTTCGAGATGCTCGGGCGCATAATCATCAGAGAGCTCAAATGCGTCATCTAAGTCTGAAATCAGTATGGCGGCACCATGTTCTCTGAGCGATTTCTCTGCGATATCACGACGCGGCAAATCAGCTATCTGACGCTCCAGTTCTACGTCGACAGCGTTTAGGAGTTCTTCTGAATCGCTTAGCAGAATGCATCGCGCTTCGACATCGTGCTCCGCCTGCGCGAGGAGGTCGGCAGCGACAAAGTGGGGCATAGCTCCCCCATCAGCTATCACCAAGACCTCGGAGGGCCCTGCTACCGAGTCGATATCGACTTGACCAAAGACCTGTCTCTTTGCTGCTGCTACCCACTTATTGCCTGGCCCGACAATCTTGTGCACCCGCGGAATACGCTCCGTACCGTAGGCCAGGGCGGCCACGGCCTGAGCACCGCCAATCTCGAAGACCCGGTGAACGCCGGCTACGTGGGCCGCAGCGAGGGTCTGATCCGAGGCCCCCGGAGTCACCATGACGATTTCCTTCACGCCTGCCACGATAGCTGGGATTGCGGTCATCAGTACAGAAGATGGGTAGAGCGCCGTACCACCAGGGACGTAGAGGCCGACGGTTTGCAGGGGCGAGACCCGCAGGCGCAGGCGACCTTCCTGGATTTGATAGCCCTTCGAGCCCTGCTCGCGGTGAAACTCCCGAATGCGGTCGGCAGATAGGGTGAGCGCGCGGCGAATCTCTGGCGAACATCTCTCCCACGCAGCGGCGACTTCGGAGTGAGCGATTTCAAAGCCATCGGGACCGGGCAGCCGTCCCTCGAACCGCTCGGTGTACTCGGCAACGGCCTCATCGCCCCGGTTGCGGACGTCGGCGATGATCTTGCGAACCACAGCCTCAGTCTCGCGGTCGCTGTCTAGGCCGCGATCACAGATTTGCTGCCAGGCACCCGCGAACGATTTATGGCCGGCGGAGAGTCGCCGGACTAGAGTCATTTCCACTCCGGCTTTGGATTCTTCGGGTCGAATTCTTCGGTTTCGACTTCGGGATCTGCCGGTCCTTCGGGCAGTGGCCCCTCAAGTACGCCGGCCTTTAGCTTGGAGGGATAGCGTTCTGCGTAGGCGTCGATTAGGTCTTCGGGAATCGACTCGATGCCTCGCCCCCCGAGTTTGACCACGTGACGTTTGGCCGACCAAAACACCCAGTGCTCGTTCGGGCCCCTAATGTCGAAAAGCCTCACGCCTGAGATCTTCTTCTCGCTAACCTTGTATCCGGATTGTTGAGCGAGGCGCCGTACAAAGACCACCAGGGCGCGGCGAACGCCTTGCTTCTTCTTGTAGCGGGTCACAAAGACGTTGATTACGTCCTCGTCGTTGGTTCGACCCTTCTTTTCAGAAGTTTTCCTAGCGTAGGATGCCGTGTGAGCGACGGCACGATTCTTGGCAACCCAGACTTCCACGTCGAGCACGGATTGATAGCGGCGAAAGCCCCAGTTCTCAACATCGGTCTCAATGACGCCTCGTTTTGGGGGCTTGCTCGGCCCCCCACACGCGCCCGAGAACTGCATCATCACCAAGAGCCCTGCTGCCAAGCAGAGACGGAGGCACAGCGCTGCTAACGATCGCATCATTGGGCAATGTGTACCACGTGTGGAGTAGACGGATCAGGAACCTTTCTTTAGAATCCTGCCAATGTCGAGCTACCTATTTACTTCCGAATCTGTCACCGAGGGTCACCCCGACAAAGTTTGCGATCAAGTATCCGATGCGGTGCTCGACGCTTACATCGCGCAAGACCCAAGCTGTCGAGTCGCCTGTGAAACCGTTGCCAAGACGGGCTTCATCTTGCTCGCCGGCGAAGTCACAGCAAACGCGGTCGTTGACCTGCCCACCATCGTTCGGAAAACGATCAAGGAAATCGGCTACGACAGCAGCGAGATAGGCTTCGACTACGCCTCGTGTGCAGTCCAAGTCGCTCTAGAGCAGCAATCTCCCGACATCGCCCAAGGCGTCGATCGCGGTGACCTGTCCAAACAGGGAGCTGGCGACCAGGGCCTCATGTTCGGCTACGCGTCAAACGAGACCAAAGAGCTCATGCCTCTGCCCATCATGCTGGCCCACAAAATGGCCGAGCGTCTCGCAAGGGTTCGAAAGAAGAAGACCGGTGGCATCGATTGGCTCCGCCCTGATGGCAAGACCCAAGTCTCCGTTCGCTACGAAGACAACGAGCCCGTCGGCATCGACGCTGTTGTGCTCTCCACCCAGCACGGTCCAAAGGTCAAGCGAAAGG
Source organism: Myxococcales bacterium (assembly GCA_024222395.1). Taxonomy (GTDB): domain Bacteria; phylum Myxococcota_A; class Polyangia; order Haliangiales; family Haliangiaceae; genus NORP324. The sequence continues at coordinate 7,284 of JAAEPE010000479.1, forward strand.
ACTTGGTTGAGGCGATGCGCGAGTACGTCATCGACCCAATAGTTCCCAAGAAGTTCATCACCAACAAGACCAAGTTCCACGTCAACCCGACCGGCAAGTTCGTCGTCGGTGGCCCGATGGGCGATGCAGGTCTCACGGGTCGCAAGATTATCGTGGACACCTACGGCGGAATGGCCAGGCACGGCGGCGGTGCCTTCTCAGGCAAAGACCCATCCAAGGTCGATCGCTCTGCTACCTACTACGCCCGCTACATTGCCAAGCACATCGTGGCTGCAGGCTTTGCCACTCGCTGTGAAGTCCAGCTCGCCTACGCAATTGGCGTGGCCAAGCCTGTTTCCATGCTGGTCGATACCTTTGGCACTGGCATCATGGACGACGAGAAGATCAGCAAGGCTGTTGCCAAGGTCTTCGATGCCCGCCCGGGCATGCTCATCCAAGAGCTGGAGCTGCGCACCCCTATCTACCGCCCTACGGCCGCCTACGGCCACTTTGGACGCAGCGGCTTCAGCTGGGAGTCAACTCCACGACTCGACGAGCTCAAAGCAACCCTCAAATAGGGTTATGTTCTCCCCTCAGGACTTGAGATCTATCCTTGGGGGTAGGAACTACCGCCCCTTCAGAGGGGCCCCTCTAGAGGGCTTCAATTGAGATGACGCCCCGAATCTCACCAGATCGCTTGGCTGACGGGCCGACACTCCAGCGGCGGTAGTTGAATTGGCCGCGGCGGTTGCGCTTGATGATGTGGGCACTGCCGTTGTCTGAGAATTCTTCGGAAGTAAGAAGGATGGTCTCGCCAGCCTGACCTCTGATCCGAACCGAAGACTTGGCTTCAATCTTGGCAACCCCAGAAGGGAGGCGAGTGTCCACGTGTCGGCGGAAGCTCCTTGACATCGAGGAGGGCGAAATCTGCGCCCAGCTGCGCGACTTCAACGTGTTCATCTCTTGCTCTCAGAACTCTTGCAAGCACTGGCGAGCGCCACGACGCAGAAGAGCAGTAGCGCATGGCCTAAAACTCCGCCTGCCTCGGTGCCCGTGGAAAGGGAATCACTTCGCGAATGTTATCGGCGCCCGTCGCGTAGAGTATAGCTCGCTCGAAGCCCAGCCCAAATCCTGCGTGTGGAACTGTGCCGTACTTGCGAAGGTCCCGGTACCACCAGTAATCCTCTTTGGGTAGATCCAGCTCGTCGAGGCGTGCATCCAGTACATCGAGACGCTCCTCGCGCTGTGCGCCGCCGATCATCTCTCCAATGCCAGGGGCTAGCACGTCCATGGCAGCAACGGTTTTGCCATCGTCGTTCATGCGCATGTAGAACGCTTTGATGTCCTTTGGGTAGTTGTAAATTGCAACCGGCCGACCGACGATCTTCTCAGTTAGGTAGCGCTCGTGCTCGCTCTGCAGATCGATCCCCCATTCGACCTTGTATTCGAACTTGGCCTTCTTTGCGGACTTGAGGCGTTCGATAGCATCGCCGTATTCCATGCGTTCGAAATCGGCATCAACGAAGCTCTCAAGTCGCTCGATGCAACCCTTGTCGACCCACTTGTTGAAGAATGCCAAGTCGCCTCCGCGCTCGTCAAGCACCGCTTTAAAGAGGTATTTTAAGAAATCTTCTGCAAGCATCATGTTGTCGAAGATGTCTGCAAAAGCAATCTCAGGCTCGACCATCCAGAACTCGGCTAGGTGGCGACGGGTGTTCGAGTTTTCGGCGCGAAAGGTTGGACCGAAAGTGTAGACCCGACTCATCGCCATGCAGTAGGTCTCGACGTTGAGCTGTCCCGAAACCGTGAGGTGCGTCTCGCGTCCAAAGAAGTCTTTGCTGAAGTCCACCTTGCCCTGCTCGTTCATTGGAACGTTTTGCATATCGAGGGTGGAGACGCGGAACATCTCACCGGCACCTTCGCAATCACTTGCGGTGATGATGGGCGTGTGGATCCAGTAGAAGCCGTTCTCATGAAAGTAGCGGTGGACGGCTTGGCTGAGACAGTGTCGTACGCGAGTTACTGCGCCAATGACGTTGGTGCGCGGCCGAAGGTGGGCGACCTCGCGGAGGTATTCCATCGAGTGGCGCTTTGGCTGCATGGGATAGGTTTCGGGATCTGCTACCCAGCCAACCACGGTCACGCTCTCTGCTTGAATCTCAAGTGACTGGCCCTTGCCCTGGGACTCGACCAGGGTACCCTCGACGTGCACCGAGCAACCGGTGCTCAGCTTCTGCACTTCGCTCTCGTAGTTTTCCAAATCACTTGGAGCCACGACTTGAAGCGCGTCGAAGCAGGAACCGTCGTGCACGGCAACGAAGGAAAAACCCGCTTTGGAGTCGCGGCGGGTTCGAACCCAACCTTCGATGGCGATGCGCTCGCCAGGGGAAAACTTGCCGTTGAATACGTCTGTGATGCGGTGCTTGAGCATGGTTGCGTTCTCGATTTCTGAGGACGCACTCTACATGCGCGAGGGCGGCTCGGCCATGCGAGAGAGCCTCTCGGCGGCGTCGCGTTGTCCGAAATCTGGCTCAGAGGTCCGGGTGACGGACGTCGGAGCGGACAACCGGACGCCAGCAACCTGCATACAGTGTGTTGGGGCTGGCACTCTTCGTGCTCAACCCCTGGACATGATGGCCATGCTCAAGTCCTGTGCGTTCTCCGGCATTGATGCCTTTCCGATAGAAGTGGAGGTCGACGTAGCGTCGGGAAACCTGCCCTCCTATCACGTCGTTGGCTTGCCAACGGCCTCGGTGCGCGAGGGGGCCGTACGCATCCGAGCCTCCCTTGAGCACATAGGTGAGGACATGCCGCGGAAGAAAGTCACGGTCAATCTCGCGCCCGCAGATCGGCGCAAGGAGGGAGCTGCCTTCGACTTGCCGATAGCCCTTGCAGTACTTGCCGCGGAGGAGCGCCTCGATCTTGAGCGTCTGCGGGGCTTTCTGGTTATGGGGGAACTAGGTCTCGACGGCGCCGTTCGTGGCGTTCGTGGCACCCTCTCCGCTGGTCTCATGGCGCGTGAAGAGGGCCTGCGCGGGATCGTAGTGCCTGCGTGCTGTGCCCAAGAGGCAGCCGAGATCTCGGGAATCGAAGTGCTTGCGATACACCACCTATCCGAGGTAGTGGACTATTGTCGTGGAGGCGAAATTGAGCCGCAGCGACCCGGGCCGGCACTGACCGCAGAGCAAGGGGCCGCCAGCTGCGACATGAGCGAAGTGCGAGGCCAGGCAAGTGCGCGCATCGCCCTCGAAGTCGCAGTGTCGGGTGGCCACAATCTTCTCCTTGTCGGCCCACCAGGAACGGGCAAAACCATGCTAGCCCGCCGGATTCCCACAATCTTGCCGCCACTCTCCCGCGATGAGGCCCTGGAGACAACTCGCATCTATTCGTCACTCAGCCTTAACGGGGGCCAGCTCATCAGCACACGTCCATTCCGGGCGCCTCACCACACCATCAGCACTCCGGCATTGGTCGGCGGCGGAGCTCCCCCCTCCGCAGGAGAGATCTCCTTGGCTCACAACGGCGTGCTATTTCTCGACGAACTTCCGGAGTTTCAGCGCTCCACCCTCGAGTCCATGCGCCAGCCCCTCGAAGATCGGCGCGTTGTGATCGGCCGCGTCTCCGGGCGAATCGAGCTTCCTGCCTCGGTGTTGTTGGCAGCATCAGCCAACCCCTGTCCCTGTGGTTGGCTCGGTTCCGAAGACCGTCAGTGCACCTGCACCTTGCCGCAGATTGATCGCTACCGAGCTCGTCTAAGCGGCCCGCTGCTCGATCGCATGGACCTGCAAATCTTCGTTCCGAACGTGCAATTGGAAGATCTCCGTGGCTCAGCGGCGGGAGAGTGCTCGGAGAGTATCCGCGAACGAGTGCTCCTGGCCCGTGACAGGCAGTTGCGCAGGCTTGCCCCCTATGGCTGCAGAACCAACGCCGAGATGGGGCCCAGAGCAACACGGGAGACGTGCTTGCTCACCAATGGTGCCGAGAAAACACTAGCTCGTCTCTACGAGAAGCGACGTGGCATGAGTGCCCGAGGTATTGACCGAATCATCAAAGTGTCGAGGACGATTGCCGATTTAACGGGAGCCTCTTCAATCGACGAGGGCTGCATCCTGGAAGCTTCGGGCTACAGGTCTCTCGACCTGGATCCACGCCCAAGGCTGGGACTACCGTCGAGTTCCGCCTCATCTCCCATGGATTCCATAAGCGTGTCTGCCAGCGAGCCGAGATCTATTCGGTAGGTGCCTTGTTGAAACCGCTTGAGGATGCTGCGGGCAGTAGAGGAAAGGGAGTGGATTTTGATGGGTACTACGTTCAAGGGATTGTTCTGCTCCTTATAAAATCGAATCGGCGCATTGCATGTAGGCCTTGAGCACAAAATCGTGCTGGTACGTCCGGAATTCTCCCCTAGTTGCAGGTACTTCCGGTGGGTGGGCTGTGCCCCGGTGGGTGCCGAGGCAAGGTGCAACTACACAATACTGGGCCCTAGGGTGGGTCAGTGCGCGGCTCGGCAATGGGCATGCATGGTCGCTGCGAGGTACCAGTACCCCGTAGGCGAAGGTACTAGTCTGGTAACCCTAAGAGGGGATTGTCTGTGCCCCTGGGATGGTCGAGAGTCGCGGGCTCGACGGCACCATTCTTCTCGCCCTCCTTGGCTCTCCGAAACCGAAGTGGATACTTCGCGACACTCACGAGTTCTGCTGCTTGCCCCTGTCGAACGATAGGCACTGGCATCGCGTACATCGCATCTTCAATACAGCTTCGAATGGGCTCAAGACTAGGGGGAAGTAGAGGAATACTGGCGTGCAGCACCTCACCGCGCGCCATCTCGATGTGCAAGCGAAGTGCGCCTTTGGCCTCCTGGTTTCGCCGCAAGAGCTTCTCGTAGCAGCGACGTGCCTGAGGTATTACATGCGCTTTTACTCGCCTCGAGATCATCTTCTTGTCGATAAAGCCCGTTCTACCGCCGACCCTCGCCCGGGCTCGGACGTGCTGTCGAAACTCTGTAAAGTGCTTTCCGCTCGCTCTTCTCTCTGGCGGTGCAGGGAGCCGCCGGTAGGTTTGCATGCCCCAACGCTTGGCAGAGCGAATTCTATCCGCGGCGTACCCATCGTTAGCGGGCACGGCAACACCAGCGCTCACCCGGGTAACTACCCCGAGCTTTGCCGCCGCATTGCGGAGGTCTTGTTGGGACTCCTCCGCAGTGCGATTGATTCCCGGCATACCAAAGGGGCTGGCATTTGCGATTGCAATGGTAGCAAGCACTTTTGCCTCCCTTGACTTGAGCTTGGCAGCAACCAGCGTTTCGGGCACGCCAGCACGCATGCCCCGCACGATGATTCTCTTGGGTGGCTTGCCCTGATAGAAGCCCAGGGCCGCGATGCTAGATCCGGGAAGCAGACTCCCCGGCAAGTCGCTGCCCACCCAGTCGCCGGATGAGAGTTCGATTTCCATGGTGTCGAGGGGTGCCGGTTGGCCAAGCTCGCGCAATAGCGAAGAACCATCCTGGTTGGCTTGGCTATGACGTAGTGACACGATACGCCCTCGGCCCCTGCGAACCATGTCGCCAAGGGTACTGTGCTGCACATCGGGAAGAGGTGCATTGGGAGGCACGAGTACGGCGGTGAGTATGTTCGCCTTGCTGAGAACTCTGGCTCCCAAGGCGTCGGCAGCTGCATCACCAGTCAGAGTTGTCGGAACCATGCCGTCGCTTATGATGACGATCAGAGTTTTCCCCATATCTGAGCTTGAGTCGTCCATTAGGACCTGCAAAGCCCGTTCTAGCGCTGGGCCGAGATTACTACCATTGCCACCATTCGATGAGCGAATCTCTCGCAGAATACTTGCTCGAACATCGCGTGTGGCCTGCCTAAATCCCCCGAGGACGACTCGTGCACCACGCTCGTAGAGGACGGCCTCGACGCGGGTGTTCGACCCGAGTTCTACAAAGAGCCCGTCCACTACCTTACTTGCTGCTCCAATTCCCGCTGCAGTCATCGAAGAGGAGGTATCAATAATGAAGAGCGCCCGATCGATAGCGGGAACGGAGCTTTGGGCGGCGTCTGGCAGCATGACTCGCACCGCGGCTACTCCACTCGTTGCTGTGAGAGGGAAGAGGGCAACTTCTGCACGCGGCGCTTGTGCGCGTTGCTTGCCACGTCCCTGAACCAGAAGGTCTCCTTGGACAGGGGCAAAGAACTGGTGCTTCTGCTTCGTGCGGCTGCGCTTTGCGAGAAGGGTGTCTCCGCCATAAAGCTCGGTCATGGGATCCATCGTCGTAACCACGACTTCGGTACGGGCGAGATTGGTGGCCTCGCCCCGGTCCGGAATCCTGAGACTGTAGCTACCGCCGACAAGCCGAACAGTACCGTTCCAGGTGAGTTTAACGGTGGTCGTGCGTCTCCTTGGTATGGGAAAAACTCTGAGCTCATAGCGATTTTCGTCGGAGACGCCACTACCTTCGGAGCCAATCAACCGCACCAAGCCCATGTCAGCCTTCTGCCCTGCCACGGGATCTGAAACGAGTCGGGTCGAAGCCTTGGCTCCGACCAGCGCATATGTGCTGCGCGCGCCTGTGGCAGTTTCAACAGAGACTCCGACAATTCCGGAGCGCGCCGGCAAATCGAAGGTGTACTTGGCGTAGGCGTCGTCGTCCTTGCTCCGATTGGCCAACACAATTGTCTCTTCCACTTCGTAGAACTTTGCCCCGAACGCAAGCTCTATTCGATGCGAGGCTTCCACAACGACGCCCGGCCCAATCACGTCTAGCGCGCTATCACCTCGGGCCGCGCCCTGGCTTGTGGCGACGAGGAGCAAAGACAGGATGATGGTGCTAGCGAGGCGATGAAGTGACTGAATCGGCATGGTTTCAACTACGGAGACTTCGGTGGGGCCGGAATGTTGCAGCCAAATGCGTTAATCTTAGAAGGTGCAAGCGGGGTCGTCCAACGCTTTGGTGCTCTCCGGAGGTGGGGCACGCGGGGCATACGAAGTCGGCGTCATGCTCTATGTACGCGAAGTGCTGCCAAAGAGGCTGGGTCGGCACCTGCACTTTGACGTAATCACGGGGACTAGCGTTGGTGCACTCAATGGATCGTTTCTCGCCGCAACGGCGACTGACGAGCACAATCAGGCTAAGCGCCTGGCCAAGGCTTGGCGCGAGCTCCACCTCGAAAAGCTCATTGCGCTCAGCCCCACAGACATTTTCAAGGCGGGGCGCCTCCTGCTCGGCAAGAGCCCTCCGCCACCTGAGCCAGGCACGTATCGCTACGGAGGCATCCTCAACACGGCTGGTCTCGAGGAATTTGTATTTCGATTCGTTCCCTGGCGGGGCATTCGGCGCAGCATTCGAGCTGGTGCACTTCGGGGCTTGGCAGTGACTGCTACTCATGTTGGTACCGGGCACACGGTGGTCTTTCTGGATACCGCCAAGCCCGTTCATACTTGGTCGCAGAATCCATTCATCCGAGCGGTGCCCGCGGCCATTAGTCCACGGCACGCCCTGGCATCCGCTGCGATTCCCATGCTCTTCCCAGCCGTTAAGGTCGGTAGGGCGTTCTATGTAGACGGAGGCTTGCGCAACAATACCCCCATGTCGCCGGCGATTCGCTTGGGTGCGGATAGGCTCCTCGTTGTGTCCCTGCAGCACAAGGCGACTCAAGTAGAAGAGAACGCCAAGGCGGTGATGCACGAGTCCGATTACCCCAAGCCGCTATTTCTCCTAGGTAAAGCTCTCAACTCTCTGATGCTCGATCCCACCGAGTACGATTTGGAGAGGTTGGAGAAGACCAACGCCATCTTAAGGGCGGGAGAAGAGGCCTATGGAAGCGAGTTTGCCAAGGTCATCTCGACGAGGGACCGCAAAGAATCGCCTCTGCGGCAGCTAAAGGCTGTACATATTCAGCCATCGGTAGACATCGGTGGCATTGCCGCTGACCTGCTCGCTCGTGGCGGTCCAAAGCTCTCGAGTCGGGTGGCTCGCAATCTCTTGCATCGCATGGCGAAGAACGAGTCGGCAGGCGAGGCGGACATGTTGTCCTACTTGCTCTTCGACGGGGAGTTTGCCTCCGAACTCTTGGAGCTTGGATTCCAAGATGCCAAGACCAAAGAGGACGAGCTCGTATCGGTTTTTGGGTCGAGCTAGGTACATCTGTTCCATTGTGGAACGGCCAGTGAATGCAAATTCACGTATTTCCGGGGAAGACAGACTCTGACTTGTCGGGCCGGTTAGGGCTAGCATAGCTTCCTAGTAGCCCTATGTCACACGATCAAATCAGTGCTCGCGATCAAATTTTGTCAGCCGCCGTACAAGTGTTACAAGAGGAAGGCCCTGCGAAGCTCACTCAGACTCGCGTTGCCAAGGCTGCTGGTTTGCGACAGGGACATCTGACCTACTACTTCCCCCGCAAGGCTGACCTGTGGATTGCCACCGCAGCTCGCGCCCATGACGAGATGGAAGGCCAGTACGCGGCGTTGGCTACCTCGACTGGAGTTGGTGAGTCCAATACAGAAGTGCGCTCCCGACTCATTAGCCTGCTAACTGAAATTGTAAGGAACCATCAGCGAACTCGCCTTCTGCTTTCTCTGGCACTACAGGCTCAGGAAGATCCCGAGCTCTTAGCTCTGTGCCGAGAGAACGTGAAGCGCTCGAGAGGCTTCTTGCGTTCGGCCCTCGGCGCCCACTATTCCCCCTTGGCTGTCGAGCTCACCATGGCCACGCTTTGGGGCTTGGGTATGCGGGAGCTAGTTACAGAGACAGGGCAGGACGACTGCGACACGCTGAATCTCATCGAGAACCTCTTCGTGCTGCTCGACAAGATGTCGACAATGGACTAAGAGTAAATCGGAGACTGCAGCGAGCCGCGGCGCGTCGTTGCTAGCCGCTACAAACGTCACGGCAGAACTTGCCCGCCTCGCCCGATTCGCAGCGCGGCACGACGATGAGTGAATCTGTCGCTAGCAGCTCTTCATCTTCGCTAAAGAGATCAAACGCAAATTCTACTTCGGAGTCATATGCTTGGAGGCCAACCGGTGCGGGGCACATGAAGCTCGGGATGGCTTCTCTCCCTCTCCACCAATCCCCCATGGCATCGACAGGAACGTCGATGACAAGTCTCGAGGCGCGCAGCATGAGGGTTCCATCGGAAACACGTCTCGCACGTCTGTCGAGGTAGAGTGTGCCGGCGGCGCCGCGAAACCTGGGCGCCGTCCACACGTGAAAGCCGCCTTGGGCGCCAGAAGCCAGTTGCACGTCTGTCCCGTCTTCGGCGGACGCAAAGCCCTCGCTGCCACTGGTGCTCAGACCGATTTCCAAGTCGGCGATGAGATCCGGATCGATCTTCTCATTCTCGTCTGGGCCACCGGCACAGGCGAGAAGAGAGAGCGAGGCTATTGCGAGGGCGATGCGCACAGGCACAGGTATCTCCTAGCTATCGCGACGGCGGCGAAGTCCGAGAAGAGCGAGGCCGAAGAACGCGAGGCTTCCCAGACCCGTGCTAGATGATCCGCCCACGAAGCAACCACCATTGTCTTCTTGGTGAGCGTTGTGAAGCGCGGTGCGAATCAGAGCGGTGTTGTCAACGACGACCTCGGGTTCACCCTCCTCACGAAGAAGCTCCTGGTAGTGGCTCTGTGGCATGACAACGCTTGCGTATGGGTTTTCCGCATCAGCGTCGCCCGTGCCGCTTGAGTAGACCAACTTGAAGCCCTGCTCGGTGATGAGAACCGCCGGAGTCGTTTCCTGAGTTGGCTCAGCGAGCAAGTGGCAGTAGTAGGTGATCTCTCCTGAGTGTACGTTGGAGACGTCAGGCAAATCGGGGTTGAAGCTGAAAACCGGGTCCTTGGTCATCTCGTTTGGAGAGAGCGTGGTGAAGAGGCGAGAGAGGTAGTCGTGGTCGCGGAACATCTGACCTGCGGCGAGGGTGGGGTCGACAACGCGCTCTTGCAGCTCAGCGGCGACTTCTGTCGGGGAGAAGTCGATGTCAAGGTCGAGGAACTTCCCGGGATTCTCGTCGCGGTACTGGCCCAGGTAGTAAGAAATATTCCAGTAGTACTCTGCAGCAGTGATGTCTTCGTCTAGCAGTGCGCTCGGCACAGGTAGGTGGCTCGTTAGGATGTTCAGAATTGCCGAGGCGTAGGTCGGAGCAAAGCCGTTGGGGCCATTGTTGCCAAACAGCGGATAGCCGCTGTTGTTTATGTAGTTTACGAAACTAATGGCACTCGTTTGAGCGGCTAGCTCGGCCATGCTCCCAAAGCGACCCTGATAGTCGAGTACGTCGAGCATGACATTGCTAGGGCCCGCGTACTCAGTGACGAAGGAGTGGTGTCCTTCAATCTCGTCGACAGCGTCGGTAACAACGTCGACGTAGTTGGCGCCGGCTTTGAGCCAGTCGATCGCCGCATCGTTGATCCTTGTGTGGTGGTAGTTGCGGGGAATAGCGCGATCATCACCTGCCACCCAAACCTGGACACCCATGTTGGGGTCTGCGGCAACGCTGGTGAGAATGATGGGAATCATCGGCAAGTCACTCTGGTAACTGATGACAACAGGCTGAAGGTCGCCAACGTCATTACCTTTGAGGAGCTTGAGAGCAAGAAAATAGGCGCCGGGCTGTATGTACGCGTCTACGACATCTTCTGTGCCACCAGGAACAAAGAACCCATTGTCATCAAGCCAATCGAGCATGGGCTGCTTTGCATCGGCCCGAAGTACGGCATAGTCGAATGGGCCAACACTATCGCGCAGCACGAGTGGAGTGGCTCCCTCGCCGGCTTCGCCGGCTTCTGAATCGTCCGGAGATGATTCGAAGCCACCAGAACCCTGTCCGCGTAACGAATCAAAAGGGCAGTCGCCTTTGTATTCGCGATCGAGCCGGTAGGTTGGTTGTGTCTGTGCGATGAGTTGTGCGAAGAGTTCGTCGGTGCCGAGTTCCATCTCGGGAATTGCCGGCATCGGGAGCAGCCATCCGAATTCCTCGGCTGGGCCGGAGTACTGCACTTGGATGTGCGCAGTGACGATCCCGTTTTGCTGACCGAAGAGGATGCGTTCCCCTGCCTGTACGATTGGCACGGTCGGATCTGGCGGGACGAAGCAACCGCACGCCTCGGCCTCATTGGTATCGAGGGCGGCGAGACCGCCTGCGAAGACGGCGGAAAGGGACGCAGCAAGGAGGATCTTGTTTGGCAGCTTGAGCATTGAATGAGTTCCTTGGTCTGGTAGTCGAAACGCCCGCAACTAAGGGGCAGGAGACTCGACAGACAAGAGCAAAGTTGAGGCCACCGAGATCTACCGCTAAGGTCTTGCAATTACACAATACGGAAGCCAGGCACTCTCAGATTTTCGAGGCATACCGCAGGATCCTGGGATCTGGGGATCTGGGGTCACGTTCATGGGTCCTATCTAGCGGGAAATACGGGGAAACTCAGTGGGTTTCGCGATACACATAATCGCCATCGGATCCCGAGCTTCTCCAAATCGGACATCGCGAAACCGGCCGAGTTCCTTCATGATTCCGCCTGGTTGGAATATCGGAACGTGACCCCGATGGACCCCGATGGACTATCGGAACGTGACCCCGATGGACTACCCCGATGGACTAAATCGGACACCGCGAAACCGGCCGAGTTCCTCTATGATTCCGCCTGGTTGGAATATCGGAACGTGACCCCGATGGACTACCCCGACCCCGATGGCACCCCGATGGCACCCCGATGGCACCCCGATGGCACCGAAAAGAAGACAGCCGGCTGACCTTTGGAGGAAAGGACCAACCGGCTTTGAGAGGGGGCGCTCAGCCCATATGCCGCTCAAGCACAAAAAGGGGGATGGAGTGCGAGCAGCGTATCGGCGAGCGAGGTAGAACTGGGGGGTAGGTTTCCTTTGTTAGGGTGCTCTGTTTGAGCCTTGAAGAGGTACTAGTTGTCTTGCGAAGAATCCGTCGGGGGGGACCGGATTGCTCCGTTGACATGTACTAGAGCAACCTACGTGCCACATTTTGGATCACATATAACACGCTGAAAATACAAGAAATAGAATGACGCGCTGCGCTAGGTGTCTACTTCTGTATCCACCTAGCTGGTGACTCTTCTGCCAATGGCTTCTGGAGTCGCCAGCTGAATCTCCGGGGGCTGACCGGCAAGGAGCTCACTACAGATAGCCCTTTGCCTGGATCTCGAAGAGCCTAGCGTAGTCCCCAGCCGCTTCAATCAGGCCTTCGTGGCTGCCGTGCTCAATGATCCGGCCCCTGTCCAGGACAATGATCTCATCTGCCATACGAACGGTTGAAAATCGATGGCTGATGACGATCGCCATCTGGTTCTGGGTGATTTCCCGGAAGTGCTCAAAAATCTGTGCTTCGGCCGCAGCGTCCATGGATGCGGTCGGCTCGTCGAGCACCACAATGTCGGCGGTCTTTCGAATGAAGGCCCGAGATAGGGCAATCTTCTGCCACTGGCCCAGGCTCAACTCTCGCCCACCTTTAAACCAGCGGCCCAGCTGGGTCTGGTACTGGTCTGGGAGCTCCTCGATGAAGGGGGCCGCCATGCCTTCCTCAGCGGCCACCCGCCATGCTTCTTCGTTGGCGAAGGCTGCGTGGTCGCCGACTCCGATATTCTCGCCAACCTTGAATTGGTAGCGGACGAAATCCTGAAAGATGACTCCGAGGCGGTCGCGCAGGGCTTTGTCATCCCACTCCCCAAGGTCGAGACCATCTAGCGTGATCTTGCCCTCGCTTGGACTGTAGAGGCGAGTAAGAAGTTTTATGATCGTGGTCTTCCCCGATCCGTTCTGACCAACAAGAGCTAGCTTGGTGCCTGGAGTCAGATGGAAGCTGATGTGCTCAACCGCGTTAGTGTCGCTGCCAGGGTACGCGAAACTCACATTCTCAAAGCGCAGGCCATCCCCTGGGATGAGCCCTGCAGTCGCAACGCCTTGCGACGAGGGCACCTCCTGCTCGAGATACTCGTAGAGATTGCTCAGGTAGAGATTGTCTTCATACATACCGCCAATGGCGCTAAGGACAGCGGCCATTGCGGATTGGCCTTGCTTGAACACCATGACAAACATCGTCATTTCGCCGATTGAGATCTTGACCTCGATGGCTGCAAGCACGATCCACGCATAGCTCCCGTAGAAAGCGGCAGTACTGAGTAAACCCAGGAGATAGCCCCAAAACCCGCGCCGCATCGTGAGACTGCGATCTTCTTCGTAGAGTTTGTGAAAGATGCTCTGGTATCGAGCGAGTAGCGTGCGGCCCAATCCAAAGAGCTTGACCTCCTTGGCGTAGTCTTCTCTCGCTATCACCGTTTCGAGGTACATTTGCTCTCTCGCCTCGGGAGTTCGCCAGCGAAAGAGACGGAAGGCCTCGCCTGAGAATTTCGTCTCCGCAAAGAACGTAGGTAATGCAGCGAACGCTAGGATCGCGACTGCAATTGGAGAGAAGCTGATGAGCAGTGCCCCATAGGTGACGAGTGAGATGGCGTTCTGAATGAGTCCAAATGTCCTCATCACCAAGCTCAGCGGCCTTGAAGACGCCTGACGTCTTGCCCGAGTCATCTTGTCGTAAAATTCAGAGTCCTCGAAGAGGGTGAGATCGAGGCTCAGAGCTTTGTCCAAGATCATCACGTTGACGCGGTTTCCGAGGAGGGCTCGGAGCAGCGCTTGGCAAACCGAGAGACCGCGTTGCATAGCAGCGAGTAGTACGACGAGACCAGCCTCCATGAGTACGTAGCGGATGGCGTCTGCGCGGTGGCTCGCATCACCGGTCTGTGCGCTGAGCACCACCGCATCCACCAGCCACTTTCCGATGTAAGCAATGGCCGCAGGTAGGAGTCCCGCCACCAGACTCAGGAGGATGAGGGCGACGGTTAGCTTGGGACTGGTTTCCCAAACGAGCCTGATGGCTTGGCCGCTGTAGCGAAATACCCCGAGGAATGATTTTGAGTTGTAGCTCGGCTCGCCCTGGCCGTGGTGTCGCGCCATACGTGTACTCTAACGTATGGCGCGAAATTGCAATTCACAACGCCCGCTGCACATTCCTGCGCATCTCCGATGCCCCGGCTCGCGCCCCGCGATAGACTTGCAAACCGAATGGCACGCAAACGCAGCCATAAGATGGAGAAGCTCGCTCGGATTTACGATACCGAGATCTTGCCCGTTTGGTCGCATCGCTTCGGCCGCATGTTGCTTCGCGAACTCGACGTCGAGTCCGGGGCACAGGTGCTCGACGTTGCTTGTGGCACTGGCTATCCATCAACTGAGATTGTTCGCCGCATGCCTAAGGACAGTCGCCTCATCGCAATCGATGACTCGGCCGCCATGCTCGACGTCGCACGTACAAAGATCGAAGAGATGGGCGCGCGCAACGTCTTCTTCAGAAGTGAGAGTGCGGTACCCAAACTCAGCTTCGCGGACGATGTTTACGACATGGTGGTGTGCAACCTCGGGCTTTCCGACTTTGCCGATCCACAGAGCGCTCTCATTGACTTTGCCCGGGTAACTCGACCTGGCGGTGAAGTGCGCTGCACGTTGCCGCTAGCGGGCACCTTCCAAGAGTTCCTCGACATCTATCAAGAGGTCCTGACCAAGCACGATAAGCACGAAACTCTGGCTACTCTCCAGAAACATGTGGAGCTGGCCTTGCCCGATGTGGATCAGTGCTACCAGTGGTTGGAGAACGCTGGTCTTGAAGACGTAACCGTTGAGATCGACGAATTTGCTATGCTCTTCAAGAGCTCTCGGGAGTTCTTCTTTGCTCCGCTTATCGAGTTCGGCCCAATTGCCGACTGGAAACGCATCGCAGGCAAGGGCCAAGAGATGCAGGACATCTTCTGGTACATAAAGGAGGCAATCGACGCCTACTACTCCGGTCGCGCCTTCGAGGTCACTGTGAAAGCGGGGCTCATCAGGGGGCGCGTGCCACTTCAGGCGCCACCGAAGGCTGATACCGAAGAACTCACGACCCTCGACATCGTCAAGCGCGAGAACCCGGCCCTTGTTCGCCAAGCCCTCAAGATCGACGACGACGCACAACTCGATGCCTTCATCGAGGGCAGCGCACGTCCGGATCACCTCAAATAGGACACCTAACGTAGGACCTCGTCATGCCGCAAACGCGCGAAGAGTATCTCCGCCTCGCCAATGATCTGAGCGAGCACAGTCGCCTCTATTATGTCGAGGCCTCGCCAACGATTAGCGACGTCGAATACGATGCTCTACTCGCTAAGCTTCAGCGATGCGAAGACGCCAACCCTTCTTGGGGCGTGGATTGGTCGCCGACCAAGAGGGTGGGTTTTGCACCTGTCTCGTCGTTTCCCAAGATTACGCGGGAGGTGCCCATGCTCTCATTGGACAACACCTACGACGCTTCCGAATTGCGGGCGTTTCACGATCGGGTCGTCGGCGGTTTGGGCGACGAGCCACTGCAATATGTCGTCGAGCCGAAGATTGATGGCTTGGGAATTGAGCTCACGTACCGAGACGGGCTCTTCGTTCTAGGTTCCACCCGCGGTGATAGCTTGACAGGCGAAGATGTCAGCAGCAACCTGCGAACGATTGGCGGTCTTGCGCTCAAGTTGCGTGAGCCCGCCAACCTCGTGGTCCGCGGCGAAGTCTTCATGAGTCGCGAGGCCTTTGCGATGGTGAACGAGAAACGAATGGCCGACGGTGAGGCGCTCTTTAAGAATGCTCGAAACACCGCTGCCGGCACCTTGAAGTTGCAGGACAGCAGCGAGGCAGCAAAGCGACCGCTGATGGTCACTCTTTACGAGGTGCTCGGAGCTGACCAAGAAGAGTCGACGATTACCTCGGAGTATCAGCAAAGCCACTTTGAAACTCTCGCGAGGCTGCGCGCATTGGGGCTACCCGTTTCTGATCACAATACTGTTGCATCAACCTGGGAAGAGTTGATTGCCGCTGTCGAGGGCTGGGCCGAGAGCCGCCATGCGCTGCCGTTCGAGGCCGATGGCCTCGTCATCAAGGTCGACAATTACGCGCAGCGGGCCAAGCTTGGATCCACGTCGAAGTATCCGAGATGGGCTATCGCCTACAAATTCCCAGCCGAGCAAGTAACGACAACCGTGCTGGGGCTTTCTCGCTATGTCGGTCGCACGGGAGCCGTGACGCCTGTTGCCGACCTCGAACCCGTTGAGCTTGCTGGCACTACCGTTAAACGCGCCTCGTTGCACAATTGGGATCAGGTTGAGCGCCTCGGCATTGGCAAAGGCGACCGAGTTCTCATTCACAAAGCTGGTGAGATCATTCCGCAAGTTCTCTCTGTAGCCGAGAAGGTGAGCGAGAAGGTATTCGCGGCCCCTACGGAGTGCCCAAGTTGCGGCAGCACCCTCGTTCGTGAAGAGGGAAGAGTCGCACTTCTCTGTGTTGCGAGCATGACTTGCGCGGGCCAGTTGCAAGAGTCAGTGGAGTTCTTTGCAGGTCGCAAGCAGATGAACATTGATGGCCTTGGTGAGAAACTCTGTGGTTTGCTCATCGACGCCAAGCTCGTCTCCAACGTTGCAGATATCTTCACGGTTGAAGCCGAAGATGTAGAGAATCTCGATCGTCTTGGCAGTCTTAGTGCGAGCAATCTTGTCGAGGCCATAGCAGTCGCCAAACGAGATGCGACATTCTCACGTTTGCTCGCGGCTCTGGGGATTCGTCATGTCGGCAGCTCAGCGGCCAAGGTCATCGCTCAGAAATACACCCGAATGGCCGCGCTCTTTGAGCTCGCCGACATCGATGATGGTGGTGAAGCGTTTCTCGAAGGCCTATGCGCAATCGATGGAATTGGAGCCGCTATCGCCCAATCGCTCTTCGACTTTCTGCACGATGCGACCAATAGGTCAGTCCTCGAGAGCTTGGCCGAACGAGGGGTGGACCCAGTGGAGAGCATTGTCGCGAAGGTCGAGGGAGGCCTCTCGGGCAAGACCTTCGTCATCACGGGAACTCTCTCGGCTCCGCGCGGCGCCTTTAAGGCGCGCATCGAAGAGGTTGGTGGCAAGGTGACTGGCTCTGTGAGCAAATCAACGGACTACCTGGTCGCCGGTGAAAAGACAGGCAAGTCAAAGCTCAGCGCAGCTGAGAAGCACGGTGTCGAAGTCTTGGACGAATCAAAACTCGAAGCGCTTATTGCTGGCTAGCAAGAGTTGGGTCCAGAGCTTCTGCCACTGAGAGGACGACCTGTTCGATGTTTTTATCCCCTGTATCCACGACGAAGTTCGCAGACGCGTAGAGGCGCTCGCGAGTAGCGAGCAGTGTCTTTAGCTCGGAGTAGGCATGTGGGTTCTCTGCCATAGGGCGCTCATCACCTTGCTCGATGACTCGATTCCAATGATCTTGTGGCCTAGCTCGTAGCCAAACGGTGCAAGCGGATCCTTGGATCAATGCGAAGTTCTCTTGATGGTTGACGATGGAACCGCCAGTCGCGACAACAACGGGCCTATTATCAGTAAGAGTTACTCTCAGGCTCTCATATTCGAGCTTTCGATAGTAGTCCTCGCCATGCATTTCGAAAATCTCTGAGAGAGAGAGTCCCGCCGCATTTTCGATGAGCTCGTCAATTTCGACAAAAGCGACCGAGCGTCGTGTTGCAAGCTGAGCCCCGACCGACGACTTGCCAGCTCCGCGAACTCCCAGGAGTGCTATGACCCCGTGTTGCCCAACCACGCTAGCGCCAGCCAGAATCGCAGCGGGTGTGGTGGTGAGGGCGTCGCAAACATCGGCGAGCCGGCTCAGCGAGATATTGCCTTGACCACTTTCAAGTTGAGCAAGAAACCTCTCGGAGACCCCCGACAAACGTGAGAGTTCTTTTCTGGAGAGTGATCTCTCGTCTCGGAGCGCTCGGACGCGTGCTCCGACCGTCCGCAGCATGGCTCGATGTCGCATAGTTGCATGATAATGCAGTCCAGCTCAAAATGTCTAGCAATAAAATGCGCGTTTCTTTTGCGCAAGTATTGCGCATTATAGTAGAGAGTCCATATGGATCCTGTTCGGTTTGAGACTCACCCGTCCCGCTACAAACATTGGAAACTCGAAGTCGAGGGAGCACGCGCTCGCCTGGTCATGCAGGTCGATCCAGAGCACCCAATGAAGCCGGGCTATGAGCTCAAGCTCAACTCCTACGATCTGAGTGTCGACATCGAACTCGCCGATGCAACCCAGCGCATTCGTTTTGAGCACCCCGAGGTTCAGGTTGTCACGGTCACCTCCGAGGTCGATAAGTGCTTCTGCTCGGGCGCCAACATCTACATGCTTGGCCTCTCTACGCACAGCTTCAAAGTGAACTTCTGCAAGTTCACAAACGAGACGCGCCTCTTCATCGAGGACGCATCCAAGAATAGCGGGCTGCGTTTCCTCGCTGCTTGCAATGGTGCCACGGCGGGCGGTGGCTACGAGTTGGCGCTCGCGTGTGATGACATTGTACTTGTGGACGACGGAAACTCGACAGTCTCATTTCCAGAAACGCCACTCCTCGCGGTTCTTCCCGGCACTGGCGGGCTCACCCGCCTGGTCGATAAGCGCCACGTGCGTCGAGACCGCGCTGACGTCTTCTGTACATTGGCCGAAGGTATGAAAGGCAAGCGCTCTGTGGAATGGGGCCTCATCGATGCCACCTTCACAAAGAGCAAGTTCGCCGAGGGCATCAAGGTCCGTGCAGACAAACTCGCAGAAGAAGTTGCTGAGATCGTACGTGGGCCCGCCGTCGCGCTCATGCCCCTTGAGCCCACCATCGAGGAATCCTCGTATGCGTATAAATACGTCGCGCTGAACGTGGATCGCGAAACACGCACAGGACAACTCACGATCTCGGCACCGACGGAAGCTCCACCCACCGACGCAGCTTCGATGGTGGCCCAAGGAAGCGACCTTTGGTCTTTGCGCTGCTTCCGCGAGCTGCACGATGCGTTGCTCAACCTCCGGTTCAACGAGCCTGAGGTCGGCATGATTACCGTACGGACAATTGGCAACGCCGAGCACGTGCTCGCAGCTGACAAAGCCCTTCTAGCGAACCAAGACAACGGCTTCCTCCGCGAAGTGAAACTCCTGCAAGCGCGCGTGCTTCGCTGCTACGACCTCACTGCTCGGTCCTTCTTTGCGGTTGCCGAAGAAGAGAGCTGCTTCGCTGGCATTCTTTTTGAGCTCGCTCTTGGAGCGGATCGCTTCTACATGCTCGAGGACGACGACGAGAAGGTCGGCATCTGGACCTCTGAGGCAAACGCTGGTGCCTACCTAGCATCCAACGGCCTAAGCCGTATGCGGCTGCACTTCTTCCACACTCCAGAAGATGTCGACAAAGCTCTAGCGCGCGGCGCAGAGGGTGTGATTCCTTCCACCGAGGCCGATGAGTTTGGCCTCCCTACCATCGTCGCCGACGACATCGACTTTGAAGATGAGCTTCGCATCGCGATTGAGGAGCGGGCTTCTCTATCGCCCGATGCTCTCACCGGCATGGAGGCTTCACTGCGCTTTCCTGGGCCAGAGACAATAGAGACCAAGATCTTTGCACGTCTCTCTGCCTGGCAGAACTGGATATTCACCCGGCCCAACGCGACCGGAGGTCAGGGGGCGCTCACTCTCTACGGAAAGCCCGAGCGACCCAATTTCGACTGGAAAAGGACCTAGTCTACTTATTACTTCACCCCGCAAGACAATCAGCGCCTATCGCTAAATCAGGAGAACCCCCGTGTCCATCGAACTCAACGAGAAGATTCCGAACAATGTCGACCTAAGCACCGACAAGCGCCTTCAGCGTGCGCTTGAGAAGTGGCAGCCAAACTACATCAACTGGTGGAAGGAAATGGGCCCGGCGGGGCACCAGGCAGACAACGTCTATCTGCGAACGGCAATCTCCGTAGAAACCGGTGGCTGGGCAAACTTTGATCACGTCAAGATGCCCGATTACCGCTGGGGAATCTTCCTAGAGCCAAAGA
>JAAEPE010000480.1 GCA_024222395.1 Myxococcales bacterium
AGTAGAGCCCCCAATAAACGGGGCCGTCGCCGACATCAACGTAGACTCGCGCCCAGGTGCCCATAGCCGTTGGTACATCCATGGCGCGGAATACTTCTGCCGCGAGCTTGTTGCGCATGAAGCTGTAATCGCGGTGGCCGTTGGCGAAGGTCATCTTCTTGAACCCCCAAAAGCGCTGATCTTCTAGCGTGGGGTTCTCATCTTCAAACTCGTCGAAGTCCAGGCGGAACGGCAATTTCCCGATGCCATTTTGGAAGCCGTCTCGCAAGGATGAGTTGCCTTTGTAGCGCATGCCCACCTCCCACCAAGTGAGACCTTCGTAGGCCACCGTTACGGGCACCCACATCGGGTCCTCATCGTCGCCCATCATATCCGGTGGTCCGCCTGGTGGTCCTCCGCCACCGGGGCCGCCGCTGTCCGAACCGTAGATTTCCTCGAGGTCAGCTTGCGTAGCCGCGTAGTTTTCGGCGCTGACCGTGATGTCTATTCGCCGAATGTCCGTATCGTCGAAGAGCAGATCGTAATCAGCGGGCTCGTTGGGACAATGGCTGGCCTTGCCCCACTCCTCCGGGCGCAGTTGGCCTTCGTCGTCTTGCTGGCAAACGCTTGCCACTTGTTCCCCGCCTATATCGGCATCGACGCCTGAGCCTGCTGGGTCGCTGCTGTCACAGCCTAGACCTACGAAGATGCTCAAGCCGAGACCTACGAAGATGCTCAGGGG
>JAAEPE010000481.1 GCA_024222395.1 Myxococcales bacterium
AGTAGAGCCCCCAATAAACGGGGCCGTCGCCGACATCAACGTAGACTCGCGCCCAGGTGCCCATAGCCGTTGGTACATCCATGGCGCGGAATACTTCTGCCGCGAGCTTGTTGCGCATGAAGCTGTAATCGCGGTGGCCGTCCTCCGCCACCGGGGCCGCAGAGGCTAGCAATCCGCACTGTATTGCTGGGCCGCAGAGACATTGTTCGAGAGGCCTGTCCGCTTCTTCCACCAAATCCTAGTACGCGGGAAGGTCGCGAGAGTCGAGCTCGTCGAGATACCTCGGCAACCGAATGATGCAGCAAAAGCGCTCGAGGCCATCTGGTCGGGCATCGACCGCATTCATCTGGCGGTTGCTCACCCGGAGCCAATGCGCCTGCTCGGAAGGCATCGCAGTTGGCGCTGCAATGGATGCGGGCATCGAGCCCGTTGTTCTCAGCCCGAGAATGCAGAAAGAAACACACCGAACTTGCCAATGGCGGCACTGCAATGAGCGGCCGACCATCTCTGAGCATTGCAGCGAAGTAGAAGAGTTGGGTACTGCCATCACCGCTGCTCGTCTTATTGCGGCGTACCTTGAGACTAAGCAGCTTGCTAGTCTCGAGGACGTCGCCCAAGCACCAAAGCTCATCGCTGCGATTCTCAACCTCGTCGAACAGAGGATGAACCTACTTGTGCGAATTGCGCGTGGGAATGTTGATCCATGTGAACTCGTGGCTTAGCACAACCAAGCCATCGCCGGCGAAGAAGGTCTCGTCCTCAAACCTTGGCGCAATGATGGGTTGAAAGGCGACTTGCCGGAGCCATAGCTCTGGCACTGAGAGGGGGTAACACTCTCTCTTTTAGATTTGCCGTCCTCTGGCTTGCGAGAGGCGGACTACGTAGTCAAGTCGTCGTCATGCGAGCGAATTAGGAACTTGTCTCGGTAGACGACGACCGAACGAACGGGAACCTAAAAGATCGAGGGCTGGCGGGGACGAGGGGCAATGCCCCTCTTTTTAGCTATTCGCCTATTCTCGGCTAGCAGCCCCTTCCGATGGAGTGGCGAACTCACAGTCGTCCCTTGTCGGTGAGGCGGGTCTTGCTCGTCGGGAGACGGCGGTGTGGGAACGTCGGGCTCAGTGCCATCGTCCTGGTCGCCGCCGAAGGCCAGCGCCAGCGGCGCACCGTTTCAAGCCGAGAAACATCGTCTCGGCCGTTTCTCTTTCGTCCCATGCATTGGCTCTACACCTTCTAGATGCACAGCGCAGGAGGGCGATTGGTAAGGGGTTCACGGTGGCGAAACCGATGGGTCGCTCTGCAATCCCGTTTTGCCGAGGCGGAAACGCAGGGTGCCTCGGAGAAGGATCTGGATCGCCTTATTGCTGAGTGTTTGTCTGATGAGTACCGCAGTGGAACTCCTGCTCGATTCAGCGCGGAGCAGATGACACAGATCATCGCTCTTGCCTGCGAAAAACCGGCCGACAGCGGATACCCAGTGACACA
>JAAEPE010000482.1 GCA_024222395.1 Myxococcales bacterium
ACCGTCGAATCCGCCAACTACCATGTCACCGGAGCAAGGCTGAAGCTTTAGGGAATGCGCTGGACGGAGCGGGGAGCCCGCGATATGGCGCTACTGCGTGCCAATCTCTCTAACGGACGTTGGGAGGCCACAACCCGGACGCAGATGGCGGCATAGCCCGGCATAGCCCCCCGCTTTCAGGAACTGCCCCCCCCATCCGCATCGCTGCATTGACTATGTAGGTGCTAGGTTGATAAATCTCTGTTGTGAGCGCGCAGCAGGCAGATGAGGGCAATCCCGCATCATTGAAGGAGAAGTGGAAGCACTATTTGCAGAGCAATAGTCTCAACACAACTCAGCAGCGCGAGGCCATCGTCGAGAAGTTTCTGGCGAGCAAGGGCCATGTGAGCACCGACGACTTGCTCGAGAACGTGCGGAGCGAGAATCGAAAAATTGGATACGCGACCGTGTATCGAACGCTCAAGCTCTTGGTCGAGGCCGGCCTCGCTCACGCCCGTGATTTCGGAGATGGACAGACTCGTTACGAAGTGGTTGCGGATCATCACGACCACCTCATTTGCTCCAAGTGTGGGCTAGTGCTTGAGTTCGAAGACGATGAGATTGAAGCGTTGCAAGACAAAGTTGCTCAACGTCTCGGCGGCTTCAAAATTGTGCAGCACCGTCTAGAGCTCTTCGGACTCTGCCCCAAAGAGCAGGGCATCGAGGGTGGCTCTTGTCCGAACGAAACCAAGTCCACCGAAGACGAGTAGTCTGGCCGCTGTGCCTCTTGGGTGCCTACCTAGTACTCGAGATCGGAAGTCCGTTCCGGGTTATTGCTCGACCGGAGTAAGGGGCCATGAAAGATTGTCGATGGCGACTTGAACCAACTCATCAAGATTCTCTCGAAAAGGAGTCGGCTCGCATCAACCGTGATGATTTGCCATGTCGAGGCACCAAAGGTGCACGGTGTCTCGACGCACGCGGAAGTGCTTGCTTGGCTCGATTTCGGGGCCAGACTCGACGAGTACGGCCGAGCCATATTTGCGAGCACGAAGATGCGTCGCGCTGTGTTGATGGAGCAGTTCTTCAACGTGCTCCGCGTCGTAGTGTTCAGCTTTGTTTTTGAACATGGTACCGGAGGATTACTTAGGTGGATTCGCGCTCTCGATTCTGGAGTTTGTCAGTACGCCAGGTCCAGCGGAAAGGATGATGTTCTCTTCGATTCCAATGCTTGATGAAGCCCATGACTCGCTCGCTCTGCTCGGCGCGGCAGGCGAAGTCTCCACGTTTGAGGATTCGTCGCCCAAGTATTGAAAACCAAAGCTCGACCTGGTTCATCCACGAGGCATGGATCGGCGTGTAGACGAATCGAATCTTGATATCGAAGGCAGCGAGCAAGGTTTGCGTGCCGTGCCGTTTTTACTCATATTCGTAACGAACAGAGCCATCGCGAGGATCCACGTGCGTTGGGTGCTTGCGCTCGAGTACCTGCATGGGCT
>JAAEPE010000483.1 GCA_024222395.1 Myxococcales bacterium
CCACGGCAGCAGAACGAATCTCGCCACAATCTCGCATTTACGTTGCCGGACACGCAGGTTTGGTTGGCTCGGCCATCGTTCGACGTCTGAATAAATCAGGCTACAGGAATGTGCTGGTACGCAGCCGAGAGGAACTAGATCTATGTGATGAAGCTGGGGTTGAGGCCTTCTTCGCCACAGAACGGCCCGGGGTTGTAGTCCTAGCTGCGGCAAGGGTAGGTGGAATTCTCGCCAATAGTACGTTCCGCGCGGACTTCATCCTCGACAACCTTCGCATCCAGACGAACGTGATAGGTGCAGCTCATAGACACGGAACCCGGAGACTTCTGTTCTTAGGATCAAGCTGTATCTATCCCCGTGAGTGCCCTCAGCCCATTCGAGAAGAGTATCTACTCACCGGTCCTCTAGAGCCAACGAACCGCCCCTACGCCATTGCCAAAATTGCCGGTATCGAGCTATGCGAGGCTCTCAACGCCCAGCACGGCACTCGCTATCAAAGCGTTATGCCCACCAATCTCTACGGCCCCAATGACAACTTCGATCCCGAGACCAGTCATGTCCTTCCAGCATTGATTCGGCGTTTTCATGAAGCAAGAGAGCAGAACGCAGCCGCGATCAATATTTGGGGTTCGGGCACACCCAAGCGTGAGTTTCTTCATGTCGACGACTTGGCAGACGCTTGCGTGTTCCTACTGGAAGAAACCGATTCCACGGAGCTAGTGAATATCGGCGTTGGGCGGGATATTTCCATAGCTGATCTCGCTGCCTTGATAGCCAACGTAGTCGGCTTCAAGGGAGTAATTCGGTACGACGCCAGCAAGCCGGACGGAACGCCCCGCAAGCTCCTCGATGTGTCCAAGCTCAATGCGTTGGGTTGGAAATCCTCAGTGGAACTAGAGGCCGGTATTCGGAACACCTATGAGTGGTACCAGTCCAACTGTCTAGGGGCCTAGCACCCTCATGCGTCACCACGCGTGGATAGTCATAAACCAGAGCCAGAGCCCAAGCTTTCAGCGGCTACTCGGCAAGCTCACGGAGAGTCTCGGGCCATGCCTGTTGATAACGGGAATGCCGCACCCGAACTCCTCCCCCCTTCTGACAATCATGGAGGGCCCTTCCTACGATAGGCGGAGTAAGTCTGCCCGTCTGCGTTCGTGGTCCAGCTTCATGCTCTTTGCCACTCGGAAGATGGTTGAGGTTCGAGGTAGACCGCTAGTTTTCACGGTGACAAATCCGCCCATGCTACCGCATCTCGGGCTATCGCTCTCCAAGCTCCGGGGCTGGTCAACCGGCATTCTCGTTTGGGATCTGTATCCCGAGCACATCGTGCAACAAGGCTGGATGGCGAAGAGTAACCCTCTGGTGCGTTGCTGGAGCGCAGTCAACCGTCAAGCGTATCGCCGATCGAGCGCCACCATCACGATCGGCGAAGGCATGGCTCGGGCGATTCGAGTCCAAGCCAAGGACCCTTCCCTTCCTATCTCCGTCATCCCCAATTGGGCCAACACAAAAGATCTGCGACCTCTTGCTAGGAGCGAGAACGATTTCGCCAAAAAGCACTGCTCCCCAGGGTCCCTCACCGTGCTTTACTCCGGGAATATTGGTGCTTCTCACAGCCTAAACGGCCTCCTACAAGCCGCCAAGCAACTCAGCACTGAACGAGCAGCTATCGAATTTCTGATTGTTGGCTCTGGACTCCAAGCAGAGGCGCTCGCCGCCGAGGCGAAGCAACTAGAACTCGCAAACCTCAAGATGCTGCCGTATCAGCCTTGGAAGACCTTGCCCCTATCGCTTGCCTCTGGTGATATCGCCGTAGTCTCGCAGGCCTCCTCCACGTCCCATTTGTCCGTCCCCAGCAAAACATATTCCGCTATGGCTGTGGGGAGTGCAATCCTAGCGCTCAGCAGTCCAGACAGCGACCTCGCAAGGATGGTGCGCGAGCACCGTGTGGGACTCGTCTGTGACCCAGATAATTCCCAGGCAATTGCGGAAGCGCTTAGAGAATTGACACGCGACAGCGATCGTCTGCTAGCGATGAAGCGCCGTTCAAGGGAAGTAGCTGAGCGCTTCTACAGTGAAGAAGTCGTCGAGAAGCGCTTTCTCGAGCTTCTGGCTCCTCTGGTGACCCAGGAAGACAATGATCTACAGTGAAACACTAGCGCCCCCTGGCAGATTTCTCTGCCTGGCCGCTCGCTCCGGATGGACGGAGCAGGAAACAGAAGAGTTCCGATCTCTCTACGCGGAGCTCGGTGAGGAGAGTGTACGCGCTATTGCGAAACAGAACCAAATGACTCCGCTTGTCGCTCACGCCCTAGAAAGGGCAAGCACGATATCGGAACGTGACAACTGGAGCTCGATAGTCGAAAAGAACGCAGAGAGGGTTCAGAGGCTTATTGACCCGCTCGCCGAAATCTCTGAGCGCTTGTCTGCGCGAGGGGCACCATCAGCGGCGGTTGAAGCAGGAGGCGTAATGTTGGGCACCCAGCTACCTCTAGGAGCCTACTGCTCCGGGGACATAGATCTTCTCGTACCCGAAGAACACTGGAGCGCTGCCAAAGAGGTCTTTGAAGACGTGGGCTTCGCCTCCTCAGACCGACGCGATAGGCCGACGAAACGCGCGGAATTCAGTCGCCCACACACCGTGGACGGGGAGCAGTGGCTCGAAGTCGGCTTCGCCCCCTTTGATCGAATGTGGGTTCCTCTGCACTATCAAGACAGATGCAAAACGTGGCTATCACGCGCCGTACCAAGCCAGAAATCACGGAAGATTTCCGTACTCAACCCCAACGACGCCCTCGTTTTCGTTGCCTTCCACACATCCCTTCATTCCTACATTCGTGCGCCCGGCCTGCGTCTGCAGGTAGACGTCGATCGATTGGTTCGGGACTGCACAATCGACTGGAGCCACGTAGTTCAAGAGGCTCGACTATCCGGAATTTCCACTCGAGTCTTCGTTTCTTTGGCCATGGCCAAGGGACTTCTCGATTCCCCCATTCCCAACGAGGTTCTAGAGTCCCTCGCTCCTCCCAAGAGGCGATGGAATACGATCTTCAGGCTCCTCAGACGAGACGGAGTAATCGCCGGCGCCAGCCCGAAACTAACGAGGCTTGGCGCAATCCTCCTTGATGTTCTGATTTCAGAGAAGTCTCCCTCGGGGTGGCTAGCAGATGTGATTGCCCCAGATTCGGACTGGATGCGCGAGCACTTCGACAGAAATGGGACGATAGGCGGGCCTAGTTGGAAGCTCCATGTCGAAAGATTCAAGTTACTGGCGTCCCGGTGGAGACCCGAATAAGATCATTCCGTGACAGAGCAAGCGACCGCATGGTGGAAACGCAGTCCACAGCTCCGCATGAAGAGAGCGATCGATATCGTGGGTGCCGCAACAGGACTCATCGTCGCTGCGCCCATCATGGTGGCTACCGCTGCGGCGATTCGGTCATCGGGCCCCATACTGTTCAGCCAGAAACGCCCAGGATACCGCAGTGGCATCTTCACGATTCGCAAGTTTCGGACAATGCGGGCTGCGGCAGACGGAGAGCTCTGGTTCAGAAGCGACTCGGACCGAGTGACTGCTATTGGTCACTTCCTGCGCAAGACTAGTATCGACGAACTCCCCGAGCTATGGAATGTGTTGCGCGGCGACATGAGCCTCGTTGGGCCCAGGCCACTACTTGTCGAGTACCTTGAGAAGTACACGCCGAACGAGCATCGGCGACATCATACACCACCAGGCATAACAGGATGGGCTCAAGTAAACGGACGACAGAACATTCCTTTTAGTGAGAGGCTTAGACTGGATGTCTGGTACGTCGACAATTGGAATCTCCTACTCGATTGCAAGATCATCGTGAAAACGGTCGCTGCAGTCTTCTTGACGTCGCATGACGCGGTGGGAAGTGATGGACTAGATGCTGTAGACGACATCGGGCTGTCCTCCGACCGTGAACGCACAGAAGTAAAGGAAAGCGCTTGAACCTAGCGATTGAAGACATCGTTCTCCGGCGACCAGAACAAGAGGATGTGGACGCCCTCTATCACTTCAAGAATGATCCCGAGGTTGCGGGTCTACTTGGAGGATTTTCCTTGGGATACGCCAAGGCAGACTTGAGTAGCTGGGTTGAGTATCACCGAACCAAAGCCAACGAGGCCCTATGGGTCATCGCCGATTCAGACAGCAATGCCTGCCTGGGCCACGTCGGCCTCTATGATATTGATCATCGGGTCGCTCTCGCAGAATTTGCGATCATGCTTGGTGACAAGTCTGTGTGGGGAAGAGGTCTCGGGAAAAGAATCACGCACGCCGTTGTGCAGTATGGTTTTGAGTGGCTCAATCTCAATCGCATCGAGCTCTCGGCACTTGTTTCAAACGAGCGAGCCATACACATCTATCACTCCATTGGCTTTCGCAGCGAGGGCGTTCGAAGGCAGGCACAGTTTAAGGATGGCCGGTATTTGGATATTCAACTTATGGCGATTCTAAGAGATGAGTTTGCTCCCAAAGTTTGAAACACCTTGGGAGTCGGGCTCAGAGTTTCACTGGGGTTGCCTCTCGGGTGGCAAGTCTGGACAACATCCTTGGAGTCAACATGAGCATCGACTTGGAGCCTCCGGGCGAGATGTCATGCGACTTGTCGTTGAACACGGATTGAGGGTTCGCAATTGGCAGCGAGCGTGGATTCCCTCCTACTTTTGTCAGGAGGTCGTGGAATCCCTGATGGCGACTGGAATTGCCAGCGAACGCTACCCGGACTATCCGTCAGCTGGATCTGTCTCCAACATTGATGAGTTGGACTATCGCGCTGGAGATGTCGTGTTCGTCGTAAATCAATTTGGTATTCGGCAGCGACCCAACTATCAAGCACTCGAAGCACAGAATGTGGATACGATAGAGGATCATACCCACGACCCTTGGTCCCGATGGGCCAAATCTAGTCTGGCGACGTACTGTGTGGCGTCTCTGCGCAAGACTCTTCCAGTACCAGACGGTGGCGTTCTTTGGTCTTCCAGTGACCTATCGCTCCCTCACCAACCACCGATCATCGAGGAGCGAGAGCTCGCGTCATCACGAAGACTGGCGGCCATGGTTCTCAAGGAGCGCTACTTGCGAGGTGACTCCTCCTGCAAGAAGGCGTTCCGGGAACTCTACCAACTCGGAGAATCGCACATTGCAGATGGACGAATTTCTGGGGCAACGCAGACGTCTGTGGAGCTGATTAAGAGTTTTGATGTTGAGCTGTGGAGGCGAAAACGCGATGCAAACATACGCGAACTAACAGAGGGCCTTGCGAACGTAGATGGCATTGACCTCGCCGACCTCGACAGCATCCCGAGCGGTCAATCCGCCTTCAGCCTCCTCTTGCTAGCCGAGTCCCAAGCACTGCGTGAGCACTTGCGCACCTCGCTGGTATCCGGCAGCGTCTATCCAGCGATTCTATGGCCAATGACAGCGCCGGGGCTGTCCCCATCAGCACAAGATATTGACCTTTCTTGTAAGCTTCTCTCGGTCCATGCCGATGGGCGCTATGCGTCTGAGGATCTTCAACGCATCGCCAACATCATTCGTAGATCCTGCGAGCAATTTCGGAGCTATTCCTAATGGGGTTTTCTTTTGAGAGAGATGACTTTCGAGTCCTATCTGCGAAGACGCATGAGGATCGTGTTCGCTGGATTGAACTCTGGACACAGTGGCCACAGCGAGAAGTCCAGGCGCACCCTGCCTATGTTGACATGTTCTGTGGGCAAGACGAACATGCACTCGCTCTGAGTTTCAGTCGGAACGGCATGAGTGTCCTTCTACCGGTCGTGGCTCGTCCGCTGTCTGCCATCTCCTGGACTCAGCCCAGCGATTCCCGCTGGGATCTAATCACCCCCTATGGCTATGGGGGCCCCTATGTCTGGGGGCAGAAGGTCGACAAGGTTTGCCCCGAATTCTGGAAAGCGACAGACGATTGGGCGCATGGACACCAGATCATCGGACTCACAGCTCGCCTCTCTCTGTTCGAGGATGACCTTCTAGAGTTCCATGGAGAAACTAGACAGCCGATGCGCAATGTCGTCCGAGATCTCAGACTCTCATCAGAAGACTTGTGGAAGGACTACAGTGGCAAGGTCCGCAAGAACGTGAAGCGGGCCAGGAAGAACGGCCTGAGGGTTGTCGTCGACGAGGTCGGTGCTCACCTAGACGAATTCCTAGAGATCTATTTGGCCACGATGGTCCGGTGCGAAGCGGGTCAAGGGTTTCATTTTTCTCGCGAGTTCTTTGAAGGAGTTTGCAACGATCTCAGTGGTCAATTTGCATTCTTTCACGTCTTTTTGGAAAAGAAGATCGTTTCGACTGAACTAGTCCTCTTATCTGCCAATGTGATGTATTCGTTTCTAGGTGGGACACTTTCTGAGTATTTCCCTACTCGTCCCAACGATCTCCTAAAGCACGAAGCGATCGAATGGGGCAGAGAACGAGGGTTCCACTGGTTCGTGCTTGGCGGGGGCTACGGCGAAGAGGACGGCATCTATCGCTACAAGCTAGCGTTTGCGCCAAGTGGTGCTCGGAGTTTCACTGTCGGCTATCACAGCTTTTCTCGGTCTGACGAAAAGAAGCTTGAGGAGGAGTGCCGAAGACACTTTTTGCAGGAAGGCACAGAGTGGCATCCTCGCAACAATTTCTTCCCCTCATACCGGAGCTAGACATGTCACGGATCTATCTTTCCCCACCAGATGTTGGCCCCCGAGAGCGAGAGATGTTGCTCGACGCATTTGACTCCAATTGGATTGCGCCACTTGGGCCCCACGTAGACGCATTTGAAGCCGAGATCGCGAGCATTACACAACGATCACACGCAGTAGCCACGAACTCTGGAACAGGCGCGCTACATTTGGCATTGCGCTACTTTGGTGTCTCGCCTGGCGATCGGGTCATCACCTCGAGCCTGACCTTCGCGGCCACCGCGAACGCGATTTGCTATCAGGGTGCCACGCCGGTCTTCCTCGATTCTTGCCGAAGTAGCTGGAATATGGATCCGGACCTACTCCGTGAAGTGCTCTCTAGCGCGGCCGACAAAAACGATCTACCTAGAGCAGTGGTCGCCGTCGATCTCTACGGCCAGTGTGCTGACTACAACAAGCTCTCCGCGATCTGCGAAGAGTTTCGGGTCCCTCTTATCGTCGATGCTGCAGAGTCACTTGGCGCTGGTATTGCGGGAAGACCTGCGGGCTCAGTAGGGCAAGCGGCCATCTTTTCGTTCAATGGAAACAAGATCATCACGACCAGTGGTGGGGGGATGTTGGTCACCGACGACGAACAACTGGCTACGAAAGCACGTTTCTGGGCCACGCAAGCACGTGACGATGCACCTCACTATCAACATTCGGAACTCGGCTATAACTACCGAATGAGCAACATCCTTGCAGCCATTGGAAGAGCTCAGTTGGAAGGGCTCACCAACAAGGTGGATGTGCGCAGGGAGCACAATCAATTCTACCGCGAAGCCCTACAAGACCTCCCAGGCATCACATTTATGCCCGAAGCTCCGGAGGCCCGCTCCACCTTCTGGCTTACAGCCCTCTTGATCGATTCAACGTTGGCGGGCAATTCTCGAGACGATGTTCGATTGGCGCTTGAGGCTCAGGATGTTGAGGCGCGACCAGTCTGGAAGCCTATGCATCTACAACCATTGTTTGCAGGTTGCGAGATGTTTGGAGGAGCCGTGTGCGAGCAATTCTTCGACCGTGGGTTGTGCTTGCCCAGCGGCTCGAGCCTCTCCACAGGCGCCCGAGAAAAGGTAGTCCGAGTAATTAGGGAAGCTCTGGGCACTCCTCAGCTATGATCTACAAGTGTGCTGTGGGCCCAGTGCCAGTCATGGTTTGAGGCTTCTTTGTAAAGCCAATTTCCAAGTCCTCAAGTGCAGCACGAACTCCACCGTGGTCATTAGCCCGGATAGCGAAATCGATTCGCTCGAGTATCTCGCTAATGCTCAGTTCGCTGAAGGCTTCGGGTTCCACTCGATACACCTTTCTGAGTTTCGTCTCGGAGATACCCTCCGAATTGGTCTTCAACTCTTCAAAGAGCTTCTCACCGGGTCTAGACCCCATGATCTTGATTGGTACCTGGTCCTCGGTCAAACCGCTCAAATGAATCATCTGCTTGGCAAGATCCATAATCTTCACAGGCTCTCCCATGTCGAGAACAAAGACCTCACCAGAATCGCCAAGCATGCCCGCTTGAATCACGAGATTTGCAGCTTCAGGAATCGTCATGAAATACCGCGTTGCCTCCGAATGGGTAACCGTTACGGGGCCTCCGCGGCGGATTTGTTCACGGAATATTGGAATAACGCTTCCGCGGCTACCTAGGACATTTCCGAAACGAACGCAGGAGAAGCGAGTCTTGCTGCTCGGCGCCATCCGCTGTATCAGGATCTCTGCCAGTCGCTTGGTCGCACCCATGACACTGGAGGGGTTGACCGCCTTGTCGGTTGAGATCATCACGAAGTTCTCAACTCCATGTTGGTCTGCAAGTTCAGCGAGGTTGCGAGTTCCAAAGACGTTATTGCCTGCCGACTCAGTCGGAAATCGCTCCATCATCGGAACATGTTTGAAGGCAGCGGCGTGAAAAACGATTTGGGGTTTGAGCTCTCCGAATATGCGATCGATCGCCTTCCTATCTCGAATGTCGGCAAGTACGGGAACGCAAACTCCATGCGAGTCACTGCACGTGTCTTTGTGAACCTCAAAAAGATTGTTCTCGTCGCGCTCAAGCAAAAAGAGCTTGGCTGGCCCCAAAGCCATCAGCTGTCGACAAAGCTCGCTCCCGATGGACCCACCAGCCCCAGTGACCATAATTCGCTTGCCTGCCAGAACCCCTCTCAAGTCCTCCATGGACATTGATGGAGGAATAGGATCGCGGCTCAGCAAGTCTTCGATCCGAACGTCGCGCAGAGACTTGGCGGAAAGTCCTTGATCCAACAACTCAAGCAACCCCGGCACTGTACGAACATGAACCCCCATTGGCCGACAAACGTCGATCAGCTTCACGATTGCTTTTGAGGAAACCGCGCTGGACGTAATGATGGCTTGCTTCACGTCGGTGTGTTTGATGACTTCTCGGACGTCGTCAAGCGTTCCCAGAACCTTGATACCGCTAACCTCCATACCAGCTTTGTTCAGGTCGTCGTCGAGAAAACCAATGGGTCTGATCCCCAAAGCCTCTCGATGGCGCAACGCTTCTTTTGCAATAGCCAACCCATGTTGGCCCGCACCAATGAGCAATGTCGCAGTTCCTTCAGCGGAATCTACAGTAGGGTCCCGCCGACTTGATTCGTGCACGATTCGGCGAAGTAGTCGACTGCTGGTTAGTCCCAAATAGCAGAACATCGCCTCTAGCACGATAATGCTAATCGGAACCTTGATGGCTATGGCATCCGTAGGTGCAAGTAAACGCAGTACGAGAAGAAGCACACTCAAAGTGAGCACGGCTCTCGCGAACACGATTGCCTCCCGAATTCCGACGTAGCGCCAGACGACTCTGTAGACCCCGTTTAGCTGGTTTGCCACAAGCCTCAGCGTGGCGATGAGTGGGGCCATGAGAAACATTTGCCTAGCAAACGCTTCTGGAATCATGGCGTCAAAACGGACCAGATAGGCCAGTATCACTCCGATGAGCCCAATGGAGAAGTCGATCCCTAGCTGTAGGAACCGCATAGCTTGCGGGCCTAGCAGCCGCTGATTTAGCCCATCAATCATGCTTGAGATTCGGCTTCTGATGCGTTTTCTGCGTAGCTATACGCATAATAGGAGTATCCATACTTGCTATCTGCAAGGTCCAGATCGTTCAGAACAACCCCAACGAAATTCGCATCCACGTCCTTCCACATCTTGGCACAGCGAGCGAGGTCTTCACGATTGGTCTTCCCCGCTTGCGTAACCATGATTGCTCCATCACATAGCTTCCCAAGCACAACGGCATCCGTCACTGCCTGTAGTGGCGGTGAGTCGAAGATCACTCGGTCGTACTTGCCACGCAATTCCTCGATAATGGCTTTGAATCGATCGGTGAGGAGTAGTTCCGCTGGATTCGGCGGGGTGGGCCCGCACGGCAGCACGAAGAGATTTGGTATTTCCGTACTCTTGATGCAATCGTCGTATTCTGCGTCTCCGAGAATCAGGTTTGAGATTCCCTTGCCTCGGGATACTCCCATGCTTGCGTGCAAGCGTGGCCGACGCATATCCGTGTCAACCAACAGTACCTTCTGGCCACTCTGGGCCATCGTAGTTCCCATGTAGATGACGGAAGTAGTCTTGCCTTCTTGCGGATTCGGACTGGAAACTGTGAGGACTGTCAGATCTCGATCAGCTCCACTGAAGAGGAGATTTGTACGTATGGAGCGACAACACTCTGCGGCCCGTGATTTGGGCTGAGCGTATACAAATAGGTCGCGCTCTCGTAGTGCCTCTGGTGTCTTTGGGAGATCTTGGACGATAGGAATCAAGCCCAGTAGGGGAACTCTGACAGCAGCTTCGACGTCTGCACCCGTCTTTACAGTCCTGTCAAGATGCTCAAGACCAAACGCCAAGCTCAGCCCCAAGAGTAGCGACATGAAAGCCGCAACAGCGACGTTCAGGGACATCCGCGGACTGATCGGTGATGTTGGGACCCGGGCCATGTCGTGCTCACGAACGTTGTTCGACACGTCGTTTCTCAGAGAGAGTGTACTTGCGCGAAGTCGTCCGAGAACGATTCGGTGCTTCTCCTTTGTGGCGTCGTGTGCGCGTTGAAGTTGGCCGTACGCGACAGTCTTTGGCGCAAGACCAAACGCGTCGGCTTTGAGGCGCTCGAGCTCAGCCTCAAAGCGGCGTTCATTGCTTGTCACAGCTTTGAGGCGCTGATCTATTTCCTTAAGCGCAAGCCGACCCTCACGCTCAATGGCTCCGTACAGGTCTGCAACCTTCTTCTTCTGCGCGAGAAAATCTGGATGTTTGGTTCCGAGGCTCGACCCAAGTTCGATGAATACTTGGTTTTCTCGAATGTACTGCTCCTTGAGCAGCGAGGCGGAGGAATTCTCAACCAGGCCAAAAATTGCTGACTCAAGAATCTCCCGTTGTTTGAGGGCCACTTTGGCTTGCCTGTTTAGCCCTTCAAGTTCAATGCGAGCAATATGAGCATCAGATAGAGCCGCGTTGTAGCGCGCGAGGTCTGCGGACAGGATGTTCTGCTTGTCCTGTAGGCCAATTGAAAGCATGCTGTTTTCTTCCTTGAAATCCACAAGCTTCTTCTCGGCCTCACGAAGGTCCTTCTCTGCCAAGTCTAGCTCGCGGGCGAGGAAGTCAGCAGCATCACTTGTATCACCCTTCTGCTGTTCTACGTTGTTCGTTCGAAATGTCGTGGCGTGGAGATTTGCGAGCTCAGCTGCGAGCGCGGGGTCGGCGTTGATGACGCGAACATAGGCAATACGACTATCCTTTTCGAGAGATGCGGTCACGGATGAAAGCAGAACATTGACAGCGAATTCAATCCTCTCGGCCTCCGGGAGAGGCCTGCCTGGATCGGTACGAACAACTCTGGGATCGTTGTGTAGCTCGTTACGGATGATGGTCTTTTGGGCAAGAGTACGGCTCCTCAGAATCTTGAGCTGAGTGTTGTAGTATTCCTGAGTAGACCAGTAGTTCCCAGAGCCGAGCTGCACGACTTCCTGTACTTCCTTGCCATATACCTGAGGGGCAGTGGGATCGATGATTACACTTGCTGATGCTTGATAGAGGGGTGTTTGGCGCATGGTGTAGAGCACTGCGAGAGTGACTCCCAGAGCCATGGTGGCCATCACCATCCACTTACGCTTCATTACAAGCTTGTAGTAATGGCGTAAATCGACGCTGCTCTCGTCTTCCCCAGTATTTGGCTCTAGGCCATTTTCGATCATCTGAGCTTTGCCTCGTTCTGCGCAGCCTTCAGATCAGACTTGACCATCATCTCAGTAAGCTCACGAAACCCCACCTTGGGTTTCCAACCCAGTGCCTTTTCGGCCTTGGAGAAATCTCCACGCAGCTCGTCGACTTCTGTTGGTCGGAAGTAGCGGGGATCAATCTCCACGTACTGCTTCCAGTCGAGGTCCAAGGTCTCGAACGCTACCTCAAGAAACTCTTGCACAGAGTGCATCTCGCCGGTCGCGATAACGAAGTCCTCGGGCTTCTCTTGTTGAAGCATCATCCACATTGCCTCGACGTAGTCCCCTGCAAACCCCCAATCCCTTTTCGCCTCCAAGTTTCCCAAGAACAACTTGTCCTGAAGACCCATTCGAATACGAGAAGCTGCGCGGGTGATCTTGCGTGTAACGAAGGTCTCTCCACGTCTGGGAGACTCGTGATTGAAGAGAATTCCGTTGCAGGCGTGCATGTTGTAGGCCTCTCGGTAATTCAGAACGATGTGATAAGAAAAGAGCTTGGCTATCGCGTAGGGGCTTCGCGGTCGGAGAACAGTCTCTTCATCCTGGGGCGGAGGCGAGGAACCAAAGAGTTCTGAGGACGAGGCCTGATAGAACCTTGGAGAGAGCCCCGTTTCGCGCAGCGCCTCTAGCAGCCTTAGGGTCCCGAGCCCCGTCACCTCTGCCGTGTATTCAGGGGTGTCGAACGAAACCCGGACATGACTCTGGGCTCCCAAGTTGTAGACCTCTTCGGGCTCAACAATACGCAGGATGCGGTTCAACGAACTGGCATCGTTGAGATCCCCATAGTGGAGCTTGAGCCGGACTCCATCACCATGTGGATCTTCGTAGATGTGATTGATTCTATCGGTGTTGAAGCTGCTCGATCGTCGGATAACGCCATGAACTTCATAGCCTTTCTCCAGAAGCAACTCAGCTAGGTACGATCCGTCTTGGCCGGTAATTCCGGTTATTAGTGCCTTCTTCACGGGTATTCTCTCTGTTGTCCAAACTGCCAGTTGCGTTCAGTTTTGCGGCAGGTCTTATCGCTTGCCAGTACCTTGAACGCTAGTGACTTTGCGGCACACGTATATCAGACCTGAGGGCCTTCGCCTTGTTTCGTTCTACCTCTGCCTGATTCCTATTCCCGACACTAGCTTCGAGATCCGCACGCCTTGTGTGAGCCTTCGCACGCGCTGCTTTGGTGGTGGCTCGGACAGCCAGAGCTCGATTTAGAGATTCCCTTGCCTCCTCCACTTTTCCCTGTAATAGCAGGACATTAGATTGTTCCAGTAGGAGGTTCAGGCGATCCAGCCCTGAAAGAGGGTGGGTTCGATTTGCTAGAGTAGTCTCGATGACGGCTAGAGCCCCCTCGGGATCACCGTTGATCCGCTTGGTGCTGGCCAAGCGTACGGCGCTGGGACCAGAGGGAGCAAGCTCAAATCCACGCCTGGCGGCTTCTTCCGCCAGGGCAAAATCCTTGGCAGAGTTCGCTTGAATGCTGAGTATTTCGAACAATTCCACGGACTCGAAGCCAAGGGCCAGGAGCCTGCGAGAGTGGGCAAGAGCCACATCTCCTCGTTTCAGATTCGTCAGGTGTCGATGAAAGTGGCGCAACCTCAACGGGCTAGCTGGCAGGCACTTGGCAGCGTCGTCTGGGCTAGAGAACTTCTCGGTAATTTCCCTAAGAACATACACCAGCCTTGGGATGGGGGCGTATTTGACAGCCAGGGCATACTCCACCATAGACTGCTCTCGGACCTGTGACTGACCAAGCCAGCGAGCACCGTGGAGATGCAGCCCCCACTGGAAGGGGTTTCGAGAAAGAGCCCGATTGAGTACGGGAATCGCTCGCCTGTCACTGGACTCACTGAGCGCAACCGCTACCCGGCCTGCAGCCGCGTAGTCTGCCGGATGGCGCTCCCAAATGACCCTGGCTCTTTCGATGGTGCAGGGTTCGCCGCACCGCTCTGCCCGTGCTGGAGTCCCTCGCTGAGAAACGAGCAATATAGTAGCGGCCAGAGCGAATAGTATGCTCACAATCCTCGGCAGATAGTGACCTTTCGAGATAGGCGTCAGTTGCCCTTGCGTCACCGTCGCCAAGACCGCGATCGCGGGCAGCGCGACACCAGGCAGCGACAAACCGAAATCGACGGTGCTATGGAAAGCCAGCGCGAAGAGGCCAGAAATGGCCCCCGCCTCGAGCGGGCCTAGCCGCCAGCGTTTGAGAGCCGCGAACACGAGGAAGACGAGAGCGGCTGACGCAAGAGCTGCTCCCACTAGGCCCCAATCGACTATCGCTTGCAGATACTCGTTCTCGAGGGACGCATGACTAAGGCGAGAGAATCTCAATCTGGCGATCGCAGGCTCAAAGGCACCCCTCCCGACACCCAATACCGGATGGCGTGCAACGATTGGAAGAGATGCCCCCCACAACTCGAGTTTTCCAACGTCCCCTGTGATTTCTTCAGCCTTGGTGTTTCCAAGCTCTCTTAGAACACCGCCACCGGTTGTTGCCGCCAACAAGGTCAGCACGCAAAGCCCAACCACTACCTGTGCGATTGTTGTCTTCTTGTCCAGTGCTCCCATCGCAGAAGATAGTCGCGACCTCTTCTGAATTATGGTGACAATCGCTGTTAGTGACAGTCCAAGTCCTAGGGCAACAACACCTCCCCGAGATTCTGTGAGGACACCGACACCACCACAAAGGAGTAGGCAGACAATCCAGACGGAGCGCTGCTTCCCGTCGCAGTGCAGTGCAAGCCCAAGCGCAAGTGAGGAGCAGAGAGCCATTAGCCCAGCTAGATGGTTAGTGTTCAGAAGAGGCGCGAGCAACGTAGGGCTTCTGGCGAATTCAGGCTCATAGAGCCCGTACAAGGCGTGTAGGCCCAAAGTACTGTGAGCAAACGCTAGAAGGGCTACGACGCCTCCAATTGCCGCGACCGCCTGAAGAAGGTGCCGACTTCGCTTGGCGGCCAGACGCAGGCAAGTATAGGCAAAGAACAAGTAGGCAACGAGTTTCACAAGTTCGCGGAGAGTCGCCGAGGGATCGAGGCTGATGGCCATGAAGGATGGTAGCTCTGCTCCCATGGCACTTGCGTTTGCTACTAGAAGGTTGTGTTTGGCCGGTGAGAGAATTGCGACAATCGCCTGCGGCAGAGGCAATACCTGCAGTAGAGTGACTGCGCCACAGACGGCGAGGAAAACCAGAAGCGCGGGGCGAGACGAGAATCGACGCCTAGATCCAAGGTACGGAATTGTGGAAATAATGGACAGAAGGGCGACACCGACCACCGACCACCGGTGGACTGAACCAATCGCGAATACGGAAAACGCGAGGGCGAGGATTGCTAGCGGTTTCGCGAGACCGTCACGATTTCGAAATGCCACGATCTGAGGCCTCGGCTAGAACAATCTCTCGGGAACAAAGACGACATCTCCCGGACGAACGTAGAAGTTGCTCGCCTTGCCCCGGCCAATTGTATCTACGGGAACCGTGTACTTTGCCTGCTTGCCGTCGGTCTCACGAGTAACCGTCACGGCGTTCTTGCGAGCCATCGGTGTGAATCCACCGGCTCGCGAAATGGCCTCAATAATGGTCATGCCCTCGGTGAAGCCCAAGGTGCCTGGCTTCTTGACCTGGCCAAAGACCGAGAGCTTTTTGCTCTTGTACTCCTTTACCAGTACCGATACCTGAGGGTTCACGATAAACCCATCAGCCAAGCGAACTAGAATCTCTTGCTCCAGTTGGGATGGTGTCTTGCCCGATACGGGTACAGTTCCAATAAGTGGAAAGGAGATGGTTCCTTCGGCGCTCGTACTGTATGTCGCGCTCATCTCTTCGTGCTGGAAGACTCGCACGTCAAAAATGTCGCCGGCACCGAGAGTGGTGTCCTCAAGATAGACCTCCTGAGTTGGATATTCACTCGGTGGTGGATCTCCACACGAACCCGCGAGAATCAGGATTAGGATAGCGAGAGTGCAGCGGATTGCAGGCATTTAGGGGTCCTTGGGGAGCGTAGCTGTTCCGTGACAGTCGTCAAGCCACCCGCAATTGTTCATATACCGGGTGTACCCAAATGTTGGCAGTGACCCAACTTCCGGATCTTGTGGAGTGGTATCAGGGGGGCCCTCAAAGGACGGCACAGCATTGGTGCCCAAGAAGGACGAATAAGACAGGGTGTAGATCTGACTGTGACAGCTCTTTTCGGGAATTTCGGTGTGATACCGCCTGTTAGAGGAGCATGACACCCAATGCCAAACCGCTTTGCATCACATCCACACCAAATTCGCATCATGGGGGTGGAGCGCGAGTTTGTGGCCGAGGAATTGTCGCGGGCAGATGTCGATGCGGAAGCTATCGAGGTGGATGGCGTGGAGTATCGCCGTGCTGTTCGGAGTCAAGGGCGCTATCAAACTGCGGCGGGCGAGGTTGCAGTCGAGCGCACTCTGTACCGCAGTCGCAAGAATGGCCAAGACGGCAACTGCTTCGCCGCACTGGATCGAAACCTGGGCATCATGGACGGGCGGTGGACACCC
>JAAEPE010000484.1 GCA_024222395.1 Myxococcales bacterium
CGATAGAAAGGCTGTTGCACAAGGTAAATCAAAAGAAGCATCGCGGTCCTAGTCGCCTTCCAGGTGCAAGAAAGGGAATGCTCCAAACTCGCGGACGAGTGGTTGAAGGACGCGATGCACAAGGAACAAGTGTCCTTCCCATCGCTCATTCTGCAGCAGGACAATGGCGCTCCCATGAGAGGCACTCTCAAGGCTTCTATGGAGAACCTCGGCGTCCTCATGTCCTACAGCCGGCCTCATGTCAGCGATGACAATCCCTACTCGGAGTCACTCTTCGGAACGATGAAGACACGACCAGCGTATCCACGGAATGGCTTTGCAGAGATCGAAGAGGCCAGAGTATGGTGTGCAGCCTTCGTCGACTGGTACAACAATGAGCATCGGCGTAGCGCTATCGGTTACGTGACTCCCAGCCAGCGCCATGACGGCGAGGGCGACGAAATTCTAGCGAAGAGACGCTGTGTTTACGAGCAGGCCAAGCGGCAGCACCCAGAGCGATGGTCGGGCAGCACCCGGTCTTGGCAAGCCCCAGAGGTCGTCTATCTCAACCCTGACAAGCATACGTTGGAGATGTTAAGAAAATGGTGAATTGATGCGACAACTACCTTGATACCTATCGTCTTCGTATGCCTCTGCGCGGTGCAACTTGAGAGCGCGTTTGTGCAGACGCTTGGCCACCAGGGTTCGCTCCTCGTCGACCATGGCGATGTCCACTCTCGGAAGGGCCTCCGCTCTTGGCGTGGGCTTTGTCATTTCGACATTCGTGAGTTCGACAGCTGCGTCTGTGGTGATAGGCGCAGCGACGGCTTCCTCCGCAGGGGAAGGAGGCGAGGATGCGGGGGTGGGCGCCGGATCCCGCATCGCCAGAACTGCCGTAACTCCGAGAGCAACCACGACAAAGCCAACGGCTGCCAAGCGCCCACGGGCGTTGCTGCGTTGAGATATTTGGCTGACTGCTGCGCTGCCAGCGGCATTTTGAAGCGTCGTGCCCCCGCGTTGTGCAATGGCAGAGTACCGATTGCAGTCTCTGCCATGGGATCCGAATTGCTGTCTTCTGCGCCAGTCTTTCCTCGGTTCGTGGGAAGAGGCGTTGGAGTTCGCACACCACTAGAAAGAACTCCGTGCGTGGCTGAGTCAATTTTGGCGATTGCTATCTCCCCCGATGCGTAGCGGTCGTTGGGTG
Organism: Myxococcales bacterium; assembly: GCA_024222395.1. Lineage (GTDB taxonomy): Bacteria > Myxococcota_A > Polyangia > Haliangiales > Haliangiaceae > NORP324. The sequence continues at coordinate 1,184 of JAAEPE010000484.1, forward strand.
ACTTCGCCAAGAGGGTCGCAACGATGGTCTCTAGTTCAACTAACGTAGGATCGAGTGTTTCTGAGAGCGTCGGTGGCACGTCACGCATGTGCGCTGCCATGAGATCTCCCAGAACGCTGCCCGTGAAGGGCGGTCTGCCGGTGAGCAGTTCGAAGAGCATGATGCCAATGGCGTAGAGGTCGGTTCGTTGGTCACACTCGCCAGCACCTCTGCTATGCAGCCTTTGCGTGAGGGACTCTCCCTGCAGAAAGTCCATGACGATGTAGGCGCTGCCATCATCTCGAAGTCCTAGATCGAAGACGCTCACAATGCCTGGGTGGGAAATCGAACCCGCCGCTTGCGCCTCGTTGAAGAAGCGTTGCACCATTTCTTTGTCGCTACTTAGCCTTGGGTGGAGGATCTTGACGGCGGCCTTGCGCCCCATAGTGGTGTGCTCGGCCAGAAAGACGACGCCCATTCCGCCTTCGCCTAATTGGGAAATCACGCGGTAGCCGCCGACGAGCTCACCAATCATTGGAGGGAATTCTACCTCACTATCAGCTCCTGAAAGAGGGCTTGCACCTCTGCATTACCAAGTGTCGCACTTGCGGTGCCGATGGAGAGCTCAACCAGTGACCGCTCTTCTCCCAAAGCCCGCGCCTTGCCAAAGAGAACGACGTTCTCTCTGTTCATAAGCACCTTATTCATCGCATTGAGTTCCACGGCGGGGGAATCGATGTGCAAGTGCATCATGCAGGTTTGCGGCACCTCCGGCACGACAGTGATGCCTTCGATGTCTCGCAAGACGTCAGCGATGGCCTGGGTGCGTTGCCAGAATTGATCGAACTGCCCGAGATGGCGCTTCATGCCGGCCTTGGCGGAAAGCACATAGGGATAGAGCGAGATGAGGTTGCCACCATGCCGCCGAAGCCACGGGCGAGACTCTCTGATGAACGCCTCCTTGCCAGCGAGTATGGCGCCCGCAATGCCTCCAAGCCCCTTGTAGAAGGAGACGTAGATGCTGTCGAAGAGTGATGCAATCTCGGAAAACGAGCGATCGTAGAATGGGCTCGCTTCCCATAGGCGCGCACCGTCGAGATGGCAATGAATGCCCTGCTTGCGGCACCAATTGACCTGTTCGCAGAGGGATTGCCACGATGGCAGCTGGCCACCTATTTCACGCTGAGGCAACTCCCAGAGTACTGCGGCGGGCAGCGAATCCATGGCGAGCAGATCATCGTGGTTGAACATGCGTGTCGAGTTCGCAAGGAGAACTGGCTCTAAGCCGTGCAGCACTCTAAGTGCGTCCTCTTCGTGCAATTGAAGGTGAGAGGTTGTGTGCATGGCAACCCGCTTGTTATTCCCTGTTCGGTCACAGCAGATGCGAAAGGCAATTTGCTGCGCCGTCGTCCCACTGGGCATGAAGATCGCAGTCTCCGTGCCGAGGAGGTCGGCAATCTCGCTTTCGAAGCGCTCGATTAGTGGACCAGTGCCGTAGATGTCAGCTCGCTCGTCATCATCGACTTGCTCGAGGGCACGGCGAAGCCCGTCTGCAGGGCGTCTCGGGCCATGACCGTTGAGATACCGCGTACCAAGCGCTGGGTCGGGTGAAGCTGCCATGTGCAAGAGCCTCGCAGCTATGCATCGCCGCTAGCAAGCGCTTGGCGGCTAGAGCTAGAACTCGTCGGAAACCAAATCCAAAGGCTCAGACGCTAGAGCCCTGAAACGGTGGCTTCAAAATCGAGCTGATCGATACACCAGGTTTCTCCACCGGGAATCACCGTAGTTTCCAAGTCAGCGAGACTGGTGCTTACTTCAGCGAAGACCGCGTTGGATATTGACCCTGCGAATGATGTTCCTGCTGCGCCAATCGCCGTCACCTGAGCTGTGCCCTCTTGGACAAGAAACGCCTTGCCGTCCGCACACCGATCCGATTCACAGCTTCGTCGGACAACCAAGCAGGTGTGACAGTCCTTGAGGTTCTCGCCATTGAACACCACCGAATGTGGTGCGTCCGTTGCTCCGAAGGGGAAGTAGAAATCAAGGGTGACGCGCTCGATATTGGGCGCCGCCCCTGCGGTAGCCGTGTAGAAGAGCACACCCAGCTCGTCGTCCCTTTCTGCATCTTGCGTCTCGGCAGTAAAGCCCGAGTGAGCGCAGGCTTCCGCAGCAGCGTCAACCGCAGGTAGAACTGCGTCCGGAGACTCGGAATAACTCTCATCCCCACCGCAACTCACTAGAGCGGCGATTGTGGCGATAACAAAACAGTGGTGCTTCATTATCGGCTCGCCACAGCACCGTGGATCCAGCGCGCTTGTGCCTTATCAAGGCCCCTAAATACGGCTTCGTCAACCAGGGCAATCTGCGCGGTGCTATCACCGTGAACTGCGAGAGCAAGGTGATTGCCCGGCACCACTGGTGCTTCCCCAAAGGTCGGATCTACTTGAATCCAAGAGTCGCCCTGGTGCACTGCCACCCAGCGATGTCGAAAGAGCTTCTTGCCGTTGAGACGGAAGCCTGTGACGAGTTTGGCCTCGATGCCTTGTTCCGCAGCCAAATCCACGAAGAGCGTAGCGTGGGCAGTGCAATCACCACGCCCCAGCTTCAGCGCATCACCAGCGCCGGCACCAGGAGCATCGTGTGCATCTTGGAGAAGGGTATCGACTTCCCTCGTGAGACTGGCAATGCGCTTATCTACGGTCTGAGGCTTTCCATCGAATTGAATGCGCCATCCGTTCTTGCGGAGACTCACCGACTGTCCGCCGATGGCGGGGGGCGGCTGGCGCATTGCGTTCTCTACGACTAAGATATTTCCTGATCCTCGAACCGATATCGTGCTCTGTCCGGGGAGTTCTGGTGGGGCAAATCTCTCTTTTAGGCGAGCGGCCCCCACTCGAACCGATCCCGTGGAGCCGGTATTCGCACGCATCAAGGTGCCGTTCTTGCCCAGTTGCAAGCTTGTCTCGATATCACCCCACTTGGTCCGGAGTACGGCTGTGCCTCGGCGTCCTTCGTGGGCGAGTTTCATATCCGTCACCGCGAAGCCGTAGCCCGCCAGAAGAACTCTCCCATGGAAGTCGGCCGTTCCCTGGCGCCCAACCAAGTAGGGCACCAGCTCCAAAGGAACCGTGCTGGCTGGCGCCTCTCGAACTGCCTCACCTTCGAGGGCAATGATCCACCGGCCATCATCCGCACGCAGTGCATGGCCAGTTCGAACGACGGCACCGGCCCGTGCGCGTAGTTCTACGCGAGTGGCATGCAGGTCCTTATCTGCGAAGATGACGATCTCAGTCTCACTTTCAACCGGGACACCGCCGCGCATTACACGAATCGCTTCGTTTCGTATGATGCGTACTCCACTGGCGCTTCGGTGAAATCGCTCACGGGCTTCGCCAATGCGCTTGCCCTGCCAGGTTAAGTAGTAGGTGCTGGTATGAAGTGCGGGACCTTCGGCGGCGGCGGTGGCGGGCTTTGCTTTCCGTGTGACCGCAGCCTTGTCGGCGCGTGGCGTGTCTGGCTCCACATTGGGCGCGATCTCTGCCGACAATGGCGGCGGGGTTTCTTCCCATAGAACGTCGATATCCATGTCCCCAAGATCTCTCTTGGGGCTCGCAGATGTACAGGCAGCGGCATAGGCGGCCGAGAGCAAGACGACGGATAAGAGCCTTCGCATCCAGCGATTCTAGGCTGGTCCACTCTCCTTGGCCAAAAACTGGCTGTTGATTGCCCAAAAAGTGTGACGGTGTAACTGCGGGAAATCATGGTGGTAACTGAGTGATCCTGCTGATGACTCTCTCCCTCGGCCAGTCTTATACTGCCTCATGGGCGGGCATCAGCAGCGACCAGCAATGAAAGATGGTCTCAATGCCACGAGCATCACCAGGCTTGCGGGCAACTTGCAGCGCAGTTGCCCAGGTTTTGAAACTCCGAGATTCGTGCGCGAGGCCTGCACAGGGCTTGAGAGGCTCGAACTAAAGGAGCGAGTTGCACACGTCGCCGGTGCGATGGTGCGCCACCTTCCAGCTGATCCGAGGGAGTCGATACGAGGAATCCTGGATGCCATTCCCGATTGGGATCGAGGCGAGGCGAACGACTCCCTTCGTGGCTTCGCCTCGTGGCCGGTTTTCGTGTTTGTTGAGACTGCCGGTGCCGACCTAGGAGAATTCGCCATTCGCGCTCTCGGAGAGCTCTCTCATCTGTTTACTGCCGAGTTCTCAATTCGCCCTTTCGTTGAGAAGAATCCCGAAGCGGCCATGAAAGTGGTGTTGGAGTGGACACAGCACAGCAGCGACCAGGTGCGCCGCTTGGCCTCGGAAGGGATACGCCCCCGACTACCGTGGGCAGGCAAGCTCCCCGCCTTTGTGGAGGATCTCGATGAGGATAAGAAGAAGTTCCAAGCAATGCTCGATCGCAATGAGGAGACGGCTTGCCGGCGAGCAAGCAGCGCCCGAGCAAGCAGCGCCCGAGCAAGCAGCAGCTCTTCCTCCGTCAGCACCCAAGCCGGCAGCGCAGCCCAAGCCAGCAGCAGATCCACTACCGCCGGCGTCACAAGCCCCTCCAGCGCAAGCTTCAGCATCGGTCAAGTCTAACCAAGCACCAAAGGTCATCGCCGGCTTGATTCTAGCCCTTGCCGTCGTTGGTGCGGTTGTCGTCTTGCGAGGGAGCAAGGAAGAGCCTGGCGAGCCTTCTGTCGCACTCTCGGTGTTTTCCGTTCGAGGCAAGTTCCAGGTCATAGCCCTGCCCAAGGGAGGGAGCGTTACGCTACAGCTCCCCATACCCGCTGCTGAGAGCTCTCAGAGTTTTTCCATTACAGCGTTTCACGGAGATACAGAAACCTCCTGGGTCGATGAGAGAGTCGACAACGAAGTGCAGACGTCGGTAGAGACTGCCCAGCTATTGGACGGCCGCTACGATCTCGAATTGCGAGATACTGGCGAGGCCGTGATCGGCTACTACTCGTTTCGCAAGTAGTGACCTGGATTGGTCTACGACTCGCTGGATTCGCTCGGCTCGGCCGCTTGGGCTTGAGCTTCCACTTCTTCCGTCGGCTCCTCGGGTACTTCGACAATAGGCTCGTGACCGCGGAGGTGGCGCAACCAGAGAGGGAATACCTCGGCCAGCTCGAGTGCTACGTCTTTGGGGAGAACACAGTGGGATAGGCCGTGGTTGGACATGAAGGAACTGATCCCGCTCTTGCCGCTCTTTAGGGAGGCAACCGTGGCTGCGGTCAGATAGAGGCGACCTATACTCCCCGATGCGGTGACGAAGTTGAATGTCTGATCGTCGGGCAGGGGAATTGTTCGCTCTTTGTCGTCCAGTCGAGAGTGGTTCACGATCTTGCGAATGCGATCGTAGGCCTCGCCCCGCCCCATGGCTTTGAGCTCATCTACGGAAGTGCTGCCTTTGCCACCCTTGCCACGGCCCTTGGCCTGCCCCTGATTGGGATTCTTGCCCCTGCCGTCTTTGCCACCCTTGCCTTGATTGGCCTGGCGTTGCTTGGCTTTGGCTTCACGGGCCTCCTTGGCTTTGGCTTCCTTCTCATCGAAGGCCTTCACCTGTTCGGCGCTAACAATGCCAGCGGCGGCGAGTTGGGCTTTTAGGTCGAGCACGCGCCTAGCCTACTGTGCATGTGCTGCCGATCGCCAGAGCGACGATCGGCGTATACTGCCTGCGTGCCCACTCCTGTCCCAAAGACTCCAGCGCATCAGATCACCGACGCCGACGGCAATCCAAGTCGAGATAGGCCTTGGATTTTCCGCACGTACGCGGGACATACGAGCGCTGCGGCATCCAATCTCCTATTTCGCGAAAATCTGAGCCGGGGCCAAACCGGTCTATCGATCGCCTTTGATCTGCCCACCCAGTGCGGCTATTCCTCGGATCATCCGATGGCGCGGTCGGAGGTGGGCAAAGTTGGCGTCCCGATCAATAGCATCGACGACATGCGGGTTCTCTTTGAGGGGCTCTCTCTAGAAGAGACCAATACCTCGATGACGATCAACGGAACCTCGATGTGGCTATTTGCGCTCTACATCGCCCTTGCCCGAGAACGCGGTGAAGACGAAAGCAAGCTCCGCGGAACTACCCAGAACGACATTGTCAAAGAGTACTTGGCCCGTGGAACATACATCTTCCCACCGGAGCCCAGCATGCGACTCATAGCGGAGATGTATGAGTACAGCGTCGCCAAGATGCCGAAGTGGAACGCATCGAACGTCTGCTCGTATCACCTGCAGGAAGCCGGGGCGACTCCGGAACAAGAGCTCTCCTTTGCGCTGGCCAATGCGATTGGCACACTCGATCTGCTCAAGGAGCGCGGTCGTTTCTCGGCCGAAGAGTTCGAACGCTGCGTGGGGCGCGTCTCGTTCTTCGTGAATGCCGGCATCCGATTCGTCGAAGAGATGTGCAAGATGCGCGCGTTCGTACAGCTATGGGAGGAGATCACAGGCGAGCGCTACGGCGTCGAGAATCCACGCAATCGGCGCTTCCGCTACGGGGTGCAAGTTAACAGCCTGGGGCTCACCGAGAATCAACCGGAGAATAACGCTTGGCGAATCGTCATGGAGAGTTTGGCTGTGACGCTAAGTCGCAAGGCTCGCTGTCGGGCTCTCCAATTGCCGGCTTGGAATGAAGCGATGTCCTTGCCCAGGCCATGGGATCAGCAATGGTCGTTACGTCTCCAGCAGATTCTTGCTTACGAGACGGATCTGCTCGAATACCCGGATCTCTTTGACGGATCGGTGGTGGTTGAGTCAAAGACCGCCGAGCTCGTCGCAGCGGCACGCATCGAGATCGATCGCATTGTCGAAATGGGCGGGGCGAGTGCGGCAATCGAAAGTGGATATCTCAAGTCTGAATTGGTTCGCTCGATGGCAGCGAAGCGCACGAGAATCGAGGGCGGTGAAGACGTTGTCGTCGGGGTAAACTGCTGGGCAGAAGGCATCGCTTCGCCGCTCACCACTGGAGCCGACGGCGGGCTCTTTCTGATTGATTCGAGAGAGGCCGCAGCGACACTAGAATCGCTCAAGAAGACCCGCGGCGAGCGAGATGCGGCGGCAGTGGCCGAGTCTCTCGAGGCGCTGAAACGGGCGGCCAATAGCGATGAATCGTTGATGGAGGCGAGTATTGCTTGTGCGGTCGCGCGGGTTACCACAGGGGAATGGGCAGAGGCTCTTCGGAGCGTCTTTGGCGAGTATCGAGCGAGCACGGGGGTGGCTGGCCAACACTTGGGCTTGCCTGATGGTGCGCAGAAAGGACTTGGGCAGCGGGTGCAGGCGCACGTCCAGCGGACCGGCCACAGGCCCCGGCTTCTGGTTGGCAAGCCCGGCCTTGATGGCCACTCCAATGGCGCAGAAATGATCGCGGTAGCCGCCTCTGATGTTGGCTTCGAAGTGGTTTATGCGGGCATTCGATCCACCCCGGAGGAGTTGGCCCAGACCGCCCTGGAAGAGTCTGTCGACATCATTGGGCTCTCTGTGCTCAGCGGCTCCCACCTCGAACTCGCCGAGGAGTTCATGGCGTGCCTCCGCCAGCGAGGTATCGAGCATGAAGTGAAGGTGGTGCTCGGAGGCATCGTGCCCGCCGCAGATGTCCAAAGACTGCTGGGATTTGGCCTTTCTCGGGTCTTTACCCCGTCCGACTATCAACTCAGCGAGGTGCTGGGCAGCCTGCTGGATCTCCTCGATTGACTCATTCGCTTTCCGAAGCATAGAGTCCGCCGCTGGAGACTCTTATGGCCATTGCCGACCTATTTCGACCGAAGCATAAACACAGCAAATCAGACGTTCGAGCCGCCGCGGTGGCAGCCATGGGCCGGGACAACATGGCCCTCTTGGTCGAAGTTGCTCAGGGGGATGGAGATGCCTCGATTCGAAAGTCAGCCATCGCCAAGATCGAGGACCCGCAGTTGCTCACTAAGGTCGCCGAGTCGCAAGATGATGCAGCACTTCGCGACTACGCGATTGCGCTGGCGCTCAAGACTTGGCTTGCCGACGCGATTGGCAGCGACGACGAAGCGTTGGCGAAGACGGGTTTCAACAATGCGGCGACTCACGGTGGCGACAAGGCGCTTGCAGAGATCGCCGGTCAAGCCAAGCTCGCTTCCGTGCGGGCACAGGCCTTGGCTCGACTCGAGGATGAGCGAGCACTCATGCAAGTGGTTCGCAATTCGAGCCGATCCGAGGAGTGGAAGGCCGCGCTAGCTCGCATCGAGAACCCCCTCCTACTTCGCAGTATCGCTATCGATGAGAAGCGCAAAGAGGTTGCCGTCGCAGCTCTCGACCGCATCCAAGACGAGGCGTTGCTGGAGGAAGTCGTAGGCAAGGCAAAGAACAAAGCCGTGCGGGGCAAGGCCAAGCGCAACAGGGCCGAACTCGTCAAGAGTAGGCCAATCGAGTCGAGCATTTCCGACGAGGACAAACGCGCCAAGGCGGAGCGTGCACAAATTGCTAGAGAGATAGAAGAACTCGCAGGCGGTTACGAGTGGCTCGCTTCCAGGGCTGTTGTGGACGAGGCTCACGCGCGCTGGCGGCAGCTCGGCAGCGGCGACGACGCAAACATGGTGACGCGTTTTGAGAAGGCGCTCGCGCGATACGATAAGAATCACGGCATCTACGGCCCAGCTGCCGAGGAGAGTGCCCGCAAGGCGAAAGAGGCTGCTCGCGAAGAAGAGCAGGGCGAGCTTCGCGATTCTCCATCTTCGGCTCAGGCTCCAGATACTGCTGATGCACAGAAAGATGTGCCGACTCCTCCCCCGCTGGAAGAGCCCTATGAGACGGCTGCGGCACCCGAGAGTACACCGACGAGCGTTTCTCAAGCACCAAAGGACTCGCCAGCCGCAGATAGGCAGGCAGCAGAAGAGGACAAACGCCTCGACAATCAAGACGAACTCGAACGTCTTTGTGAGGAACTCGAAGAGCTACATGGCACAAGCCAGATGAAGGGCTTTGACAGAGTTCTCAAAGACGCCGACAAGGCTCGCCGCAAGATCGGCGGCTTGCCAAGGGTCGTAGAGGAGACTCTGCGAGAACGCTACGACGAAGCTCGTCGCAAGGCGGTTATTCATCTAGGTGAGTTGCGCGAGGCCGATGATTGGAAGCGCTGGTCGGCGGTTCCGAAGATGGAGGCGTTGGTCGTTCGGGCCAAGGCGCTCTTGCCGGAAGAGTCTGAAGTTAAGAATCGCGGCAAAGCACTCAAGACGCTTCAGCGAGAATGGCGTGAACTCGGCCCATCCCCACGCGAGAAGGGCGAAGAGCTTTGGAGAGTCTTCAAGGCCACCTGCGATGAGGTCTACGAGAAGGTCAAGGGCGAGCGAGACGCACGCCAGGTTGAGCAGCGTGAGAACCTCGAAAAGAAGGAGGCACTCTGTGTGCGAGCCGAGGAGTTGCAGTCCTCAACGGATTGGCAGGAAACCAGCGAAGTCTTCAAGGAGCTGCAAACTGAGTGGAAGAACATTGGCCCGGTTCCGCGGCGCAAGTCGGACGGTCAATGGAAGCGCTTTCGCGGCGCTTGCGACACGTTCTTCGAAGCTCGTGCACCTCATCTAGAGGAGAAGTTCTCCGAAGAGGCTGAGAATCTCGAGTCAAAGACACAACTCATAAAAGACGTCCAAGAGCTTGCGGCCAAAGAGTGCACGACTCCCGAGGGCCTGCAGGAGCAGCTCTCCGCAGTTCGCGAGTTGCAAGGGCGCTGGCGAGATATCGGCAAGGTTGCCCATAGGGAGTTTGCGAAGCTAGACGATTCGTACAAAGAGGCATGTGACAAGGTCTATGCCAAGCGCCTAATTCTCGAAGAGGCCGACAGGCAGGCTCAGGCCGAGATGATTGCCTCGATCGAGGCGACGATCAGCGAGTGCTCCGATGCCGGGTGGGATAGCGACGCTGCGGAGGTCGCAGCTCAAGTGGTCTCAATCCGTCAGAGCTATCGCAATCTCGATGCAGCTATTCCTGGCTACGAAGACCTTGGCGTCAAAGTTGCCTCTCTGATTCGCAGCCAGCTCGAAAGCGAGCCCGCGGCGTACAAGGGGACGGCTCTCGATCCTGAGCGAAGTGCTCTCGCTCGCGAAAAAATCATTGTTCGGGCCGAGGAAATGGCTCCCGATGACCCCGAGGACAACGACGGCAAGAGCCCAGAAGAAATCGCAGAAAAGCTCCGCGCAGCACTAGCGGATCGAGCACTCGGTGGTGTTCTCTCCAAGACCGGTGGACGCCCCGCAGCAGAGATCATTGGTGAGCTGCGTGGCGAGTGGGCCGAGATTGGTCCCGTACCCGGAGCGGCTGGAACCGCGCTCGTGGAGCGGTTCGAAGCGGTGTGTGAACGTCTGCTCGCTGGCGAGCAGGCGTAGGCAGCTCGCGCTTACCACTGACTCTCGCAAGCTCAGCATGTTCGCGACGAGAGCTCGTGCGATGATCTCTCTGTGGCGAGAGCGCAGCACAGCTAGACCGCCGAGCATACTAATTGATGGTATATCCCGCATGGGTCACCCAGGCTTTGCAGTCATCAACTGAGATCGTATTCCTCGCCGCTACGACAGCCATGTCGAATGCCTCGCGAGTCATGGTGTTGAGCTCCCTCCGACAAAGCAACATTGTCTCTGTAAAGGTGGTTCACCCCGCATCCTCGGGTAGATAGCGTCGCCCGGTCTCCCACTCCTCGGAGGTTTCGATGAGGATCGCCGAGACCAGTCGCAGGCACCAAGCTTGGTTTGGGAACATCGTGGCTAGTCGGGTTCGTCGCCCAATTTCTTTGTTGAGCCTCTCGAGCAGCGTGCTGGTTCTCATTTTCTTCTGTTGAGCCGCTGGCAGCACGAACACGGTGGAGCCCTCGGGAATGGCAGTTTCGGCCCA
>JAAEPE010000485.1 GCA_024222395.1 Myxococcales bacterium
CTTGCGGAGTTCGGCGCACCAGGCTGTCCAGGGCGGAGGGGGGAGACCAAACACACTCCAGCGCATCATCGATTCAGGAGTCGACGTGAACTCCATCGATGACAACGGCGATACGGCTTTGCATCTCGAGCTAAGAAAGGATGGCGTTCATCCGCCTGCCGTTTACGCGCTCCTGGAAGCTGGCGCTGACGTCAACCTTCATAACAAGAGCGGCGAAACTGTGGTGCACGTTGTGGTGAAGGCCGCCCGCTCGAACATGCTGAACCATGTGCTGTCGAGTGGCCTCACCGAAGCAAACCTCGCTCTCGGCGATGCTGACGGCAATACTCCACTGCACATCGCTGCCAGAAAGGAGATCACTGCGAGGAAGATCATCCCAGTACTACTAAAATCGGGAGCGCCCCCTGATGTGAAGAACATGAAGGGAAGGACGCCCGCTCAATGAGCGCGTTCAGAGGCGATGGCTGCAAGGCTTGCACCTTGATTGTTGGGCCACACGCTTGCCGCGACCTTCTACAGGTCGGCAGTGCGAAGCGTGAAGTCCGACGCTGCGTATCCGTAGAGCCCGATATGGAGGGTTCCGTTGCTGGTGGGTGTGTAATCGATGACTTCGTTGCCCGAGGAGGTATAGGCCCGCTCGAGGTACGCGCCCGTCGTTGGCTCTCCGGCCATCTGAATGTAGAGGTCGACGTCCTTGGCCGCGAAGGAGCGGACGAGGATGCGTTGGCCTGCGATTACGTCGAGTGAGAACTTCTTCATCTCGCCCTGGGATACGCTGCCGTTCTCACTAAGGTGGACAACTTCGTCGACAGGGTCGACAGGATCGATTCCACCTCCGCTGCCTTCGGTGTATTCGATGCTCAGGTCAAACTCACTCTTGTCTGCCCAGCCGTTGACCGAGACGTAGTAGACCCCGGGACCGTTGAGTGCGCACGCTTCTTTCGAGCCGTTCTGATACGGACGACAGTCGTAGGAGGAGCGAGTTGGTGCTTGGTTGCGCCGAACGTAGACATCGGCGTCGCCAGTGCCCGTCATGTCCACCTTTACGCCATCGGCGGTCTCGTAGGGGCCGTAGTGCTTCCAGGTGTCCTTGACGACCACGTCGCTCTCGTCAATGGTAATGACATCGCCCGTGTCTCCGCCGCCAGGCTCTTGGAGAGACTTCTCTAGCAGCGTCATGATTTGTGCGCGACTGATTGCGCCGTTGGCCACGGTTGCATCTCTCGCGCCGGTAGGTAGCCAGAGAAAGTCTGGGTGGGTGTTGATGCTATCGTTAATCCAAACGCCACCGACGATTACTCCGTCTGAGTCGATCTCAAGGACGTACTCGTAGTTGTCGTAGTGCGTATACCCATCTATGTTGTCGCCGAGGTGCCCGTCGGTGCCAGCAGACGATTCGCTGATGTAGCCCACCTTCATGTTGATGAGGTAGAGCTTCTCGGCTTTGTCGTTGTGTACGTAAGCACTTGGGACTGCTCCGCCTGTGGCGATGCTGAGATCGAACTCGGAGCTATCGTCGTATCCGCGAACGGAGACAAAGGCCTCTGTAGCTCCTTCTGGAACCTGCAGGCCGCAGCTCTCCTCGGTGCCGTTCTCGTAGGGGCGGCAATCGTAGTCACCAAAGCTCGGCTGAGCACCAAAGCGCACATGAAGATCTGCGTCGTTTGTGCCGGTCATGTTGACCGTGAAGGTCTCTCCAGGTTTCACTGCAATGGCAGGGTGATGATAGAAGTCGTCTTTTGCCACGGTGCCTGTGGCTTCTGCAGTGGTACCTCCTTCAGCGGTTACGCCGGTCAGACGATTGGCTTCGATAGCACTGATTTCTTCTTGCTTGGAAATGTCGTAGTTGCGAAGCGGCTGGTTCCACACCTGGTGGTCGTAGGTCCGGTCGTAGACGAACGACTCATTGCGAATGCCAAGGTAGTTTGTTGCGATGATGTGCCATGTCGCGGGGTTTGTGTTCTCGCACTCCGGATCATCTCGGTAGTTTCCGTAGGCATCGTGGGTCAGGTCATTTTCGTTCTTGTTGCAACGTGTCGAAACGAACTTGCTGTAGGTTCGGTTCCAGCTGAGGGTGAGCAGCGCCTTGATGTCATTGACCTTGAACGTCACACCGTTGTGTGTGACTGCTCGTTTTGGCTCGGGCACGGAGAGCGAGAGCGGCGCCCAGGCGTGGCAGATTCCCCACCAACTTGGGATGCAGCGTCCTTCGGTCTCGCCTCTTCGAATCGCACACGACTCAGCCTTCTCACTGTCACACTCACTGGTTTCAGTGCATGCGGTCCTAGAGCTGTAGCGGTCGATCCCATAGTTCTTTGAGACCTTGTCCTCGATGTCCGCAACGTCGAACGCAGTGCCGTATTTCGACGCAGCCGATTCAGACTGCTCGCCGTCCCAGCGATGATTGATACTGTCTTGATACGTCGGCCAGTAGTTTCCCGCCCAGGGCGCGACGGTCGCGCCGCCGTTCATTGGCAGCTCAGTTAGGCGATGCTCCAGATCGCTGGCGAAGGTGGCCGGATTGTCATTGTTCGGGTCGTACGCATCCGCCTTGCCGCCACCCCCTCCCTTTTTGCCACTCTGATCAGGCTTGACTTCATCGGCTGGGTGGCAAGCACCTAGAGCAAGGGCGATAGTTAAGCTGTGGAAATTATGCAGTTTCATGGGAGGGCTCGCTGATTCGGTGGTGGGGAATAGATGCCTATTTCACCCACAAGAGGCACGGTCTCCCCACTTGTCGCAGCCCAATTGCCCCTCTTTCGCGATTGTTGGGAGTCAGCCCTCGAGTCGATGCCGATGTGGCATTCTCGATGAAACCTGGCTTTCCTCCTATCCTGCCGTTGGCCCTGAGCAGTGTCATTCGGGGCTGGATGGCGACAACGACGGAGCCCTTGGCTGCGCGACCCAGACTGCTGGGGCTACTGCAGTCCTCTGTGTCTGCCGAACTCGACACCCCATTGGGCTGTCGATTGCGATGTCTCCGACCCACACTGCGGTGGCGAAACGTGCAACGCAGATCTCGAATTGTGCCGTCTGTGTCCAGGAGACGGCCCCCCGTAGACACCTGACTCCCAGGCCTCTTCGCAATCGTGATCGCCCCACGACACCGCAGGCCTGCGCGCTCGACCTACGGCTCAGACACCAACTTCACACCATCGCTGTTGGTTTGTAGTGCACAGCCAGAGGGCTGATCCACTTCTCCTTTGAAAAGCTGAACAACGATGCGCGCGATGTCTTCGGGGGTTGCAACCTTCTTACTTGGACAAACATCCGACGCAAGCTCGGTATCACTAACCCCCAGCGCTTCTGCCACTCGCTCGATCATTGCGGTGCGCACTACAGCAGGGCAAATCGCGTAGGTGCGCAAGGGGCCCTCTGGATAGGTGGCCGCGAGGGAGCGTGTGAGATGAATAATGGCCGCCTTGCTGGCGCCGTAGGGCATTGCTGGGGCATCGGAATGGTGCCCGTAATGGGAGCATTGTTGATGATCACGCCGTCAGCGGCCTCAGCAACAATGGGCGCCGCATGCTTCATGCAGTAGAACGTGCCCTTGAGGTTGGTATCAATGACAAAGTCAACAGCCTCTTTTGTGCACCCTTGCATCGGACCGGTAGCACCCTCGACTCCTGCATTGTTGAAGAGCAGATCGAGGCGGCCGTACTGGGCTACAGTTTGCTGCACCATTGACTCAACCTGGTCTTCGTCTCGAATGTCAGTCTTGATTAGAGTGACTCTATCGTGCCCAGCCTCGAGTAGTGAGGCAAGAGCTAGCTTGCCAAGGGCTTCATCGTGAGCGGCAATGACCACGTGGCAACCTTCGGCGGCAAGCCTTTGCACCGTAGCAAGACCAATGCCCGTAGCCCCACCAGTGACGATTGCAACGCAGCCTTCGATGTTCCTCTTCGTCGTCATGTTCTTCTCTTCTTATGGGCCGGCTTTGCAGGCCGACGCATTCTCACTGTATCATTAGCTCTGCGCGCTTCATCTCTGCCGCCACAGCAGAGTTCCTAGAACGTTAGGTCAAGCCACACAGGGTCGTGGTCGGAGATGCCGAGGTTGCGGACGACGCCGTAGTCTCCTGGCGAGAGCCCCTTGGTGTGGATGCCGTCGAGCCTGAAGTCGCCGGCTAAGGAGTGCTGCGTTGGCCCAGAGCCCTTGGTTGGAGCGAGATAGCCATAGGCTTCGAAGTACTCGTCGAATAGCTCGGCCTGGGTGGGGCCGATGGTTGTTGTCTCGGTGAGAACCGGCTGGCTCCCCGACCAATGATACGGGTTGGTGTTGTAGTCGCCGGTAATGATCATCGGCGCTGCGGCAGTCGAGACGAATGGGTGCACTTGGGATATTCGATTGCCGATGTTGAGTCGGACGTCGAGATGCACGGTCGCGAGGGTGACAACCTTTGCGTCGACAACAATGTCCACTGAAAGTGCGATTCGGTTGCGTGGCCTAATGATGCGCTTGGACTTTGGCAAGTACATGACGCGTGGGTTGCTCATGGGCAAGCTGCTCAATATTGCCAGGCCGTGGTCGCCGCCGTCTTCGGAATTCGACGGCACATAGATGAAGTTCATATCGAGAGATGCTGCCATGGTTTGGGCGCGAGCCACTCCCTCAGAGCGATACGACTCAATCTCCTGGAGCAAAAAGACGTCAACCTTGGATAGATCGTCGTCGGCCAAAATCGTATCAGCAAACAGCTCCGGATCTGGTGCGAACTCAACATTGTAGGTCGCGACCCGAAGCGCATCAACGGGCCCTGTATCGATCAGGTCGAGGGAATGCACGGCTGGAAGACGGGCTTCGGACACGTCCATCCAATCGCTGCCCGGCACCATCTCCACCTGGCATGCGCCAAACACAAGTAGCAGTGCTAGTGCAAATCTCACCATTCGACTCCGATGCTGCTGCCGCCCCATGGCGTTGCGCCATACTTGCCGAAGAGAACGGATAGCGAATTGCGGATGACAACCCGGTTTCGATATTCGTAACCAACGCTGATTTGCCCGCCAAGGCCGTGGCTGGTGGAGCCTGGCCATCTAGGCACAGGTGAGCTCATATGGGCCATCGCGTAGCGCGGGCCAAGATCAGAGTAGATTCTGTGACGCGAACGACGGAATAAGTAGTAGCCCAAAGAGGGCGAAGCCGTCGCGTGATACTCGCCTTCGAGCTTGTAGAACGAGGCGACCGCGGTCACCATGAAGTACCGGTCAAGATTGTAAGAGTAGCCGATGCCATACAATCCTCCGCGACCGAGATATTCTGCATGCACGCTGTGAGGGCGCTGTGATTCACCCCCCGGCGTAGTCGGATTTGGCGAGGCGCGCCCCGGTTTGCTCACGCAAATCACTGTGGCCAGCGCAATGACGCCAAGTCCCAACCGCCGACTCAACGCGTCCACCATAGACGAGACGTTAGCACGAGATGCTGAGGAAGAAGCTCGCGCTCCCGCTACCGAGAAGTCGCCAATCCTCCGCCTAGACTCAGGCAATTTGCGCTGGAATTGGTGAGTCACCAGACCCGCTTTTTTGCCTCCCCACTGGCGATACTCGCCTACGCACTGACTATACTCGAGCCATGAGTGGCGCTGTGATCACAGGAGCGAACCGCGGTATTGGACTCGAATTGAGCCGAGCCCTCAAAGCACAGGGGTGGAGCGTGATTGGCGCGTGCCGCAAATCCTCTTCGGAGCTAGAGGCTCTGGGCGTCGAAATCGTAGGGGATGTCGAGGTGGGGTCTGACGAAGGAGCCACGGTCTTGGCAAAGGCTCTTGAGGGCAGGTCGGTCGATCTGCTTATCAACTGCGCGGGCATTTTGCAGAGCAACTCTTTGGACAGTCTCGATTTTGAGTCCATGCGAGCACAGTTCGAGATCAACAGTCTTGGACCTCTTCGGATCACCTCAGCGCTTCTTCCGAACTTGCACGAAGGCTCCAAGGTTGCGCTGATAACGAGCCGCATGGGGTCGGTTAGCGACAACACATCCGGCGGCCAGTACGGCTATCGCATGTCCAAGTGCGCACTGAACATCGCCGGAGCTAGCTTGGCGGTAGACCTTCGTCCCAAAGGTATTGCGGTGGCGCTCTTGCACCCTGGCTTTGTTCGCACCGAGATGACTGGCGGAAACGGTCTAATCGATGCGACTGAGTCAGCCGCGGGTTTGCTCGCACGTATCGACGAACTCACTATCGATAATTCAGGTGGCTTCTGGCATACCAACGGTGAAGAACTCGGTTGGTAAGTAGTGCGCTGGAGATAGACGGGGTCTGCCTACTCTTCGAGTTCTCGCAGACGTCCCAGAACTTCACCTAGCGCTACCACGGAGCCCTCTTCTAGCTGGTGATCTACGTAGCCGCCTTTCTCGGCGTAGGCCACCGACTTGCGGTCGCCTCGAAAGCCCGCCTTGAAGAGCCCCACCTTTCTCTGTGCTTCCGCGAGTTGCGCGTCCTGTGCTTCGTCGCGCTCTTGCACGGCTTCAAGCTCGGCGACCTTTGCTGCCTGTTCGGCGGCCGCTTCAGCATCGCTAGCTTGCCTGGAAACCTCGAAGAGTCGCTCGCCCTTCCAGACGCGTTGGCCTGGCTTGACGTAGATCTTGGTGATGACACCCTTGCGTGGAGAGGGGATGACTTGGCCGACCCCCTCTGCGGCGTCGCTTGCTTCGTCATCTGCTTGCGTGGTCTGCACCGGCGTCTCGTTTGCCAGCGCTGAGGCATCCGCGATCGCCCCAGCCAATTTGTCATCGACTGCGGCATCCGCCAGGTCGTCTCTGGCTGCGGCATCCGCCAGGTCGTCTTCGCTGGCGGTGTGCATCACCTTGGCCCTGGGTTTGATTTCTGTCGCAGGGGCTGGGGGAACGATGGGGGACACCGGGGTTGCGCCGGTGCTATTGGTCACCGTCTGCGGGCTGATGGTCGCTTGCGAAGCAAACCAACCAATGCCGAGTCCGACGACGAGGCCACCTGCTAGGCCAAGCAAGAGGCTCTTCCGCTGGCCGAGCTGCGACTGGCTCGAGGCCAGCGCCAATTTGTTCCGGCGATCTTCGATCTTGGCCCGAAATGCTGCCGAGGTTCGGTCGTCACTATCGGTAATGGGCGACGCTAGCGCAGCTTCGTCCTCGTCAGCTTCGTCCTCGTCAGCTTCGTCCTCGTCAGCTTCGTCCTCGTCAGCGGCAGGCCCTGCCGCGACTGCTCGTGACTCAAGCAGCCCTGCGCGAGCCCGCGGCAGAGCGGCATTGGTATCAGCCGTGCCACTTGAGGCCGCGCCTTCGTGTTCTTGAGAGGGTTCTTCTTGCTCAGAGGCAGGGCTGGCGGCAACGCTCTTGCTTGGCTCATCCCACCCGGCCGCGAGCGCCCAACCATCATCGATGCTCTTCATGGCCTTGGCGTCTCGTGCGCGCTTCTCGTCGCTACTCATGACAGCACCAGTGGCTTCCCCTGCAAACTTGCCCTCTGGCTCGTGTATGTCCCCCCGCCTCATTCATGAGGCCGATAGTATCACGACCTATCGTATCCAGTGGTCTGCGATTTGGAGATGGGCCAAAGCGAGCCCTCTCGGAAGCGTACTGAACTAGATCGCCGAGCATATATAGAGATGATTAGGAATGGCGAGTCATTTCTCTTCGAGTGCAAGGCGTGAATGAGGAGCTTGTCGGGACAAGTGACGATATGAACAACGCCGCAATCGGGAAGAAGGGGCCGCCAGGACCATCAGGCTTTGTGCTCGGCGGTCTAGCGCCACCTTAGGTATGATCTCGGACGGTGCACGCTCTCGCAAATGTTCTCCTCGTATCAACGCTCTGCAGTGGACTCGTCGCGTGCGTCCCGACCGCCAGCCGGAAGAACGCAAAGCTACAGCCCGGGCTAGACCGCCGAGTGTAAACAATGATCGGTCTGATGGTTCTGCTTTCCCGATTGCAGCGTTGCTCATTTCGTCATTTGCCCCGGCAAAATCCTCATTCGCGCCTTGCACTCGAATAATCACAAATCACCATCCTCGGTCATTCTTATCGCTCGACGGTCTAGCGCCACAGCGGCACGAGGGTCGCCTGCCTCGAAGGCTTTGTGGAAGTATCTTCGGCAGTGCATCCAACAGCCCACCAACAAGATGGGCCGGTCTTTCGCGATAGTCTCGTAGGCCTTGTAGCCATCGCCCTGCATCCAACCAATGCGCTCTACGAGAAATGCTCCGGTCTCCCTGGCCTTCCATTGAGCATGAGCAGGAGTTGATCCGCAGGGGTTCCGAAAGGAAGAAGGACGCTGCGGCCGTTTCGCAGCCTCACTTCGATGCGAGTTTCTGCTGGCGCCTGGCCCACAGAATTGATCTCGACGAAACCCGCGTGCTGCTTGCCGCGCTTGGCTAGGGCTGTCCGTTGAGCACTGCCGCGCCCTCGCCGCTGTCGGCCGATCTGCTGTCTCCACCAGGGGATCCGACCGATCTTCAGGTCACGCTGCCGAGCAAATTCACTGTCGCTCAGTTCCAGGGCTTCGACCTCGTCAAGAATGTGTCCAGCCTCCAGGGCTGTCCATCGCGCGATGCCTTATGTGCAGCCTTATTCCTCGTCATCGGCAAAATATCAAGCCAGATGAAATCTCAGCCTAGATGTCCATCGCCGGGCGCTTACCTAGCTACCGCAGGCGTGGGACAGGCGTCTGAGGTTCCGCTCACACAGCTCAGGAGGCCCAGTATCAGAAGCCTACAGCCTCAGAACCTTCTTAGAAACGCTCACAGGCCGCGTACGGATGTGTTCCAGAGCCTGATCGGCGGCACTGCGCTTGGGGAAGATCGACAGGTCTCGGATCTCAACTCTACAGTCGGCGTGCGAGCAGATCGAGGGTTGTCAGCGAGAGCATCCGCTAACCACTCTCCTGGCCGCCGGTTGTCTCACCCTTGCCAAGTCCGGGGTCAAGACCACCGGAACTATAACAAGGGACCATCAAATTCTCCGGCAAGGCGCCAGTGCGCAAGATGGTCGATACCTCGCTACAATTAAGTCCCGCCTCCCAGGCCAGCTTCCGCTGAGTCAACCCTGGCTCCTCACTCAGCTCCAGAATTCGGGCGCCTCTGATGCTCCAAATTTGGAAGAGAAACACTTGACTTCCCATGGCTGATTTGTGGTAACAACACCAGTTCTTGTGAGATTGGGGAGTCGAGAATTAAACGCCGGGGGGGCACTAGACTCTCTGGAAACTGGCTTGCCATTCTTTAACGATGTAGATTGGGACACAAGGGGGGATTTGGATCATGAACAATAAGCAAATCTTCCTAGATATTTCAACACACGCAAACCGAGTCCTTTCGCAGCTCAGC
>JAAEPE010000486.1 GCA_024222395.1 Myxococcales bacterium
CTCGATTGCCGGCATGCGTCCTGGAGGCAATGGAGAGGGAACTAGGATCTGCGTAAGCGTGGCGCGAAGAATGCTCGCCAGCTAGCCTCGGGGTGTCTTGCTGTGCAAGAGGCCAGCTGTGGCCCAGCCAAGAAATACCGCTACAATGAGGCCCATGTCTCGGAGCACAGTGCTGGCCATAGCTGGCCTCATCGGAATTCTCGGCTCCGGGCTCACCATAGCGCTGGCTCAGAGCAGCGGCTCTATGCCGACAAAGCTGCACGAGGACATCGAGGTGCCGAAGGACCAACGCGCCGTGACGAGCGAGCGATTGGGCAGAGGCGTGCCCATCATCGGCCCAAAGCCTGAGGCTCGCCAGAATCCCACGGCCATCGCTTCGCAAGGCAAGCTGCTCCCCGAGCCCAGTGGAGACGCTAGCGCCGAGAAGGGAGAGCCTGTGCACGGCCGCGGTGGCTTTGGCGCCGACCGCAAGACCGAGAGCCGAGCAGACTACTTCACCGGCGCGGACAACGAGCTGCACTACATCGAAGTCTTCAATCCGTCGATCGTGCCGTTCAAGCGCATGAGTTCTCTGGACGCCGTTCGCGAAGACTACACGCTCGTCACCAATTCCGCGGCTCGTGCCGATGTTGCAGTAGGGGGCGAGCCGAGGGCCGGTCGCGATCTATTTTGGGGCTCAGTGATGGTGCAGTTGCGCCCCGGCTTTGATGTACCAATCCCGTCGGTGGCGGCTGGCATGCGCATCCTTTCCTACGAGACAACACCAGCAACCAATCTCATCTTCTCGAAAGACGCTGCCGACAACTACTACCTGCGCACCGACGAGGCGGGCTCCACAGGCACCTACAAAGCTGTCTTCCTGAGCGAAGCATCACCGAGCTACTTCGCGCCAGCGTCGCCACGCAACATGCTTGTCAGCGACATCCCCAAGGGCAAGGTCGCAAAGCTGCCCCCAAACGTGCAGCTCGCGGCACAGAGCGTGCTCGACAAGTTGCGCCTGCACGACAAGCAACCTGTAGACGAGGTGCTCAACGAGCTGGTGCGCTACTTCCGCTCCTTCGACGCCAAGTCCCCTCCCCAAAACACGGGCAACGTCTACCTAGATTTGGTCAACAGCCAGGCTGGCGTATGCCGCCACCGCTCGTTCGCATTCATGATTACCGCAAGTGCCGTGGGAATCCCCACCCGCTACGTCAGCAATGAAGCGCATGCGTGGGTTGAGGTTTGGCTCCCCGATTCGAATTGGATGCGCATAGATCTGGGAGGCGCCGCCTCCACGCTAAACGTTAGCAATGCATCGGATAAGGCCATGTATCGGCCCAGGGGTGAAGATCCATTTCCGAAGCCAGAGGCCTACGAAGAGAACTACACCCGCCTTGAGGGAGATGTGAAGGGGCTACGAGAGGAACAAATTGCGGAGAGACAAGAGACCTACGCAGGCTCAGGTGGGCAAGGAGAAGGCAATGGCAGCTTCTTCGGCGAGGGCGCGGGCGAGGCAGAGTCGGAAGACCCATTTGACGACGAAGGGCCGCTAGCCGGCCCTGGGAGCAATTTGCCTGAAACTGTCGACGAAAGGGGAGCAGACAAAATCCCCACTCGCGCGCAGGTCACCCTCTCGGCCGACACAGGGTATCGCGGCGAGTCCTTTGACGTAACGGCGTCCCTTGTCGATGTAGACGGTAACGGGATAGGTGGCATGTTGCTCAACGTCTTTATTGCGCCTGCGGGGAACGGTGGCAATGATTCCTTCCGCATTGGCCGAGGCGTAACCAACGACGAGGGCCTGGCGATAATTACCGTCGAGCTTCCCACCGACGAGGACCTCCGGATCTATGAGGTCTATGTGGGCTACAACGGCAACAAGACATACCAGAATACCGTTTCCAAGTAGCTCACCAATGGTGGCGTAGTGCCATAAAGGTAGCACTTGATGCCCCCTGGTTTGCAGACACCCTGCTAAGTATTCCTAGAGAGCCATTCAATAATCCCGCGAGCGCTCGCTATTGTTGGAAGGCTCTCTAGTAGCTCAGGTCGAGAGGCACCATAACCACGGTAGCTGCGCCCGTACTCGGAAATCGCATGCCACGGATGGCCTTTCCAGCGCATGGGTAGAGCCCGTTCTTGAGCAAGTAGCTCGGTGCCCGCACGCGTACCTTACCGATGCCTCCGTTGCCATTGACCAAGAACTTGAGAGTAATGTTGGCTGCCAATTCCGCCTGACCACGAGCATCCGCTATGCAGCGCATTAGAGCGTTCTGCCCGCCATTGACGGCAGAGCTAATCTCGCCCTGCTCTAGGCTGCGCCCGCCACCGCCACTCGACATGTCGAGGTTGCGCTCGGGAAGGTTCACCGCTGGGCCCTGCCACACCATCTTGCGGTCCGCAGCGGTGAGTTGCACGCGCTCATCAATTTCTTGCAGCCCCACTTCTTTGCCAGCGCGCCTGCCCTTCTTGCCCCGGCGCTTGCCCCGGCGCTTGCCACCGCTCGTCTTTTCTTCTACTGGGCCCGCATCCGGCTGGGCTACCGCTACAGCTTCACTCTCGCTACCCCACGGCTTCTCGAGCGCCAAGTACGTCCCTGCCGTTCCAAGCACGAGACCTAGGCCTATTCCGAGTACAAACGAAGAGCTCACGAGAATCAAACTATCACGGTTGTCAACGCGCAATGTGTCCGCGTACCGTGCCCTGTGCCCTCTCGACAGCTAGGCGTTGGCGATGCTCTCGCTGCGAGCATCTTGAGTCTCGCCCTCTTCATGCTCATCGGTGCCCAGCTCGCGGCCCAAGGGGCCGTCGGAATCATGGCGGCACAACTCACAAGCTTTGCCCTCCCCGCCCTATTGGTCACCCGGGCCAAGACTGGGAGTTTCGCCCCGCAGGGACTCCGCGCCTTTCCTCTTCACGCAGCCGCAGCGCCCCTACTCATCGGCGCAACTCTTTGGATTTGGAACCTGCACTGGGTTGCACCCATTGGCGCCGACTGGGCGAGCATCGAGCAGATTGCCAAGCTCGACACATTTTTCGCTCTCGAGTCGAGACCACTTTGGAAGAGCCTGCTTTTGTTCGCCATCGTCCCCGCGTTTTGCGAAGAACTCCTACACCGAGGTCTACTGATGCCAGCACTCTGCAAACGCCTTGGCGCACCAGCAGGCCTAGTGCTCGCGGCCCTGCTCTTTGGTCTCTCCCACTTCAATCTATCGAGACTCTTGCCGACGGCTGTCCTTGGGCTCATTGCTGGCGGCGTCAGATTGCGGACAGGATCTCTGTGGCCGTGCATGCTCTTGCACGCCATTTACAACGGAAGCCTCCTGGTGGCCGCCAATTCAGTGTGGGCTCCTCCAGCGTATATGGCCTGGATTGCCGCCGGCGCGACCACAGCGGGCGCTCTGTGGCTGCACAGGACGACTCCAATGCGGTCAGATCTATTTTTGTAAGCGCAAACACACGATTGCCGAAGTCTGAAAGCGCTGATACATTATCAGCCGTGCAAGAGAATAAGCGAACCCTCTGGTACCTGAAGAAGGTCCCGCTGCTCGCCGGCATTGGCTCGGACCTGATGGCTCGCTTGTCCGAATGCGTCGAGCTTCGCGAAGTGCGGCGCCGAGAAGTCGTCTATCTGCCCGGTGATCCAGGAGAGTCGCTCTTCCTGGTCAACGGTGGGCGCGTAAGAATCTCGAAAGTGACTCGCGATGGCAAGGCGCTAACCCTCAACTATTGCGGCCCGTCTGAGATCTTTGGCGAGACCTGCCTGGTTGACGGCGGCCCTAGGCAAGAGATGGCCGAGGCAATAGAGAACTCAATGATCAGTGAGATTGGTCGCGAAGTCTTCGAGGACTTTCTCTCAAAAAGCGCCGACCTAGGCCTGCGAACAACCAAGCTCTTGGCCGCTCGCCGACTGCACTTGGAAAACAAGGTTGAGACCCTCGTCTTTCGAGATGTCACTTCCAAACTTGCCGAGCTCCTTCTCGAACTCGCCGAGAAATACGGTGTGGAAGACAGCCGGGGAACACTCATCGCCCTGAAGATCACGCACCAAGAGTTGGCAAACCTCATCGGCTCCACACGTGAAACGGTCTCTCTTACTCTCAGCCAGTTCAAGCGTAAAGACCTGCTCACAACCGATGGACGCAAGGTCATCGTTACCGATAGCGAAAGCCTGCGGGCTCTCTACTAAGAGTCTAGACCGCCGAGCGTAGACAATGATCGGTCTAATGGTCCTGCTGTCCCGATTGCAGCGTTGCTCATTTCGTCATTTGCCCCGGCAAAATCCTCATTCGCGCCTTGCACTCGAAAAATCAGAACTCACCATCCTCGGTCATTCTTTTCGCTCCACGGTCTAGCGTCGGGCTTGGGCGCCCTTGGCCACGCAATCGAACCGTGCCGGGCTCATCGCCCGCCTCAAGCATCACGTACCAGTCGGCCTCAGAGGCTAGCTGTGCATCTGCGGAGACGATAATCAGAGAGTCCCCTGCAGACACTCTCTTCTGCAGAAATTCCACTGTGCTCTCTCGCACTGCCGGGCTTAGTTCGGCAGTGGGCTCCTCGAGTACATAGAGCGCCTTGCACAATCCGCCGCTCAGAACTTCACCGAGTCGCAAAGACCGCGCTCCGGATTCATCGAGTTCCTCCGTTCGCTGCCCTAGCCTAAGCGCCCCAAGCCCGAGAGCTTTCGCCGCCTGCACTCTCCGCACAAACTGGGCGCGCAGAGAGTGCGCGGCCTCTGACTCGGAGCATGTCAGCAAGGATTCCACGACCTCTGGTAAGTCCGCTATGGCGACTTCATAGAGTTCGGCTACGCCAAGCCCCACGAACGAGCTCGCAAATGCCTCTCGCCCAAGCCCCGTTCCTTCACAAACTTGGCAAGCCTGCCACGTCAGATAGGGAGTTAGACTCGCAAGGCTCTCCGCGCCACGCCCCAAGGAGCTTCTAACCAGTCGACGTTCCACATCGTGCACAACCCCCTTGAAGTTGCTCTCCGGCGAGCCATAAAGGACCACGGTCTGCATCGAAGCTCCGAGGTCGCACCAAGGGACGTCTAGTTGCAGGCCGAGCTGCGAAGCGAGCCCTTGCAGGACACCTGAGTAGAACTTCGCGTTTGTCTCGGACCAAAGCGCAATTGCCCCATCTGCGATGCTTTTTTGCGGGTCTGGCACCAGTGCCTTCGTCGCGACCGTTGCCCGACGACCGGCGCCAGAGCAAACCTCGCAATGCCCCAAGTCCGACTTGCCCAGGGCGCGCGATAGCAAGGACAGCATGCCAAGGACCTGCCCGACACGGGCATTCGCGGGCCAGGTGCCATCACTGTGGCGAAAGACGAAGGTTGTCCGGAGACCATCAACCGAACCAAGCTCCTGCGGGGCCAAGCGAGCCTGAGAAGGTAACCATGTCGGCGCCAGGAGCGGCGCCATCTGGTGTTGGGCTTCTGCGGCGATAAGACCAAAGGCCAAGCGCTGCGCAGCATCCCCACCAGGACTGCTCACCACCACGAGAGCTTCGAGCGGAATGTCGAGATCGAGCGACTGCAGTGCGCCGCGCAGTTGGAGCCTCGCCATGGGGGCCGTCTATATGCCCTGTGCAGTCCCCTGCGCCAGGATTAGTGCATCGTATCCGATTTCTGCTCGATGTTTCGCTAGCGTGAGACGCTCGCGACGGGTGTCGTTCATCAAACAAGGCGTGAGCAGCAACCTTGCTGGGGCAAGGGCGGCGCGAACAACGCCGTCAGACGGAGAAGAACCGAGCAAGCGCTTGCGAGCTTATTGTTCGGCTCTCGAGCTAACGAGTGCTCACGCGTCTATCCGGCCGGCGATACTCAACGAGCTCCAGCCGCAGGTCGCCGTATTCGGTTTTCGCCATCACCAAGAGTGGCAGTCGCGATACATCATCGCTGATCCAGATGCTGTAGTTGCGAGGCTTCTTGGACTTGAGATCAGCCAGACTACGAGTAACTCTCTGAGCAACGCCATCGATGCGGATCGCCGGTCGGCGACCCATGGTGGTGGTAATTGTCTCGTGGACACCCACCCGCATCGAGCTGCGCCAGAGGCGGCGGCCGCTCAAGAGGAAGAAGGACTTCTCATCGCCGTCCTCGGGCTCCCACGCTCGAATTCGGCCGAGTATGGCGTGGGCGTCGAAGGCATAAGCGTCGGCCGGCAGCTTCTGCTTGGCGTGCCGTACCTTGCCGTTCTTGGGTTTGTAGTCGATGGCAAAGGGACCAGTCTTTCCGCCACCTAGGTCGCTGTCAACCGAAGCCTCCTTCTTGCCAAACTTTGACTGGGCTTCGTGCTTGAGCACAACGCCTTCATCCAAGTCGACCCAGGTAAATACCTGATCTCGGACTTGCTTGATAGCTACCAGCACGCCGGCGCTTCGCACAAGCGACTGCACGATAATGACCGAGCGACCATCCATGACTCCCGGCTCACCAACCCCGAGTACGGCAGTCCCTCCGAGGACCCCGCGTAGGGAGATATCGAATGACATGCTCTCCCCTGGGATGAAGAGACTGGCAGAAGGCTGCATAGTCTCGACCGGCAAGACCTCGGGCAAGGCGATGGACTCGACGCTGAGAGGTGCTTGCGAGTTCGCTCCACAGGCGCCACCGAGCGCCAAGAGCACAGCTCCGGTCGCCAGTATTCGCCCAGTATGAATCAAACTCACAATATTCCTGTTATAAGGGTGACCGAGGCTGGGAAGGCTTGCAAGTGTTTGTGATCACGCACTGCAGCATGCCAACTCCCCACTCGCTCACCTAAGTCTATGGAGTCCCCAGCACACTCTCCTCGAGCAATCGGCGGCAAGACCGCAAAGATTGGAATAACTATAGGCGATCCTTCGGGAATTGGCCCGGAGATCGTCGCCAAGGCACTGACCTCGCTCCCAGCCGAACAACTAGCCAGAATTGTCATATTTGGTGAGGAGTTCATCTTGGACAGACAGTGGGACGTTCAGAACACGCGACCCATACAACGTCCATCGACCGTTCTTGGGGGCAACTTGAGCCCTGCGGATCTGAAGCCAGGTGTGCCGAATGCGGCGACAGCCCGAGCACAGGTGGCCTACCTAGAGGCTGCCCTGGCCGCTGCCAAGGCTGGCCAAATCGCCGGGCTCGCGACGGCCCCCATCAGCAAGACTCAGGCTATGCAAGCCGGATTCAAGTTCCCGGGACACACGGAGTTTCTCTGTGATGGGTTGGGAGCATCGGCGGTCGCGATGATGTTCGCCGGACCAAGACTCAATGTAGTACTCGCGACCGTGCACGAAGCGCTCGCCACCCTCCCCGCCGTCTTGACTGTCGAGAGCGTGCGAAGCGCAATCCTCTTGGCAGCCAACGCCATGCTCGAGGATTTCGGGTTCGCCACACCTAGAATCGGAGTCCTTGGCCTCAATCCCCACGCGGGCGAAGAAGGTCGTTTCGGCGATGAAGAGGCGCGAATCATAGAGCCAGCCATCGCAGCTGCCAGAGAAGAACTCTCAGAGGCGGTCGTGCTAGAAGGGCCGCTGGTCCCCGACGCAGCCTTTCGTATGCCCTACGATTGCTTCGTCGCCATGTATCACGATCAGGGCCTCATTCCTGTCAAGCTAATCGATTTCGACGAGGCCGTGAACACGACCCTTGGTCTCCCTATCGTGCGAACCTCACCGGACCATGGGGTGGCGTATGACATCGCAGGGCAAGGGATTGCCCGAGCCACGAGCATGCGAGCAGCCATCGCCTTGGCGTTCCGTCTGGTCGATCAACGAGAGACGAGACGCGCCATAGTCTCGTAGAGGACGACTCCAAGATCCGGATCGTCGTCACACAACTCGATAAAGTCGTTGCGTCTGATCATGAGCAGGTGACTATCGAGCCTGGCAGTGAGCTCCAATTCTGAGACGACCGTCTGCTGCAAGAGCGCTTCTGGCAGGAGGACGTCACCAGCACAAGCTCGCACTCCGGATCCGGCGACCTCGCCCTCGAGCACGGCATAGGCGACTCGATCTTCGAGAGCAACTCGCGGTACGTCCTTGCCTTGGCTATACGATCGCGGCGTAGTAATGCGTAGCGCCCGAAGGACCTGCTGGGGAGTGAGCCCCGCGAAGAGCGGGCATTGGGCAATCGCAGTTTCGTGAGCGTCCCTTTGCTCCTTCGGGAGCTTTGTGGTGCCCGCCTCCATGACCTTCACCACGATGCACGTCGCATTGTCGGCGCCACCCCGATCGAGAGCCATCTCCACGAGGCTCTTGGCTGCGAGCGCGGGGCTGACAGCAGATAGAACGGACTGACCCACCTCCACTTCGCTCAGATAGTCGTGAACTCCGTCGGAACAGAGAACGAGACGGTCGCCAGAGAAGAGCGGCACCGCAAAGGTCGTTACTCGCGTATCGTCTGCCATTCCCAGCGCATTGGTGAGCCCCCCCTTCCATCGCTCAGGCTCGGGGCCGTCTATGCCTCGATCGATACCGGCGGCACGAAGCCTAGACGATATCGTGTGATCTTCCGATAGCAGCAGTGGAATGCGGTCTCGAACGAGGTAGGCACGGGAATCTCCTGCGTGAGCAAAGAGCGCTTCTCCACCCGCAATGAGAAACCCCGTGAGAGTCGTTCCCATGCCCTTCTTCGACTCATCGCTGCATCCGAGCTCGACAATGCCCTTGTGGGCTGCCAGCACTCCCTCGCGCAATGTGGCCAAGAGCTTCTTGCGGCGGTCAATATCACCGTGCCCAGCGTACTCTCTAACTTGCTCCTGCAAGGGTGCACTGCGCCACTTGGCTGAAACGCCGTCGACAGCCATCTTGCTAGCCACTTCCCCCGCAGCGTGTCCCCCCATGCCATCGGCCACCAAGAAGACCTGGGACTCGGTGTCGACGAAGAAAGAGTCCTCATTGTGATCGCGAACTCGCCCCACGTGGCTCAATCCCGAGGCAAGAACCATACTCATCGTGACCATCTCTTTGTTTCAGGCATGGGAAACCGCTATTCTCCGCGCTAAGCAAATTGCTTCGAAGGCTGCAAGGGCGATCGTACCTTCACCTCCTAAGGAAACCAAATGGAGACAACCACACGACTACTACTCCCCGAAGTAGTCGAGGCACTAGAAAGGGACCCCTCTCAACTACTCAGCCTGACGGGAGAGCTGCATGCCGCAGACCTGGCCGACATTGTCCAAGCAATCGAGCCAGACCTCGGCTTACGCATCTTCACGACTCTACCCGCAGAGCTTTGTGCAGACGTGCTCGAGCACTGTGACGGAGATATCCGTACAGAGGTATTCGAGTCGCTCGTCGCGTGTGATTCCAGCGCAGCCATCGCCATCACTGATGCGATGGCCGCCGATGACCGCGTGGATATGCTGGCCGAGCTCGGCCCCGAGATTCGTCACAAGGTTCTCGCCGGCCTCGATGCCGACGAAGCCAAGGATATTCGTCAACTCCTTGCCTATAAGGAGAGCTCTGCCGGCGCCCTGATGACCACGGACTTCGTCGCACTCTCCGCCGAGACGACTTGCGAGGGAGCCATCAGGGAGATTCGCACCATCGCCCAAGAGATGGAGACCATCTACCAGGCATACGCCGTCGATCCCAACTCTACTCTGCTCGGCGTGATTTCTCTACGCGACCTAGTGACCTCTCCCAAGAGCGCCACCCTCGCGGAGATCATGAATCCCAACATTATCACCACGTCGACGACTGACGATCAAGAAGAGGTGGTGCGACTCATCGCCAAATACGACCTCCTGGCCCTGCCCGTAGTCGATAGCAATCACCGTATCGTCGGCATCATCACCGTCGACGATGCTATCGACGTTGTCGAAGAAGAGGCCACCGAAGACGTTCAGAAATTGGGCGCCATCGACCCCTTGGATGCCTCGTACCTTGCGACACCTATTGTCGATTTGATCAAGGCACGCCTCCCCTGGCTTATCGTGCTCTTTCTCGCGGTGCTTGCGACTCCATTTGTCCTCGAGCGCTACACGCAGGTGCATCCAGCAGCCATCATGCTCAGCTGGTTTGTCCCCCTCATCATCTCCTCCGGAGGAAACTCAGGCACTCAGAGCGCGTCCCTCATTATCCGAGCCCTTGCATTGGGCAAGATCTCACCATCACATACTCGAGAAGTGCTGTGGCGCGAAATGCGGGTCGGCCTCGTGCTAGGGGTTTCACTCGCCGCGGTGGGCGTAGCCGCGGTCATGGCTCGGGAGGCCACGCGCATCACAGGTCTCGCCGTGACAATCGCCTGCGCACTCGTAGCGGTTGTGACTGTTGGTGCCCTTCTAGGCAGTGGAGTTCCGCTCTTGTTGCAGAGACTGGGAATCGATCCTGCCGTATCGTCGACGCCCTTTATCGCTTCTATCGTTGACGTCACCGGCCTCATCATCTACTTCGAGATTGCCGGCGTCTTCCTCAGCTAGCGCATCTTGTAGCCAACGTTGCGAACCGTCGCGATGAGCCCGCCCATTCCGCTTGCGGAAGAGGAAGTGCCCAGTTTGGCTCGAACGCGCCGTACGTGAATATCCACGGTGCGAGTGCCGCCCCCATATTCGAAGCCCCAGACCTTTTGTAGGAGTTGCTCTCGGCTGTAGACGCGCCCGCGGTTCTGCGCGAGGAAACGCAAGAGTTCAAATTCTTGATGGGTGAACTCGATGCGCTTGCCGCCCAAGTGCACTTCGTGGCCGGCGATATCGATAACCAGATCGCCGACCTTGATTCTCTCATCCGAGCCGAAAGCAGCGGCCTTCCAATCCAGTTGCCGAATGCGAGCATAGAGTTCGGCCGGTATGATGGGGTAAAGGACAAAGTCGCCGAACCCCAGGGAGAAATCGATTGCGGCGAGCCTCGGGACGGTCGTCACCAAGATGGTCGGTGTCTCTAGCAGGGGCTCAAAGCCCGTGAGCAGGCGGCGAGCGCGTATTCCCAAGCTCAGGTGGTCCTGCGCATCCACGATGACCACGGTGGGGGCGGGCTGCAGTAGCGTGAGCGGGTCCAGATCACTCAGATCAAACCTGGCCCTAGTCACTCGACAGCCGAGATCTTCGAGAATGCAGGAAGCGCCATCCGGGTCACTCCCGGATGTATCCGGGGCCTCGCACAAGACGACTGCCCTCACCACGAGAGCTTGACTGATTGACATGGCGCGTCAAGAGACCTCTGACACAATAATCGAGTTCACTTCGCGAGAAGCGATCGTTTCAAATCAAGCAGACTTTGCCGCTGTCACTCCGCCGGGCACCGTGCCACAATTGATAGTGATGGAAGAGTTTCACTGCTCCTTCTGCGGCAAGCAGCGCAGAGAAGTCCGCAAGCTGATCAGCGGCCCCCGGGTGTTCATCTGTGACGAGTGCGTCAAGCTGTGCAACGATATCCTCGAGAAGGAGGAAGCGTCGGAGCGCCCGAGCTATCCGCCTCCAACGGAGATTGTCGACGACCTTGACCACTACGTCGTGGGCCAAGCGGACGCAAAGCGTGCGCTTTCGGTCGCTGTCTACAACCACTACAAACGCATCGGCAGTCGCGGCAAGTCCAGCGACGTCGAGCTGCAAAAAGGCAACATCCTACTTCTCGGCCCCACCGGCTGTGGCAAGACGCTGCTCGCCCAGACCCTGGCACGCAAACTAGACGTGCCCTTTGCTATCGCCGATGCCACCACTCTGACCGAGGCTGGCTACGTTGGCGAAGACGTCGAGAGCGTGCTCAAGGCACTGTTCCGCGCTGCCGGAGGCGACATAGAGAAGACTGGTCGCGGCATTCTGTGCATCGACGAAATCGACAAGATCGCGCGCAAAGGTGGGGGGCCCTCTCCGACCCGTGACGTATCCGGCGAAGGCGTGCAGCAGGCGCTACTCAAAGTTCTCGAAGGCAAGACCGCCACCATCACGCCGGATGGCGCACGCAATCGCCCCCAGCAAGAGCTCATCCAGATCAATACGATGGATATCCTCTTCATCTGTACCGGTGCGTTCAACGGCCTCGAAGACATCGTCCGCAGCCGTACCAGCCAAAAAGACATGGGCTTTGGTGCGGTCATCGGAACGCAAGAGGACGATCGCGATGCACTTCGCGCCCTAGCGCGCCACGAGGACCTCATCAAGTTCGGCATGATTCCCGAGTTCATGGGCAGATTACCCATCATCGTCTCGTGCAAAGAGCTCGATGTCGAGTCTCTCACCGAAGTGCTCTGGCGCCCGCGCAATGCGCTTACTCGCCAGTACCAGCGACTCTTCGATATGGAGAACGTCAAACTCACCTTCACCCAAGATGCACTTGCTGCCGTCGCCGAGATTGCTCATGGGCGCAAGTCGGGTGCTCGCGGCCTCCGGGCCATTCTCGAAGAGATGATGCTCGACGTGATGTACGAGCTTCCTTCTATGGAGAAGGTGAAGGAGTG
Organism: Myxococcales bacterium; assembly: GCA_024222395.1. Classification (GTDB taxonomy): domain Bacteria; phylum Myxococcota_A; class Polyangia; order Haliangiales; family Haliangiaceae; genus NORP324. Next base: position 12,359 of record JAAEPE010000486.1, read on the forward strand.
CATATTCACCCGTGAGACGGTCAACGGCGAAGCTAAGCCCGAGCTCGTCTTCGAAGAACAAGCCGCCTCGTAGACGGGGCCTGGGCCGATACGAACGCGTCAAGTACTAATGCGCCCTTTGCCTCAGCTGTGTGAAGTCCTTGCTGAAGTGATTCGTGCCATTTTGCACCACCAGAGCTTGGAGTTCTTTGAGTTTCTCCGGGTCAACCCCTCCTCGATCGATGAGGACGTTGGCAGCCTGCTGACGCAAGAATAATTCGGAATCCCCATTATCGATCAGAGTGAGCAAGGCCTCATCGACTTCCGGACCGCCATAGTGAGCACTGTAGATCGCCGTCTGCGCCAAGGAGCTCTCACCTGAGAGAAGGGCTTCAGCGATAACGCCACTTGCCCGCGGGTCCCCCGAATTTCCAAGCGCGGAAATCGCAGCTTGCCTCATCGACGTCTCGCCTTCCTGGGCCAGGGTCAAGAGTCGTTGACCCGCATCTTCACTGCCCAAGTTCCCGAGGGCGTAGACCGCAGCTCTCTTCACCGACAAATCACCATCGGCAAGCAGTGTGTCCAGGACTGGCAAAGCCTCATTGCCTCCTTCGTGAGCGATGGTGTTGGCAAGAGCCGCCCGCGTCTGAGCCGAGTCGCTCTTGAGGGCAGCATCGATAGCGCCTCTTGCGTCGGCACCACCACGCTGTACGAGCACCGATACCATGCCTCCCGCCATGGAATCGCCGTCGGAAATCGCCTGCAATACAATGCCCGTCGATTCGGGGTTTCCACCGTTGGCCAACTGGAAGAGCGCTGAGGATTTCAGCTTAGGATTCTTAGTATCCGTAGCTATGCGCTCGAGCGCCTCCATGACTTCTGGTCCATGACCTATCTGCTCGATTGCACTCAGAGCCGCATTCGCCAACATGCCATTTCCAGAATTGAGGGCCTCCAAGAGGGCCGCACGGCCTTCCTCGCTGCCACTATTTGCGAGAGCCCAACTGGCCGTCTGCACCTTGCTGGGCACTGCCGAGTAGAGCGCATCGTAAAGGACGCCCTGCACATCTGGATCAAAGGACTGTCCATCGGCGAGTAGCCTCAGCGCTTCCACCGAAGCCTGGCCACGTCCGCGCGCAATCTCCATGACTGCCAACCGCGACTCCTGCGAAGAACTCCTAGACAGGTATCGAAGCGCTGTATAGCGATCACTATTCGAACCGGTCTTGGCCATCTGTGCCATGATGCCCGCCACCTGCGGATCGTCACTGTCCATGAGCTGATTCATGATCTGGCCACGCTCGCGATGGTTGCCATTCGTCAGGATCTCGAGGCGCAGGGCGTGCACGTCACTCCCCGAGAAGTCGTACAAGAGACCGATAAGATCGGCTCGAGCGGGATGGCCTTTCTTCATGACTGCCAAGAAGCTCTGGCGCCCCTGATCACCGCGGATGTTGAGCAGAGCGCGACCAATCTCGTAGGCATCCGTGGAACGTGCATCCTTGAAGAGTTCCGCCAGAGCTTTTTGGACATCATCGCCGCCCAACAGCGCGAGTCCGCGGACTGCCCCCGTGCGAAGTTCGCGATGCACCCCACTCGCCGCATCGACAAGCAAAGGTACAGCGTCACGAGCCTGAGCACGTCCCAGTGCCTCCGCAGCAAGCGCCCCACAAGTCGGATCACCTGCGGTGAGCACGTCCATGAGCCACTCCTCCTGGACACCACTCAGGCTCCTCGGCATATTGCGCAATGCGACCATCCGCAAGTTGCGATTGCCTTGGTCTGCCATGGCTAGTACGAGGGCGGCCGACTTGGGTGTAGCCATGGCTCCTGCGGCAACAAGCACAGCGTGCTGAATCTCGGTCTCGCTTGACGTCGAGGCTCTGACCAGAACCTCGAGAGCCTCGTCACTCCGCACCTCGCCAAGCGCACCTATGGAAGCGAGCTTGAGCGCACGGCTCTCGCCCTCAGCCCACTGGTAGAGCTGAGCGTGGGCGCGACGGCTGCTTGCCTTGGCGAGCCCCTTCGTTGCCCAGCTCCTAAGGTTCGATCGACCAGACTGAGCAAGCCGGATTAGTCGCTCGGTGGCCGCGTCGCTACCGATTCCTCCCATCGCAGCGAGCGCGACTCCAGCAGCATCCCGCCTGCGGGTGCTCAACTCTTCGAGGTCGGCCAGAGCGCGATCCGTCCCGAATATACCCAAGCGCTGGCAGATGAGAGTAATCTCCTGAATCGACCGAGCACTCTTCAGATCCCGGAGCAGTTGCGGCTCGTCAATTCCAGACATCGCCGCGGGAAGTCGGAGGCGAGATAGCGATGAAAGTCGCTGCTGATACGAGGTGTCTCGAACCGAGGGACTACTACTCGAAGTGCTCTTGATGGCCTTGCTCCGCCCGTAGAAGAGTGAACCAGCGGTCGTCGCGGCCAGAATGTAGGTTGCTATCTTCCATTTTCCGACACTACTCATCAAGGAGGCCTTTCGTCCGCCCGCGTCTTGGGGGCTGGTAATCATTTCAAGAAGGCAGCACTGGGCCAGTGTCGCACAATGAATGTACGAACGAACACTCAGACCGATCTATTTCGTCCTCAGATACCCGCGTCTTGCGGTTGCCGGCTAGACTCGCTTGCGAATGCTGACCTCCATCCAAGCAGCCGAACTACGTACCCTGCTCGAGGCTTTCCGAGAGCGAATTCTGGCCAGTGCCAATGACGCCTCTCACTTCTCACGTGACCGTGACCGCACCAGAATGGGGCGGGATTCCGTTGATGAATCAGCAGAGGAGGCCATGTACGGCACCAAGCTGCGCCTCGCTGACCGAGACAGCCAAACTCTCAATGCTATCGAAGTCGCGATGGGGCGCCTGGCGGCAGGAACACTGGGCGAGTGCGAGGAGTGCGAGGAAACCATAGGATTTGCCCGTCTCCGGGCCCGGCCTATGAGCAAGTTGTGCATCGAGTGCCAGGAAGACCGAGAAGCGGGCTTCGAAGAACCTGGTGCCTAGTCTCGACTCTGGCGTTTTCTCGTCGTGAGAAACCGTCAAACTCGAGACTAGTTGCATCTTTTAAGACACGATTTTTGCTACTCATTTTACAGATTGCTATAGTCTTTTAGCACTCTCCGCAGCAGTGTGTCTGTGATCACGGACGGCTCGTTCTAGCTGCGGAGCTGTTGAGACTCAAGACATGCGCGACCGCTACACCATTACAGACCGTGTTGACGCGGGCGGCATGGCCGAAGTGTTTCGAGGTGTCGCGGAGTCGATCCAGGGGTTCAAGAAGTCCGTCGCCATCAAGCGAATTCTTCCGAGCCTGGTCAAGAACGAGAAGTTCGTCAACATGTTCCTCGACGAGGCCAAGGTCTCGCTCTTCTTGCAGCACGCCAATATTGTCCAGGTGTTCGACATCGGCAAGACCGACGCCAGTTACTTCCTGGTAATGGAGTTCGTCGACGGCTGCAACATGAAAGCGTTGCTCGACCATCTCAAAGAGAAGGGCAAGCGCATCGAGCTCGCCCACGCCATCTATGTAATGCTCGAATGCTGCAAGGCACTCAACTACGCGCACCAGGCTGAGAATCCCGAGACCATGAAGAGTCTCGAGATCGTGCATCGTGACGTTTCCCCACCCAATATCCTGGTCTCCAAGATGGGTGAGGTGAAGCTCGTAGACTTCGGACTAGCCAAGGCAAATAGTCAGATTGCCTCTACCGACCAGGGCGTGGTGAAGGGGAAGTTCTCATACCTATCTCCTGAAGCAGCGAGCGGACTCGCCGTTGACAGACGTGCCGACATCTTCGCCGTCGGCATCCTTCTCTGGGAGATGTTCACCGGACGCAGACTATTCTACGGTGACACCGACTACCAGACAGTCGAACTCGTTCGCCAGGCTCGCATTCCTTCAATAGCGGCTCTGAACCCGGATGTCGCTCCAGAGCTGGAAGCAATCGTACGCAAGGCCCTGGCACAAGATCCAAACGACCGCTACCAAGAAGCTGCTGACTTGGGTGATGCCCTCGCACAGTACCTCTTTAGCAACAAGATGAAGGTGACCGCCCGCGATATCGCAGCGGTGGTCCGAGAGACTCAGCTTGAAAGTGCTCGCAAGCGCAGCGTGGGTCCACAGAATGAGCTCATCAATGTTCTGATCCGCGACGAGATGGCAAAAGTCACATCCCTGGTGGAGGGCGATGCAGCTCCCACTGGAGGTGAAGGCGCCGGTTCGGCTAGTCTCGATCCCAGCTCTTTTGTCAATACGAGCGACTGGGAATCGGACTTCGGGATCGAGTCAGGGCCGGTCAGCGCGCCTCCACCGGAAGCGCTGCCGGCGGATTCCCCCGCTATCCCCCCTCCTACAGTGACCCCTCCTCCCAGCACCGCTGAGGTCGAGTCTCTGCAGCAGATGCTGGAGCCCGATCGCACCGGAGTGCACCAGCGCTCCTCAGCCTCGAGCAGCGTCAAAATAGCGATTTTTTTGCTGATCGTCTTGGCAGCTGGGCTCGGAGCATCGCTCTTACTCTTCAAAGACAAACTCTTCGGCTAGCGCATTTTTCCGATCAGTACTTTGGCTTCGACGACCATGTCGCCCGAGTTCTCAGGATAGTGTTGTAAGAACATTTCTAGCGCCCGAACAGCGTCGTCCTTGCGCCCGGCTTCGCCGTAGTGGCTCCCCAGAAAGAACCAAGCCATGGGAGCAGCACCAGGATCGAGAGCGACCACAGTCTCGTAGCTAGCGACCATCTTCTCGAGATCCTGTTCCTGGTGATGGATTTGCCCAGCCCAGAAGTGAGCAAGGGCATGTGAAGCGTTAAGCGTTGTAGCCTTCTGCAACCACTGCGCTGCCTTTCGCAGATCACCGGAAACCTCGAAACTGCGACCGAGCCAGTAGGCGACTTTCGCAAGCTCTAGGCGACTGCCCTTGCTCTCGATAAGCATACTGCGCGCTTCGGTAAAGGAAGCGACCGCATCCGGCCCACGATTGGTGAGAAGTGCATGAGTTCCAGAAGCAAAGGCGCGCACGGGATCGTTGCGAAAACTCTTTGCTATTTCTTCCAACGAACGAGCAGAACCGCGAACGCTATTTGCCTCAAAATGTGCCTCCATCAGGAGGTAGCGAGTTTCCATATCACCTGAGCGCAAACTCTGAGCTCGGTGTAGCTCGGAGATGGCCTCAATGGGAGCAAGACGGTGCAGCAGGATGCGACCACGCTCGCGAGCAATCTTCCAACCTAGCCATGCGGCATCAACTTGATCCAGGAGATCGCTGGCACCCTGCGTATCACCGGTGAGCGAACGAGCTCGTGCACAAGCGAGTAATGCGCGGCCATTGCGAGCTCCCTTGGCGACCAGCGCATCAAGAGCCTTCCTGCCCTCTTGCACGCGGCCATCGTCAATGTCGAGTTCCGCGGCGCCAAGCAGCGCTTCGAGGGATTGAGGAACCATGTCAATCGCTCGGGCGAAGACCTTGCGAGCTTCTTCGAAACGCCCTTCCGAGCGCTCCAGTCTGGCGAGTTCGATCACGGCGCCTAGGGTGCCATCGGTGCCAGAGATGGGCGCGAGTACATCGCGAGCCGCCTTGGCTTTTCCGTTGGTTCGAAGAGCTGCGGCGTAGACAATCGCCAACTCCGAACTGGCCGTCCGATCGTACATGGGTTCCAGGCGCCCAATTGCCGCCTTTGGCTGTCCCCTGAGAATATCGACTTTGGCGCGGGCAATTACCGCGTCGGCAAGCCGAGGACTAAGTGTGAGCGCTCGCTCCAAATCGGTAGTTGCCTTGCCGAGTTTCCCGAGTCGTAGCTGCGCCTGGCCGCGTGCGGCGAGAGCTTCGGGAAGGTTCTCAATGTTCTGCACTTCTTCGAGCACCTCTAGAGCCGAATTCGGATCGCCTTTCGATAGCCGAATTCTGGCTCGGCTGATCCTGGGTTTGGAACGAGTTGGCCATGTTTCGCTCGCCATCTCGGCCTCGACCAATGCTTGGTCTAGGTTCCCGAGCCGAATCAATAGATCCGTGAGCATCTCGGAGAACATCCATCCCGAGGGGCGCCCAATCTTGGCCTCCGCAAGCGCGGTCTTTGCTGCCGCAACGTCGCCACGCTGAACCTTGATCTCTGCGAGAACCAACCCTGCCCACGCCCCCTGGGAAGCGGACACTTCGCCCCCCGTCCTAGAGCGTTGAACAAGCCCGGAGAGTGTGTCGTCGGGATCCGAGGCATTCTTGGGCAGCTCACCCGCCGCTACCAAAATTCGCGCCTGCCAAATCACAGCGCTGGGGTGCTCGTCCGCGATGCTCAATGCCCTTCCCATAGCCGCCAGTGCTTCTGGAAAGCGAGAAAGCAAGGCCTCGGCTCTGGCCAGCGCGACATAGCTCAGTAGTGTTGGAGCAACCTTGATCGCGCGGGCAATGGCGATTTTCGCCCCTTCGCCGTCGCCTGCCAAGATGAGTGCCCTGGCCTCTAGATAGTGACTAGACCACGCCTCGGGCGCTGCCGTGCTCAGGAGCTTGGACATCTCGAGCGCTTGCCGCTCATCGCCATCGGCAAGCGCGAGATACGCGCTCGCTTCCAGAGCTTGCACACTCTCAAGGCTCGCGAGCTTGCCCATGATGGCTTCTGCGCGCGCTGTATCGTCACCGAATTCCCCTGCGAGCCGCGCCTCAGCAACCGCCAGTCGGGCCAAGCTCTCATCGGTGCTGCGAACCTTCTCAATCCGCGCAATCCAATCGCGTGCCTTGCGATGGCCAATGTAGCTATCCCGCTGCAGGAGTTCGGAGACAGCTCTATCAGCGGTGCTCACTTGGTGCGCCAAACGGGCCTCTCGCAGTTTGAGCCCGCCAGCCGCTCCGCCAGCCATTGCAAGAAAGGCCAACGCGCCCCACGCAGTACTTGGTATTTTTCTTAGTCGCCGGCCTGGCCGAAGGCGCTTCTTGCTGCGCCCAGTGGATGCCTCACGGCGTCCTTCGGAATACGGTGGTTTGGTGGCGACCTTGGGAGGAGACGATATCGCTCGTGCAACAGACTCCGCACGTCCAATAGCCGCCCGCGCCGGCGCCCCCCAAATCCGTGCCGTATGACGTCCATATCCTCGTTACGCACCGCAGTGGGTGCAGACTCAAGATAGTCGTAGCCCTGCTCAACTGCGGAGGTATCGTCGGGGAAGAGAGTGCCAATGGTAGCGGGTCGTTGTGGCCCCGGCTCCTCGTCGTTGGGGAAGAGAGTGTCGACTGTTGCCGGGCGCGCCGGCGTTGGGATCTCGTCGTCGAAATCGAACGTGCGACTGCTCGGCCGAGGCTGGGATGCCTCCCGCGTGTGTGCACGTGCTCTAGCCGGATCGGGCGTCGAAGGATCTGGAGTCGGCGCATCCGTCATTGGAATCGAATTGAGGGCTTCGTCGCCACCCCGCGTACCGCGCAGATCCACAAACGGCCCATTGTCGCCATGTATTCCCGGTCCGGGGAGCTTCGCACTCGCGGGCATCGGAATCGGTGTCGCCTCGATGAGCAAGTCAGCGTCGAGCTCTTCGAGTTCGGGATCGACCTCAATGAGGTCGGCGGCAGAGACTTCCAGCGGAGCAACGTCTTCTTCTCGAATCGCAACGCCCTCGAGCTCTGGATCGATATTTACAGCGAGCAAGGGCGACGGCCCGGCTACCGCCACCGCTGCCGCCTCGACACGCAACCGCTCAACGTATGGATCCCCCGGAGCGACTCGCGCAGCTTGCTCCAAGACCGCTACCGCCCGCGAGCCATCGCCTTTGCGAAGCAGAGCCTCTCCCTGCAACGCAAGAGCACTGGGGTTGCCTGGCTGCATGTCCAGCGCAGACTTCATCTCGCCAAGAACCTCGTCAAAGCGCGCCAGCGCCATGAGCGCGGATCCCAAGACAACACGACCTTCCACGTTTCCCGGATTGGCGAGCAAGCCGAGTCGGCATACCCGAACGGCTTCTTGAAGCTGGCCTTGCTCTACCCAGAGACGACCACGTTGAACAAATTCCGCCGCCAAAACGCCTACTCGGCGATTCTATGGGGCTTTGCGGCCCGTCGCAATGCCATGACCACGTCCTGGTGAGCGGCCTCGCGAGCGCTAGCCTCAGGCCGAGCATCATCCTCGCCTTGTAGCCCATCAGGGTCGATCCCAGACTTGCCCGTACCGGTTTCCACTTCGTCCTTCGCCTCAGCCAGCCCTGGCATTTCGTCACCACGTACGAAGACTTCCTCGATCATCAGCCAGCGCTTGCCTTGGCGCTTCCATCTCTGCTCGCTGGTCGTCTTCTTGACGATGCCGACACGGTCCATGTGCCAAATCCACCGTATCTGAACATTCGCTCTTCCCTGAGTCTCGCCCTCGGTCTTGAGCCGGGTTATGTCGAAGTCGTCGATGCGCAGCTCATCCTGCAATTGCTCACGCTCATCGAGGAAAGCATCGCGCTCTGCTGGCGGAATGTGGATTGCGCTCTGAGGCAGCTTATCCCAGCGCAAGCCCTCGTTGTATGAGCGGATATCGGACATCATGTCCTGATTGCGCTTGATGCCACCACCGCAGGCGATAGCGAGAATCGCGGGAAACGCTAGGAGCCACGCTTGGCGATGGCCAATACGGAGCGCAAATCGTTGCGACCGAACTCGCGTATGACAACGAGCAAGAATAGGAAGAGCAATCCAATTACGCATGACTCGAGCATTGTGCCAAGTGCGCCGGCCGTGGGCCAGAAACGTCCAATTGCGATGGTAATGGCACCGGCAATCGCCAGTCGAATCACCGTCAGTACCGGCAAACTCGCTCCTGTGCTCCTGTGCAGGAGCCAGATGCTTGTAGTGGCCCCCAATAGCATCGCCCCGGAGGTCGCTGCTGCACTGGCTGTGAGCATCTCGCGGCCGGGCTCAAACCGTGGAATTACCAGGGCATTGGCGACCGCAGCCACCGCGAGGGTCATCGCCACACAGATGAGGGCGCGTCGAGTGTCTCCAGAGCCATTCAAGATGGTTCCGGCAATGACGAAGATGGCAAAGGCAACGTTGCCAAGAGCCAGGAACGCCAGCGCTGGCGCACCTGCATAGGCGTAGTCTGCAGCGTAGGGAATGTCGAGCAGCGCCTGAGGATTGGCCGCAAAGACCACGCCGATGGAAGCCGCGAAGATTGCCGAGTAGCGAAGGGTCGTGCGCACGTAGCGTCGGGTCGCCTCCTTGTCGCTTACGAAGGTCGAGCGTGAGACCAGTGGGAAGATGACGAACGTCGCAGCGATAATCGCCTGATAGGAGAGTCGCGCGAGGTTTTGCACGGCGCGGTAGTAGCCGACCTGGGCGTCTGCGGCATCGGAGGGGTCGAGAGGGCCTGCGGCCTGGGCCAGCCAACTGGGAATCACGTCGCCAACAAACGCTTGCGTTTGCGACGAATTTGCTTGAAACCACTCGGTGGCTATTCGCTTGAGCAGAAGTTGGTCGATGACCATGATGAGGTTCATGAGCACGAGGTAGAGGGCGACGCTGCGGAAGAAGGATCGGAGCGGACGCATAGGCTGCGCCGGTGCACTGTCCTGACTAGCGCGGCCGGGCAAGCCCACAGTGAAGCTGGAAATTAGAATAATTCCGACCACGGCCAGAATCCAACCGGAGATGATTCCGTACAATCCAAACCCAGCACTGGCGAGACCGAGAATGCCTGCCGCCCGCATTGTGGCAAACGACATGTCGAGGCCAGCCTGCTTGTGAAACGCCCGGGTGCCGTTGGCTCGGCCCACAAAGACAGCGTAGAACGAGTAGCCTGCGAGAATACCTGAGGCCAGCATGAGTGGACCAGTCTTGCGAGCATCATGGAAGAAGCTCGCAAAGAGCGGTGCGGCGGCGGCGAAGGAAACCGCGATGGGTAGCCCGACTCTGAGGTGCATACGAAAGCCCGCACGCTGCACCGCACGGGCCTTTTCCGGGTCTTGCGAGGTGAAGCGAGAGACGGCTTGAATCGTGCCGACGATAAGCACATTATTGATAGGAGAGACGAGAGAGGAGACCACCCCATACGCGCCGAAGGTGACGTTGCTAACAATTGCCGGCAATCGGAACTCAATAACGGCACCTATCACCATGAAGTAGAGTTTGGCGGCGGCAATGAAGAGCACGCCACGGCCAGCGCTACGCTCCTCACTCTTGCCCAACGCCCCCTCGGAGGGCTTCTCCACCTTTTCGCTCATATCGACCTATTCGCCATGCGAAAGAATGTCACGCGGGCCCGTCCAGCGAGATCCGAACGAGTCTGAACATCTACGCATCCCGCTTCCGAGGCAAGGGCACAAATCGCCTCGCCCTGGTCGAAACCATGCTCGAGAGCTGCCCAGCCACCAGGCTCGAGGATACGCACGAGACCGCCAACCATTTCGCTAATGAGTTCGGTGCCCTTTGGGCCGCCACAGAGCGCACTGTGGGGCTCGTGCAAGACATCCGCAGAGAGCCCTTTCATATCGGCCTCGCTGATGTAGGGCAGATTGGAGACCAGTAGTGAGAACGAGTCCGAAACCAGCGGCTCGAGCAAGTGCCCCTGCCGCAACTCTATCCTCTCACTTACAGTGTTCGCCTCAGCGTTTCTCTTAGCCACCTCGAGTGCGTCTGCACTGATGTCCGTGGCGACGAATTGCCACTCTTTGCGCTCGTGAGCGAGGGCCACCGATACGGCTCCAGAGCCGGTCGCCACTTCCACTACTCGCAACGCTCCCCCCTCTTCGCCAAGAAGGGAGTCGCCGAGTTCGAGGGCGACTTGAACGAGCGTCTCCGTGTCAGGCCGAGGAATTAGTACCCGTTCGTCGACCGAGAACGGCAGTGACCAAAACTCCTGGGTGCCGGTCAAATAGGCCACCGGTTCTCCGTCGAGACGACGTTGGATTAGCTCGCGATAGGCAGTGAGTTCCCCCGGGGCCAGAGGCGAATCGAAGCTCGTGTAAAGCGCCATCCGCGGACACTTGAGAACGTGGGCCAATAGGATCTGTGCGTCGAGGCGAGTGCCCTCCTGACCTGCGCGCTCAAAGCGGCCTGCGGTCCAGTCAAGCACTTTCAAAGTGGTCCATGCCTCGCTCACGCCGCTGTCTACCACATCCCCTGTGGAGAGCCTGCTCCGTCTAGGAGATCTGTATCAAGACGAGATCCGCGTGGTTCACACCAGTGGGGCCGGTCACCAGCTGGGCTCCGATCGAGGCGAGCACTCGGGCCGAATCGCAAGAATCCAGAGCCTTGCGCGGACAGAGCTTCGCACGCAGAAGGTCTTCCCAAGTGGCGCCGTCGACAAAGGCGCCCGCGGCATCCGAGTTGCCATCAATGCCATCACTTCCAGCAACCAGGATCTCAACTCCCCGACGTCCAGATATCCGTTCCGCCAGAAGCAACGCCAGGTGTTGGGCGCGCCCACCCCGCCCCGGGTTCGACGGCAATGAGATTGTGGCCTCGCCGCCGCCAATCCACAGACCGTGCTCGTCATGCTGCGTATCCAAAATCGCGTTGCAGAGCAGCTCGCAAACGCTTTCTACCGAGCCAACGAGTGGTTCGGAGATTCGGTAAACCTGCGCGCCACGAGACTCAGCTTCGACGACGGCATGATCGACCAGGCTGCTCATACCTGCCAGTAGTACTGCTGTATCCCCAGGGCGCCCTAGCTTTGGGGATTCCTCATGCAGACCATGAGTGCCATCAACGAGATGCGTCAGCGCCTCCCCGCCGGCCCTTTGGGGGCAGAGGCGCTGTACGATAGCCAGCGCCTCGCTATAGCTAGAGGAGTCTGGGCAGGTCGGCCCGGATGCGACCGTACTCAGACAATCCCCTAGCACATCGCTAAGAACCAGGGTTGTCACCGGGTATGCGGATGCGGCGGCCAGGCGCCCGCCTTTGATCCGGCTAAGGTGTTTGCGAACTGCGTTTAGCTCGGAAATATCACTCCCCTCAGCATAGACCGCCCCCAGAAGGGCAGCCTTGGCCTCGAGGCTCACACCATCTGCAGGCAGGGTTGCGAGCGCAGAGCCACCACCGGATATCAGTGCCAACACTGGGCCCTGCGCGTTGGCGGCAGCATGCAGGAGAGCTCGGGCCGCCGCCGCCGAACGCTCCGTCGGCACAGGGTGGTCACTCTTCATCCAATGCGTCGGAGCCCCGGGCGGTAGGTCCTGAGCCACCACCACTTCACAATTGATCCTGTCGCCGAGCACCTCACGTGCGCCCGTCGCCATCGCGCAGGCCGCCTTGCCCAGAGCCAGCAACGTGACCTTCTCAGCGGGGCCCTCCTCGTGCAGTAGCCTGTTCTCGCGCAGATACTTGCTTACGAAGGCGGCGGGATCGAGAGACTCAATGACCACGCCAAAGAGCTCAGACAGTGAGATCTGCATACTCAGCCCTCGGCAGCACAGCTCTCAAGCACCCGGTTGAGGCGCCCTACCGCATCTCGAAGAGATGTGGCATCTACCGATGTGAAACACATGCGCGCCCACTTCTGATACTGGCTGCCAAACGCACCTCCGGGCGTTAGCAACATCCCCGCGTCGACGAGGCGCTCTAGGATACGAACGCAATTCGTTTCGTCATCCCTGCAGTACTCGCTCAAATCGAGAAAGAGATAGGTGGCTCCGCCCGGGGACACACACGGCGCTTGGACAAGCGTGTGTGCGATATCCCTGTGCTTCCTATACGTGTCCTTGGCACAGTCAACCCACGAATCCCCGGTGACGAGAGCTGCCAACGCAGCAGCCTGCATAGCTCTGGGCACATTGTAAACGGTGTGGCTCACCATCTTCCGCGTGCCTTGAAGCGCTCGCGCTGGCCCGGCTAGATAGCCCACTCGAATCCCCGCCAAACCGTAGCTCTTGGAGAAGGAGAATACCGTTAGGGTTTGCTCTTCCATGCCTGGAAGGCTGGCGATGCTTGTGAACTTGCCGTCGAATACGAAGTTTTCGTAGACCTCGTCGGAGATCACCCACAACCCGTGGCGCTGAGCCACTCGAGCGATGCCTGCCAACTCGGCTCTGGTGAAGACCTTGCCGTCAGGGTTATTGGGATTGGCAAAGTAGATGGCGGTCGTCATCGGAGTGAGATAGCTCTCGAGAAGAGCCTCCACATCCGCTCCTGGGTCTCGCATCAGCACATGAGAGAACGGCACCTCAATTGATCGCAAGCCACAGCTGTGAGCAATGCCACGCATGAGAGGCCAGTAAGGGGCGAGAAGCAGAATGTGCTCCCCTGGGTCCATAGCGGTTCGCACTGCACAAGAAAGGGCGTGGGTCGCCCCCATCGTGATTTGAACGTTCGCAGCTCGCATGCCGCGCATCCGGTTCTTGGTCTCGAGCTTTTGGAGAATGGCACCGACAAATTCCTGATGCCCGTGGGGCGGCGAGTACTTGTAGAGGTCTGGAGCCGATTCGAGATTGAAGCCCAGCGCACCCAGTCGCGATTGTTTCGGCGGGTCGAGATGCGTATCTCCCACGTGAAACGGTACGATCCGACCGTCGTAGTTCTGCGCCCGAATCTTGAGGCCCTCGAACACCGAGGAGGGCATTGTCTCTATTGATCCGGAGAGTATGGGGTGCCTTGGCACGCGAGAACTGTAACACCGCCCTCTTTACCCAAGTCGTCTTAACGCGGTATTTTGCAGCTGCCGATGTCTGAATCTGCCGAAAGCAAAACCGAAGACGATTCGTCGCGCTCGGAGCTTCCCTCGGCCACCGCACGGGGCCCCGGTCCCCTCAGCGCCTTCTACCGATCGGTAGCGCCCTACGAACTCGCCTTCGTCATTGGTATAGCTCTCGTCGTCTTGCTCACGGGTATGTCGAGTTACACCCTCATTGATCCTTGGGAAACCCACTATGCCGAGGTTGCCCGACGCATGCTCGAAGGCAACGACTGGGTTCACCTCCAAGCAGAGAACCAGAGTTTTCGCTCCAAGCCCGTCCTAACCTTCTGGCTAATCGCAGGCTCCATGCAGACGCTGGGGGTTGCCACCGATGGCGGCTATTCAGGTGAACTCACAGATTCCGCTTGGGTCATATTTTCGATTCGCTTGCCCTTCGCCCTCTTCGGCGTCCTCGGGCTTACAATGCTCTGGTCCATGCTGGCAAAACTTGTCAATCGGCGAGTGGCATGGGTTTCATTCCTCGTTCTTCTTAGCTCTCCCTTCTACTTCATGGTGGCCCGGCAGGCCATCACCGATATGCCAATGGTCGCAAGCCTCATTGGTGCCATTGCGTGCTTTTCCATGGCAGTACACGGAGAGAACAAGGAAATCCGCCCGTTTTGGAAACGTGTTACCGCGCTTCATGTCTTGATTGCTGCGGTTCTACTCATCGTGGGCGCGCAGCTGGTCTATCTCTACTACTACTTTGGGACTGCACACCCAGGTGTCGCTCAAGGCGTGCGACTGGGGCCGCTCACGATACTAATCCCGATGACGCTACTGCTCATTGCATGGTTGGCCTCCATGCTGCCGCAGATGCCAGCTCGGATTCGCTTCACAGTCCGCAACAAGCAGCAGCTCAATATGCTGTGGTTCTTCCTCTTCATCGGCATCACGGTCCTGGCGAAGGGCCCACCCGGTATCGCGCTGGCCGGCCTCATTTGCCTGCTCTACATCCTCATCACCGGAGAGTGGAAACTGCTGCTGAAGCTAGAGCTTGTGCGGGGCCCAATCCTCACGGCCTTGATAGCCCTGCCCTGGCACTTTGCGATGTTCCTCAAAGACGGGCCGGCATGGTCCAATGAGTACATCAATCACCACATGCTCAATCGCTTTGGCAAGGGTGTGCATGGCGACTCAGGCACTTTCGACTACTTCGCCTCCCAACTGGGAATCGGCATGTGGCCGTGGATTGCTCTCTTGCCAGCCGCGCTCCTAGGAATTCTCTACAGCGCCCGCAAGGACACACGAGATGGCCGGGTGAGGCTGCTCGTGGGTATTTGGGCCATTGCTGGCTTCGCCACCTTCTGTGCTTCAGAGACCAAGTTCCATCACTACGTATTGCCTGTGGTGCCAGCGCTCGCCGTCCTCGTCGGCTTCTGGCTCGACGACTTTCTCAGTGGTCGGCACAAGCGCTCAACCCTCGCAATTCTGGTCGGCATTCCCATTGCTGGGCTATTGGCTCGCGACTTTGTGGGCGAGCAAAAGCAAATCATGGAACTCTCGATCTATCGCTATGACAGGCCGTGGCCGAGCGGTGAGCCCTGGTTCGTCGACACAACCACAGGCTTCATGGTGTTTGGCACACTGATCTCATTGCTACTCGTGGTGCTCTGTATCGAGCGTCTGCGCCGCTTCAGCGTCCCGACCCTTCTCAGTGCCGGTATGGCCTTTGGCCTGTGGGTCATGCACAGCTATACACCAAAGGCGGCGGCCCACTGGGGGCAGCGCGCGCTTCATCGTACGTACTATGCCAAGCGGCAAATCCACGGGGTCGACTACCAGTACTACAGCTTGCGAGATCTCGCCGACGACTGGAAGAGCGATTCCAAAGTCCTAGTAGAGAGCGTCATCCCGGACGAATTCCCTGCAGGCGCTCCAATGCGCATTCAGATTTTCGTCCCCGGTGCGGGCATCCCCGACGACAGAGTTATTCTCAATGGTGCGGTGGCCAGTATTGGCAAGAACAAGTTCTGGATTGAAGTCCCAGCAAGCGAACGTGCAAAGCTCTCGGACCTTGTAGCGCGTGGCGCTAAGATGCAGCGCGCCAAGCGGCGGCCGTGGAAACAAGTCAATGCGGATCGCATGGTCGCTTGGCAGCTCAACTGGCACGGCGAGGATTTTTGGACGGCCGGTGAGATGTATGGCCATCGGGACGACGCCAAGAGCATATTCAAGAGCACAAAGAACGACGCCTTCCTCAAGTGGATAGAAGATCCTGAGCGAGCTGGTCGTACCTACTTCATTGTCACGGAAGCTGGGCGTGCCCGAGGGGGGTTAAGAGGAGTCTTGCCGACACCGCGCGCCAAAAAGACCCACGAGATCCTCGACACCTCGTGCAACAAATTCTCTCTCGTGCGCTTCTCGCTGTAGCGAGCACGCTTCCGAGACGAGAGCGCTCTGTGCAGCAGCGCCTGCCTCTTACTTTCTGTGGCGCCTGTCACCGGTACCGGCCACACTTTGTAAAGCGCCTCTCGTGAGAGGTAGGCAAGTGTAGGCGGCAATTCGCATATCGTTAGACCTTCTCCCAATCTCTGCCGTTCAAGGAACAGCACGGCGCCGACGAGTGTTCACATGTTTGCTACAATTTAAACCAAGGTTCCGGATAGTCCCGGTGCCTTAGAGACACGCCCACTGGCTCATATCGCATGGTCGATACCTCCTCAATTCACAGAGTTATAGGCACAGCTCGCCGGCGCCTCAAGATGCAGGCAGCCATGGAGTGGGCCACCCTCGCCTCGATTGCCACCTCGGCAATTGTCATGGGCGTAGTCGTCGCAGCTCGCCTCGGTTGGGTCGCTGAAGGCAATGCTCTCGTAGCGATCATCTCCGCAGCGTGCCTGATTCCACTGGCTGCGCTCCTTGGTGCCTCTCGGCCCTTCACCGACAACTTCGTAGCCACAAAGATCGACCGCAGTAGCGAGCTCTCCGATCGCCTAGCCAGCGCCTGCGCATTCGAAAACAAACTCAGAAACGCGAAAAGCGACTCTGTAGACGCGGACACCAAGGTGATGATGCATCTCGCGATGCTCGATGCTGCCAAGCATGTCGAGAAGGCAAGGCCAAAGCTCGCGACGCCATTTCGGAGGCCGAGAGAAGGCCGAGCGGCTCTGGCCTTTGCTGCAGTGGCAATTCTCGTCTCAGGTATTCGAATCGATCGCGACGTGCCAAAGCCCGCTCTCGCACAGCTCGTGCCCGCCGCAGCAATTGGGGGATCCGTGGTCACCGCTACCGGCAATCGCCTCCTAACGCCTGCCGGACCGCGCGACACTGTGGTCTTTGTCGGAGAGGGAGAGACCGCCTTAACCGCCAAGGTGCTCAGCGTCACTACCAAGCGTGTGGAGTTCGAGATCCCACCGCAGGCCCCCGTCGGCATGACGACAATCACGGTGCGAGCCGGAGCCTACAAAACCCAAGCGCGTCCCTTCGAGATTCTCGACGAAGAAGATCCACGGGCCATCCCGGAAGAGAACGTCGTCCTAGAAGACGAAGATGTTGAGTTCGTGCGCGACCTTGTGGCCGAGCTTCGCAAGACGTCAGAGGCCAACGAGGACTTGGCTCTAGAGGAGCTTGCCAACAAACTAGATAAACTCCTAGACCAAGCAGAGAAGGGCCAAGTCAACAAGAAGCAGATTCTCGAAGCACTGAGCAAGGCCGAAGAGAAGTACATGGAAGGCTCGAAAGAGGCGGTGGAAGAGTCAGTTTCCGACCTCAAGAAGGCCGGCAAAGAGCTAAAGAAGGACAAGCTAACCAAGGACCTCGGCAAGGCGCTCGAAACCGGGGACCTAGAGCAAGCCAAGGCCGAGATGGAAAAGCTTGCCAAGAAGCTTGAGGACAACAAGCCAACGGAGAAGCAAGAGCAGCAGCTTGGCAAGGCGATGGAGAAGGCCGCTGAGAAGATGGCCAAAGCTGAAGAGAAGCGCGATGCCAAGATGCAGAAGCACATAAGCAAGAAGCAGGAGAGCATTCGCAAGCTCGAGAAGAAGCGTGAGGAATCACGCACTGAAGAAGAGAAGGAAGAGACCGTTCGCCGCCTCGAAAAGGAGAAGCGCGAACTCAGACGCCTGCAGCGCAAGCAGGAGGAGAAACAGAAAGACGCCAGCAAGCGAGAGCTCAAGCAGCTTCACCGCAAGATGAGCGAGGCCGCCAAGCAGCTTCAGAAGAAGCAACAGAAGCAGCAACAACGCCAGCGCAGTCGCCGAGAAGTTTCGAAGACGATGCGCGACATGGCGAGGCGAACAGGCAAGGTCTCGCAAGACAAGCGAAAGATGGCCAACAAGCCCAAGGTCGTGACCCAGATGTCCGACTTGAAAGAGGCTCTGCGCCGCGCCAAGCGAAAGGGCAAGAAAGGCCCGAAGAATCGCTTTGGCCGCAATGGCAAGCGCAAGAAGGACTTTGGGTCCAGAGCTCGCGGCGGCAAGGGACAGAAGGGTGCCTGGAAGCCGGGCCAAGGTCAGGGCGGCAAGAAACCGGGCCAGGGCCAGGGCCAGGCCCAAGGTCAGGGCGGCAAGAAGCCGGGCGGCAAGGAATACGGCGATAGCCACGATCCGGATAGCCTCATGGGCGACTCAACCAAGACCACGGGCAATACCAAGGATGAGAACCTCCAGGGCGTGCGCGGCAAGGGGCCGTCTACGCGAGAGACGATTCTCACAGCCGCCCAAAAGGGCTTTGCATCACGCTCCTACGAGGATGTCTTCGTTCACTACAAGGCCGTCCTTGAAGAAGTCATCAAGGCAGAGAAAGTGCCAAGCGGCTACAAACACTACGTACAGCGCTATTATCACCAAATTCGCCCGACAAAATGATCGACGCGGACCGTCCGCAGAAGAATCGCCCGCACGAAATAGTCGCCCGCACGAATAGTCGCCCGCCAACATGCGGGCATGAACGAGAAGAAGAACCAACAGCAATGAACGAAACCAAGTCAGATTCCAGCGCCCCAGATACCGCCAACGTCGAGGCCATCGTAGCGGGCTTCGTGACAGATCTGCGCCGACTACGGGACGAAATCGGAACGATGATCGTCGGCCAGGACGAAATTGTCGAAGGCGTCATCATGACGATATTGGGTGGCGGTCACGCACTCCTCGAAGGCGTCCCAGGGCTCGGAAAGACCATGCTCGTGAAGACGCTGAGTCAGTGCTTACACGTAGACTTCTCGCGCATCCAATTCACGCCAGATCTCATGCCCGCTGATATTGTCGGCACCAACATGATTGTCGAAACACCAACAGGCGGAAAGGCCTTTGAGTTCCAGAAGGGGCCGGTGTTCTCAAACATCCTACTCGCCGATGAGATCAACCGCGCAACTCCGAAGACGCAGAGTGCACTGCTCGAGGCGATGCAAGACGGGTCCGTTACCGTTGGCAAGACGACGTACCAACTAGAGCAACCATTCTTCGTCTTGGCGACGCAGAACCCGTTGGAGATGGAGGGAACCTACCCCCTCCCCGAGGCTCAGCTCGATAGATTCTTCTTCAAGCTTCGCGTCGAGTTTCCCACGCGAGAAGACCTGCATACGATCATCGACCGCACCACGAGCGACGAGAAGCCAACGCCACAGGCAGTGCTCAGCGGTGCCGAGCTCTTGAAAATGCGCAACGTCGTTCGCAGGGTGCCCATCTCTCGCGAGATTCAGGACTACGCCATCCGCATGCTGCAGGCCACACACCCGGATACAGACCAAAGCACGGAGATAACAAAGAAGTACGTGCGCTACGGTGGCTCACCCCGCGGCGTGCAGACGCTCATTCTGGCAGCAAAGATTCGCGCACTGCTCGAAGGGCGTTTCGCAGTATCCATAGATGATATTCGCCACGTCTCGCGCCCCGCCCTGCGCCACCGCATCATGCTCAACTTCGAAGGTGAGGCAGAGGGCATCGATCCTGATGCAATACTCGGGGACATCATTGAGCGCCTTCCCGAGTCACTCTAGGCTGCAAGCAGGTGGCAGCCCGAGCAAAGAAAGCCGCAAAGATCGAAGACGATAGGTCCTCGCTCTTTGACGAAGAGTTTCTGAAGAAGCTCGAATACCTGCATATGGTGTCACGCAAGACATTTGTGGGGCAGAACCGTGCCGACAGACGAATGCGCAAGATCGGATCTGGAATTGAGTTCGCGGATCACCGCAAGTACTCAACGGGGGACGACTTCCGCTACATCGATTGGAATGTCTACGGACGCATCGACAAACTCCTTCTCCGGCTCTTCGAGGAGGAGGAGGACTTGCACATCTACATCCTCATGGATGCGAGCAAGTCGATGCTCATAGGCAACCCGCTCAAATTGCATTACGCCATGCAAATGGCGGCAGCTCTCACCTACGTGGGCCTCGCAAATCTCGACAGAGTGGGCATCGTGCCCTTCTCAGAGAACCTGCATCCTCATCTCCCTGTCGCGCGAGGCAAGGGGCGAATATTCAAAGTCTTCGACTTCCTTCGCGGCATCGAAGCCGGTGGTCCAACAAAGCTCGAAGTCGCGACCCAGAGCTTCATTCACCGCTACAAGCGCAAAGGGCTGGTCATCGTCATCTCGGACTTCTACGATCCCAGCGGCTTCGAAGAGGGAATCAACAGCCTGCGATACAACGGCTTCGAGCCCTTCGTCCTGCAAATCTACGACGAGAAAGAGGTCAATCCGAGCTTCCACGGCGACCTAACCCTAGTCGACTGCGAAACCGGGGCTGCAAAGGAAATAACAGTATCCAAGTCGCTAATCGAAGCCTACAAGCGCGAACACGAGAAATACTGCGCCGAACTTAGCGACTTCTGCTCATCAAAGAACATTCCCTATTTCCGGACGCATACCAAGATAGCATTCGACGAACTCGTGCTCACAATCTTCCGGCAAGGTGGGTTCCTCAAGTGAACCTCCTAGCTCCCATCGCCACCAGCACAATAGCGACGGTCGCTGCAGTCCTAGCTGGCCTCTTGGTCATCGCCTACATCCTCAAGATGCGCCGCAGGCACTTCGAAGTCCCCTTCTCGACCCTTTGGCAGCGCGTCCTAAAGGAGAAGGAAGCGACATCTCTGTGGCGACATCTAAAGCGCCTCTTGTCGCTTTTGTTGCTGGTGGCCATTGTCGGCCTGCTGCTCGTTGCGGCTCTTGAGCCGGAGTTCGGCGGAGCTCGGGAGGAGTCGCGAGCCGTCGTCATTATCGTAGATGCATCGGCTTCGATGAAGACCATCGATGAGGGAGATGAAGGCAAGGACAGTCGTCTCGATGCTGCGATTGAGCAAGTAGGGCTCTTGCTCGACGGCATGAGTGCAGGGGATGCCATCATGATCATGCGCATGGATGGAAGAGCCACGCCCCTCAGTCGCTTTCACGGCGACCTCGCCAAACACAGAAAGGCTCTCTCGACAATCAAAGCGAGCGATACACCCGCAAGTCTCACCACCAGCCTTGGAGCTGCGGCGGATGCTCTCCGCTGGCGCAAAAACCCGCTCATCATCTTGGTGGGCGACGGGGCCTACCCAGAAGATGCCCTAGCGAGCGCCACGTGGAACGGCAGCGAAGAGACGCCCAGCAGTGAAGGCACTCCCAGCTTCGTGCACAAAGAGCTAGCCACAGTCGATCTAGAAGGCATCGACGTGCGCTACCAACCAGTCGGACAGGCCACAGACAACGTCGGCATCATCAGTTTTAACGTCCGCCGCTACATCAGCAACAAGCTCAATTACGAGGTATTCATCGAGATCCAGAACTTCTCTAAAGAGCCTGTGACGCGGCGGCTAGTGCTATTTAGCGGAGACTCAGAGATCAACGTCAAAGAACTCCAACTCGCCCCTGGCCAGAAAATCACCAAGATCTACCCGGACCTGGGTGGTGGCGACGATAGTGTACTAAGGGCCCAGATCGAGACTATCGATGACGGGGCCTCGGATGCCTTCGCCCTCGACGATGAGGCCTGGGCATTGATGCCGGAGAACAAACGCCAGACCGTTCTACTCGTCTCCGAGGACAATCTCTACATGGAGGGAGCCCTTCTCATCTTCGAGCATCTCGACGTAGACAAGCTCACTCCAGCAGAGTACGAGACAGCGCTCACCAGTGGTGAGCTGCCTACCTACGACGCCGCGATCTATCACGGCTATGCGCCGGAGAACGTAGTACCCGCGCCGACACACCTGCTCTACTTCAAGCCCTTTGGCCCCCATAGCCCCTTTCCCATCCACGGCACTCTCGAGCGAGGACGCATTACGCAAGTGAGCCAAACCCACCCGGTCACCCGGTGGCTGGAGATGGACGACGTCAACTTCGACGTGCTCGATACCTTCTCTGTGGACACCAGCGCTGCCGAAGTGGCGCTATTCAAATCCATTAGATCGCCTGTCGCCGCTGCAAAGAAGGAAGGGCGCCGCAAGGTTGCCGCCTTTGGCTTCGGCCTCCAGGGCACCGATATCATGCTGCGCGTCGCCTTCCCCCTCCTCATGGTCAACACCCTAGATTGGTTTGCCGGTGCAGACTCGGACCTGATCACGACCTACACGACTGGACGGCCCGCCAGAGTGCCTCTCGACGGAACCTACGGCATCTCTGAGGTCGCGGTAACCACTCCGAGCGGCGCCCAGCAGAAGGCTCCTCTGCGGGAAGGCTATGCGACCTTCTTTGCCGCCGAGGTGGGAGTGCACAAGCTGGTGGCTATGCAGGGCGGTGAAGAGGTTGCCGAGATCCAAGTCGCTGCCAACCTCAGCAACGCCTTTGAGAGTGATATCGAGCCATCGGCAGAACTCCTACTTGCCGGTCAGAAGCTTGAGCGCCCCGTGCCTGGCACGGCAACGCCACGGCAATCACTGTGGATATATCTCTGTCTCATGGTGCTGCTCCTCTTGCTGGTTGAGTGGTACACCTTCAACAGAAGGATCACAGTTTGAACGCCCAAGCCAAGAGCCTACTCGTCAAGAGTATCGTCGCACTCGTCCTTGCGGGGCTCACCGTGTTCTTGATTCACGCCTACGTCGAGCCTCACGCGGGTCTCGTGCGTATCAGGTGGTTCGAGAAGCCGATCGATTTCTTGGCTCCGAAGTGGTTCTACCTGGCGGCCATGGTGCCCTACTTCTTCGTAGTTCGCACGCTCTCACTCACGGATGTGAGTGACGTCCAGCAGTACATCAGCACAGCCTTTCGCTCGCTGGTAGTTGTCGGCATTGCCACAGCACTAGCCCGTCCAACGTGGACAAGCAGTGACAACAAGATCGCCACGGTGGTCATCGTCGATGTTTCCGAATCGGTTAGCGACGCCCAACTCTCACAAACCCGGGCATTCGCCAAACAGGTGAAAGAGGCCAAGGGCGAGCAAGACCGAGTCTACTTCATCACCTTCGCCGAGCGCCCCAAACTTCTGCGAGATGGCAAGTCCACCTCGATTGCCAGACACGAGGGTGCAGGTGCTGGCAGCAATATCCAGGCGGCAGTTCAGTTGGCCTATGGCATCTATCCCGATGGCTACCTTCCGCGGATGGTGGTGCTGAGCGACGGCAATCAAACCCACGGAGACCTACTCTCCGAGAGCTATCGGGCCTTGGAGATGGGTGTACCGATTTCCTTCAAGACTTTCGATGTCGGCCAAACACAAGAGGTGCACATCGCATCTCTCCGGTTGCCAGACGAAATCAAGGTGGGAGCGCCGTTTGAGATTAAGGCTGAGATCTGGTCAACCCACGACGATGAGGTCAATTTGCGACTGCAGCAAGACGACTTTCCCAACGCCCTAGATCCGCGCAAGAAGGTCAAGCTTCGAGAGGGTGCGAACTGGGTCACGTTCAAGAGTCAGGCAAAAGCCGCGGGACACACCACCTATACGCTGCGTATGAGCGGTGCGGCCCACGATACGGAAGAGGCGAACAACGCCTCAGTGATGACGGCCCCCGTGCGAGGGCGGCCGCGAGTCCTCTACGTCGAAGGCAGCGCCCTTAGCAACCCAAGTAGTGCTCGCTACTTCGAGAAGGCGCTAGAGCACGAGAATATTGACGTAGAAGTGAGAAGTCCCAGAGGTATGCCCTCCACTCCCAAGGAGCTAGAGAGGTACGACTTGGTATTTATCTCAGACGTTCCCGCGCATTTTGTTGGTATGGCGCAAATGAAGGCTCTTGAGGTCTACGTGCGCAAGATCGGCGGCGGCCTCATCATGTCTGGCGGAGAGGACTCTTTCGGTTCTGGCGGCTATCAGAACACCCGACTCGAGAAGATCATGCCGGTCTCCTTTGATGGCGAGAAGCAGCGCGAACAGCCACACGTCGCCATCGCACTCGTAATCGACCGTTCTGCCTCAATGAGCGGACAGAAGCTCGAAGCGGCCAAGGAGGCTGCTCGAGCCACGGCCGAGGTGCTCTCTCCTTCAGACCTCATCACAGTCATCGCGTTTGATAAGCAGCCAATGAAGATTGTGAGGATGCAGCGTGCTTCCAACCGCATGCGCATATCTTCCGACATCAGCCGTCTCTCGGCAAGCGGCGGCACCGACGTACGCCCTGCCCTTCGCGAAGCCCACGAGCTCTTGCAGACCACCAACGCAAAGATCAAACACGTCATCCTTCTCTCCGATGGCAAGGCGCCCGACGAAGGCCTCAGCGACTTGGTACAAGACATGCGTGCCTCGCGAATCACGGTATCTGCGGTCGGCATTGGAAGCGCTGACAAGAGCTTGCTTCAACTCGTCACAGACAATGGAGATGGTCGCCTCTACATGACAGATGACCTCGCGGCTCTTCCGCGCATCTTCATGAAAGAGACAACCGAGGCGCAGAAATCTGCACTAGTGGAAGACGACATCAAGGCTCTCATCAACAAGAGGGTGGCCATGATCGAGGGCACGGGCGTGGCAAATGCGCCGCCGCTTCGCGGCTACGTGACAACCAAGCCAAAACCCACATCCGAGGTTGTTCTCATTTCGAATCTCGGAGAGCCGCTCCTAGTGCGCTGGCGCGTTGGCGCCGGTACGAGTACGGCTTGGACCAGCGACGTCAAGAATCGCTGGAGTGTCAACTGGCTGCGTTGGTCTGGCTTTCCAAAATTCTGGGCACAGGTGGTTCGCACGACCATGCGCCGCAAGGTCTTCGATAGCTACGATCTAAGTGCCTTGGTGGAGGACGGACGTGCACGCATCGTGGTGGACGCCATCGATGACGACGATGAGTTTGTCAACGAGCTCGAAACCACGCTCGAGGTAATCGATCCAAAGAGCTCAAAGGCCGTCGAGACCATCACGATGCATCAGAATGCGGCTGGCCGATACTTGGCCGATTTCGCTGTTCGAAGCTATGGCAGCTATTTGCTCAAGGCAGTGCATAAGCGCGATGGCAAGACGGTGGCCGAATCGATGGGCTCTGTCTCGCTACCCTATCCTGCCGAGTATTTGAAAACAAGCGTCAACACCGAGGTGCTTCTTCAAGCCGCGACGATTAGCGCCGGCCACAAGCAAGTTGATGCGCCCAAGCTCTTTGATCCAGGCGATGAGCGCATCAAGTACACGCAGGACCTATGGCCGTGGGTTCTTCTCTTTGTAGCTTGTACCTTGGTTTTCGATACCTACCTCAAGCGGCTACTGGTTCTTGGGCACAAGGCGCTGCCATTCGCCTAGACTGCCGAGCATAAAGGATGATTAGAAATGGCGAGTCATTTCTTTTCGAGTGCAAGGCGCGAATGAGGATTTTGCCGGGGCAAATGACGAAATGAGCAACGCTGCAATTGGGAAAGCAGGGCCATCAGGCCGATCATTGTTTACGCTCGGCGGTCTAGTGAATTTGAACGCGCGGAGCTCGCCGCTGGCACCGTGACCTTGCAAGAGGCCAGCAGTGTCGCAGGGGAACCCATCGTGGGCAGCGCAGATCTGACGCTCTGGAATACGCCTTTTCTCTAGCGAGTCACGAGCTATTCGTAATACTCGGCACCCAAATGGGTGATCAGCTCATCACCTCGTGTGAAGCGCAGCGTGTTCTTAAGCTTTGCCAGCTGAATGAAGAGGTCGTGCTCTGGGTAGAGGCCGTCCGGTGTCATTGGACTCTTGTAGTAGAACGAGAGCCACTCCTGAATACCGTGCATTCCTGCCCGTTTGGCGTAATCGGAGAAGAGCGCCAGATCGAGCACGAGGGGCGCGGCGAGAAT
Source organism: Myxococcales bacterium (assembly GCA_024222395.1). Classification (GTDB taxonomy): domain Bacteria; phylum Myxococcota_A; class Polyangia; order Haliangiales; family Haliangiaceae; genus NORP324. The sequence continues at coordinate 38,070 of JAAEPE010000486.1, forward strand.
CGAGTCTCGGCAGAGGAAATCCACCTTGATCTGCATCTCGTAGCCGAGCCAACCGAAGATATCGATATTGTCCCAGCCCTCTTTGTTGTCGCCCCTGGGTGGATAGTAGTTGATGCGAACCTTGTGATAGAGGTCCTTGTAGAGGTCCGGATATTTCTCAGGCTGAAGAACCGAGTCGAGCACGCTCAGCTTGGAGACTTCTTTGCTTTTGAAGGAGCCGGGATCGTCCAGCACCTCGCCATCGCGATTCCCCAAGATATTGGTGGAGAACCATCCCTTGATACCAAGGAGGCGAGATTTGAATCCCGGAGCCAAGATGGTCTTCATGAGTGTTTGGCCGGTCTTGAAATCCTTGCCCGAGATCGGGGTACGAGTTTCCCGTGCGAGTTCCTGGATGGCCGGAATGTCTACGCTCAGATTCGGAGCACCGTTGTTGAACGGAACGCCCATCTTGCAGCAGGCGTAGGCATAGATTTGTGATGGAGCAATCTCATCGTCGCTCTTGCGCAGGCCTTCTTCGAAACTGGCGAGATTCGCGTGAACCGCTGTTAGCTCGCGGTACACCTCGGTGGAAGCACACCAGACGACAACCAGGCGATCGCAGTTGTTGTCACGCTGGAAGCTCTTCATGTCTTCCATCAGCTGCTCAGCCAAGTCCATCTTGGACGTGCCTGTCTTGATGTGCTCGCCTCGCAGGCGCTTCACGTAGCTCTGGTCGAAAACGGCCTTCATTGGCTTGATGGCCGAGAGAGGCTCTTTGAGAGAGTTCAAGAGTTCCTTCTCTAGAACACCAGCCTCAATAGCCGCCTCATAACAATTCTCATCAAACAAATCCCAGCCACCGAACACCAGATCGTCGAGTTCGGCTAGAGGTACGTATTCGCGAATCGTCGGGACGTTGTTGTCTGGACGAGCGCCGAGCCGGATAGTGCCCATCTCGCAGAGAGAGCCAATTGGCTTGGCCATTCCTTGGCGGACAGCGTGAACGCCGGCAATGAAGGTAGTGGCGACAGCGCCCAGACCGGGCATGAGAATGCCGAGTTTGCCCTTCGGCGCGCCGAGATTTGGATTTGGTTGTAGAGACATTACGGTCCTGTATCTTCTGAGAATGCCTGCGTAAGACAGCGCGCAGATTTGCTGTATAGTTTGCCCGGGTCGCAACTCAAAGCAAGAGCCCGCCGGGGGAAATTAGAGGTGTGTGGTTGCGCTCGCGCTGCTCTCGGCTCCGGCAGCCACAACGCCGAGTGGTGCGGCAGCCTGAGCTTGTACGGGCACATCTATGTTGGAACGGGAGTCTGCTCCGAGAACGACTCCAACAGCCTCTGCGGGAGTCTTGCGCGGAATCTGCGCTTTTGCACAGGCCGCCATCTCCATGGCGTGGAGATTCTTGTATCCACGAATCCAGCGCCCTACAGCGGTGAGCATCGAGCCCACGCCGACAACTGCAAGAACGCTCCCCATCACAGTTGGAACGAGGTGGATGGTGCTGGGGATCGAAGCCAGAATGGCGCAGGCAAACGTTCCCGCGGCGACGGCTACAATTCGCTCGGGCCGCTTCATGAGGCCGCCATCGAGCAGCGTTCCTCGTACCTCGCCCGCGGCTCGAACATAGCTCACCATCATCGAGCCAGCGAGGGCCACGATCACGGCGAGAAACCAGTTGGTGTCTTTGAGCAGCCAAGCGAATCCAATGAACACGGCAGCTTCACTCCACCGATCCGCTACCGAGTCGAGAAAGCCTCCGGCGGCAGAGGATCGCTCCGTGGCGCGAGCCAGGCGCCCGTCAACGATATCCAACGTGCCAGATAGAGCGTAGAGCCACGCGCCGGTCGCCAAGTGCCCCGTGGCGATTGCTAGGCCACTCGTGAAGGACACCAGCATGGCGACGAACGAGATGGCATTGGGCGAGACGCGCTTTCGAACGAGGAATAGCTCGAACGGCGAGAGGGACCAGTGCCAATAAACCATGAAGTGCCTGCCAAGAGAGAAGCGTTTGCCCTCAAGACCTGCAACCGCAGGAGCTTTGCCTAGCGCGTACAGAGCGCTGTAGGTCGAGAATCCCGCGACGTGCAGTCCGAGAAGGACGATGGCCGGCGCAACGATGAGTAAGAGGTCCATCTAGTTGTCCTGGGCCCGAGCTCCTAGTGCGTTCTGGGACAGACTCAAGCTGTGCGGCAAGGTGAACATGGTGAAATCTGAGAACAAGAGCAACCGCTGGTCCGGCAGAGACAATCTGAACCCGTGTCTTTTGCCTCCCAAGGCCCACAGATGCCAGCTCTTGCTTACATAACAGTCACCCTACGTGGCCGGAGGCGGAGAGCCTCACTACCTGCTGCGCTACTTGGCCTTGCCGTGGCGCTTTCGCATCAACCCCAGGAGCCCTTCAAAGCCCTTCTTCTTGATGATGCTGTTGAACTTGGGCCCTGTAGTTCTCGACCAAGCCCACGCCATCAGTTGCGACGTCTGAAGCTTGCCAGCTCTTTCCCTGCCGGGCGAGCACGTATTCGACCTCGATGCTATACGGACCGCCTCGGCGAGTCGCGGTGATCTCGGTCTTCACTAGGCGTTTGCCGTCAGGCCGCTCACTCTCCTTTCCCATCGTAGTGGGTATTGAGGTTGTCCCAGACGACGTAGATCTTCTTCTTGGGGTAGCGACGAGCGAGCGCGTTCATAAACGACACCAGCGCATCAGCAGTGCGATGCAGCACAACTCCGCCGAACATGCTGCCAGTCTTGACGTTGAATGCAGCGAACAAAGACTGTGTGCCGTGCCGTTTGTACTCGTATTCATAGCGAACTGAGCCATCGCGAGGGTCCACGCGTGTGGGATGCTTTCGCTCAAACACCTGCATCGGCTTTTCGTCCACACAGATAACAACAGAATTCTTCGGAGGGTTAGTGTACAAGTTGCAGATGCGCTTCGCCTTGGGCAGGAAGTTCGGGTCTGAACTCTTGAGCCATTGCCGAATGCGATGTGTCCGGACCTTCTCAAAACGCAAGATTCTACCCACTTCACAAACGCTCAGCCGATAGCCGGTTTGCTATTCAAGTGATCGAGCAAGCGACTCGAACGTCCAGACGTCACGTAACGGAGCCGGAGACTCTTGAGCCGCAGGCCGCTCGCAGGCGATCTGCACGAGCTTGCAGCGGATCTCAACTGGGATTTGCGCAGGTCGACCACTGCGCTCCTGATCGTCCAACGACTCCGCTGATGGGTTCGCCGAAAAACGTGCCTTCCACTTGCGCACGTTGCGACAGGAGCAGCTCAGCCCCTCCGAGATTTCCCTCGTTCCAAGCCCCTGATGCGCCATGAGCACGATTTTCGCTCGCTGGATCACCACATGCACCGCGCGATGCCGCTTCACCAGCAGCTTCAGCAATCGGCGTTCACTGCGTGCGATCTTGAGTCTATTCGGCGTAGTCGGAGAATGCTGCGATCCCACTCCCCAGCGTGGCAGCCACCGCGATCCAGAGTGGCCTGTAGAAATCGGCAAAGTAGAGGACCCCCGGCTCGTGCGGCAGAGGCAGAACTGAATTTGAGGGAATGCAGTAGAC
>JAAEPE010000487.1 GCA_024222395.1 Myxococcales bacterium
GAGCAAACCTCAGGGGAAGCACCATGCCCCGTGTGCAAAACGATGGCGAAGATTCGAGTAAAGAATCGGGCCAGGACGATCTACACGCTCTCGGGGGGCACAGACTTCGGCGCCACTACCATTACTGCGGTAGCTGCGAGAAGGGCTTCTATCCCCTGGATCGGAAGTTGGAGTTACGAGAGAAAGGCGAGGTAAGCGAGGCTCTGGAAAAACGCTTGATCGACTTTTCAGTCAACGAGCCACACGCCGAAGCAGCCGAACGTATAGCGCTTCACTACGGCTTGGAGGTTTCGACCAACTTGCTCCGTTGTGTGACAGAGCGCGTGGGCAGTGACGCTGTATGGGTAGCCGGCGTCGCGTTGCATGAGGAACTCGTCCCGAACCGTCCGGTCGCACAGAGGCTCAGTGTGCAAACAGACGGTTGCATGCTACCGCTATTGGACCGTTGGAAAGAAGCGAAGCTTGTCGTTGTTCTGCGAGAGGATTGCCATCTTCGAGGTAGCAAATCTCGCAAGGGAACAACTACGGAGATGCGCTACGC
>JAAEPE010000488.1 GCA_024222395.1 Myxococcales bacterium
ACGATAAGGATCGCTCTGGCGAGGCTCATCTTGATTCGTTGGTTGCCTCGTTGCCCCTGTTGCCTGAGGCTGCAACCGAAGAGCGCACAACCGCCTCCTGGCAAGAATCCGAAATGAGAAAATTGGCCGCAGTAGTGTTAGCCGCGATGGCGGCGGACTTGTTCTTCGCTTGGCTGATCAGCGTTTGCGTCTGAGCCAGCGACTCGCAGATTGTTTCACCAATCACCAGAGAGCAGACCTCGTCGATCACACGGTGCAGGAGCTTTTGCCTTCTACGTCCCAGTGAGAATTTGGCCCAATCACCTCGCGGGACTCACCCTCCCCCTCACCCTCGCCAAAACTCACCTAGGGGAGTACTGATTCCCGAAGGCTCGCGCTGCCAGGCGACGCATTCGCGACCGCTCCCCCAATATATTGGAGGGTCATTCAGGCAATAGCAGATAGGCCCGATTGCCCTCTCGCGGGGAGGCAGGGGCGCTGGCTAGGTGGCGTGTAGAGTTCGTAGGCCAACCCATGCACCGCTAGCCGCAAATCGAGAGATTTTCACTGCCCCTTCGAGTATCAAGGGCGCATTCCCTGATACCGTCTCGTTGAATCGATGAGAATCACGATGCGTAGGTGAGCTCAGATGCGGGCTACACCGTGAACTAGGGCTGCTGTCGATTGATAGCCGAGTCGCCCCAAGAAGAGGAATATCAAAATGAAAAGACTTCTAAACACTGTGTTGCTAGCTGCCGCCGGCGCATTCTTCGCCCTCCCCGCCGCAAGCTGTGCGAAGGACAGCAAGCCCGCCGATACAAGCCCCAAGGCGGAGCCAGCGAAGGACTCAGAGGACTCAAATAGCGACGATGAAGACGGAGATTCCAACGCAGAGGATCCTGCAACGGAGCCCGCAAAGCCTGAGCATCCAAGCGACCACCCGACGAGCGATCACCCTAACTAAGCCAGGGCAGTCAGAATGGCCGCCGCGCACTCAGCACGGCGAGCCAAACACTGTGAAAGAGAAGGTAGCGAGATGAAATCGAGTGTTTACCAGGCATTGGCTTCGTGCCGAATGAGGACGATCGTGGTGATTGGGCTTGCCTCTACCGTTGGTGGTTGTAACTCCTTCGGCGAGGAAGCGAATAGACGTCCAGCCCCCACTGCCAAAACCGAAGCAGAGTCCAAGACAGCCAATGCAACGCTCCAGGCGCCTGAGGAACATGCCTCGCTAAACACGCGAGCCGTTACGCCAGAGATTCAGCTAGGCATCGAGAAGCACATTGCCGCCAAATCGAGCGCTGATGGAGGCTACTTCTCTTTTCCCTACGAAGACCGTGAACTGCGGCTCAAGCTCGTACGCGTACACATCGAATACCTGGCAAGCCTGGGCACGGATAGAAACTTCGCCTGCGTCGATCTCGTTGATGTCGATGGCGAGGTCTATGACGTCGACTTCTTTTTGGCCGGCCCTCCAAACGACATGGTGGTAACCGAGACAACCGTCCACAAGATCAATGGGAAACCACTCTACGCGTGGGATCAAAAAGAAGACAAGACATGGCACCGCGTGTCCATGGATGAAGCCTCTGCCAAGCTCCAGGGCGTCATCGAAGATGAAGACACTTTTGAATTCGAGTACCGCGTCACGCTACCCGAGATGAAGCAGGCCGGACGCATGTGGCTGCCTATACCAATAAGTGACACGTATCAAACGGTGGAGGTTCTCTCGCTGCAAGCTCCCTCCGCTCGGACCATGCTCGACGATGCTGCGCACGCAAACAAGATTCTCATGTTGGATCTCACCCCAGAGGACAGCGGCACCACCATCGAGATGCGCTATGCGGTCAAACGCACCGAAAAGTCCTCCTACGCAGAGGCGCTGGAGTCGCCGGATCGCTACCTGAAATCCGACCTACTAATCCCGATCACTGATGAAATGAAAAGACTGGGAAAGCAGGCAGTTCGCGGCAAGAAGACAGACCTGACTCGCGCGCGAGCCCTCTACGACCACGTTATGGATCGAATGGCCTACAAGAAGGTCGGCGACAAATGGGGAGAAGGCGACGCCGCCTATGCCTGTGATAGTCGCACAGGAAACTGCAGTGACTACCACTCCTACTTCATCGGGATTTCGCGCGCAGTTGGTATTCCGGCACGCTTTGCCGTGGGCGCCGCCATCCCTTCAGCGCGAGACGAAGGCGGTATCGCGGGATACCACTGCTGGGCGGAGTTCTACGCCGACGGGAAATGGTGGCCTATCGATGTGAGCGAGGGTGATAAGTACACAAGCCTATCAACCTATTACTTTGGTCATCACCCAGCCAACCGAATCGAGCTAAGTCGCGGGCGTGACCTTTCGATCTCACCAGGACCAGTCTCAGGTCCCATTAACTTCCTCGCCCACCCGACCCTGGAAGTCGGCGGTGAATACGTCCGCACCAAGGCGAAATTCTCCTTCCGACGCAGCGCAAGCATGTAGTGCTCTGAGTGGAATGAGCTGAGCCAAGGAAACGCCGACATCCTCTTCTTGCCGCTCAGGTGTTCAGAACGAAGACGTCAGAGATCTTGAACAAGACGAGCCATGTAGCCAGCACGAGCCTATTTGCGCTGAGCGTCGATCACCGCGATGGCTGCCAGGTTCACGATGTCGCCTACCTCTGCATCGCGTTGCGCAACGTGCACGGCCTTTGACGGCCCTGTGAGAATTGGCCCAATCACCTCTGCCCCACCCAACCGGTGCAAGAGCTTGTACGCTGCGTTGGCTGCGGTGAGGTTCGGAAAGACGAGTACGTTGGCAGCACCATTTAGAGTCGAGAATGGGTGTCGACGTCGCAAGAGAGCACCGTCCACTGCTGTATCGGCCTGCATCTCTCCATCGATTACAAGGTCTGGCTCCTGTGCCTGGCACAGCTCGATGGCCTTGCGCAGACGTACAACCTCTTCCCCCCTCGCTGATCCGAAGTTGGAGTAGCTGATCATGGCCACCCCTGGAGTCACATCGAAATCGTGTGCCACCTTGGCTGCGGAGAGGGCAATCTCGGCAAGTTGTTCCGCGGTGGGCTCTGGGTTTACAGCACAATCGGCAAGGAAGTAGGGCTGGCCGTTGATAAGGAGAATATAGACCGCACTAACGGTGGTCCTCCCCTCCTCCATCGGCACCATCTCAAGAACCGGTTTGAGCGTCTTCGGGTAGTAGGTTGTGAGGCCGCCAATGAGGGCGTCTGCGTCACCTTGCTGCAACATCACAGCGGCGTAGATATAGGGATTGCTCAGATCGGCTTGGGCGTCAGAAGCGGTGATGCCTCTCCTACCACGCTCTGCGAAGTAGGCCTCTCCGTAACTCTCACGACGTGCATCCCGGGTTCGGGGGTCGATGCAATCGATGCCTGCCCCGTCGATGCCAAGCTCTGCTAGTGCGGCTTCGAACTTCGGCTGCCTGCCTAGAATGATCGGACGAGCAATGTTCTCGTCGACGAGCCTTCGCGCCGCCCGAAGAATTCGCAAATCCGCGCCTTGGGGAAAGACTATCGACTGCGGCTCCTTCTTCGCGCGAACCGTGATGCTGCGCATGACGCCGTAGCGCGACTCAAACCGCGCTTGCAACTCCTCCTGATATGCCTGTACAGAATCAAGAGGGCACCTGGCAACGCCAGCCTCGGTCGCAGCAGCAGCCACAGCAGGTGCCACAATACCGAGCACCCTTGGGTCGAACGGCTTGGGAATGATGTAGTCCTTGCCGTACTCGATGGTGTTCACCTCGTAGGCCGAGAGCACCGAGTCGGGGACTGGCTCACGAGCCAGAGCCGCGATGGCCTTGGCTGCGGCAACCTTCATCGACTCGGTAACCGTAGTCGCATGCACATCCAGCGCACCTCGGAATATGTAGGGAAAACCGAGCACGTTGTTGACCTGATTCGGATAGTCGGTGCGTCCTGTAGCTACGATGGCGTCGGGGCGTACTTCCTTCACTTTCTCGTAGGGAATCTCCGGATCAGGGTTGGCGAGAGCGAAGACGATGCAATCGTCCGCCATGCTCTTGACCATGTCTTGGGTGACCGCATCCTTGACGGAGACTCCAATAAAGACATCCAGTCCCTTCATTGCGTCAGCCAGGCTACGAGCCTCGGTCTTCACGGCAAATTGCTGTTTGTACTCATTGAGGCCTTCCCGCTCATCATGGATGACACCGCGGGAATCACACATGAGGAGGTTCTCCGGGGAGATTCCCAGTTCGAGCACGAACTTGGCGGTGGCTATGCCCGCAGCTCCGGCACCGTTTACTACGACCGTGGTCGTTGCGATGTCACGGCCCGTGAGTTCGCAAGCATTTAGAAGGCCCGCGCCGGCGATGATGGCGGTGCCATGTTGATCATCGTGGAAGACGGGGATTCCCATCGTCTCGCGCAAGGTGTCTTCGATAATGAAGCTATCGGGTGCCTTGATGTCTTCGAGGTTGATGCCTCCAAACGTTGGTTCCAGTAGCTGACACGCTCGGATAATCTCCTGAGGATCTTCGGTATCGAGTTCTAGATCGAAGACGTCGATATCGGCAAAGCGTTTGAAGAGAACCGCCTTGCCCTCCATCACGGGCTTGGAGGCTGCGGGACCAATGTTGCCCAGGCCGAGAACTGCCGTCCCGTTTGTGATGACCGCGACGAGATTCGAGCGATTGGTATACTTGAATACATCGTCGGGGTTCTTGGCAATCTCGATGCAGGGCCCAGCGACTCCTGGAGAATAGGCCAGACTCAAGTCATTCTGGGTGGCAGTCGGCTTGGTGGCCTGGATCTGGGTTTTGCCGGGTCGGCCCTTCTGGTGATAGTCCAGTGCTTCTCGAAACTTGTTGTTCTTTTGCATCCTTGGTGTCTCCGCGGCGCACTATAGCCACGTCCTCGAAATCGTGCGACGATTCCGAGGATCGCATCTTCGCCAGGAGACCAGATATCGCAGAGGAGTCCTTCACAGAAGTGACGAGTCGACGCGTCAAAGGATTTGGCCCCACAGAAGCCGCGCGGGCCATGGTGGCAGCCCTCCATTGTGCGACGAGCTAGCCCGCGCGAAGAAGTGATACGCTAACCTCCCTATGGATTCAGGCACAAAACTCGGACTGGGCGCCGCTGCCGTTGCAACGGTGCTGCTCGTCATTGCGGCCCTCTCCAACTCGTGGCTCATCGGGATAAACGGCGACATAACCTCCAAGGTCGGCCTCCGCAACGTCGAGATCTGTATCGACGAATCGAGCTGCGAGAGCGTCGCATTGGCAACCTGGGCAGAGAGTCCCTACGCCCCCAAAGGCCTCTCAACGTTCATCGCTCTAGGCACAACCTCCTTATTCTTGGCTTTCCTCACGGCGGGCTTCATGCTTGTCTTGTTGGCCTATGCGGCAGCCAAGAAGGCGCCGCGCTGGCCAGTGCATCCCGGATCCATCGCCCTCTTGCTGAGCATCGCGCTCCTGGTCGTCGGGGTCCTAACCTTAGCCCTGCACCCATTCAAGGCCGCCGGCTGGGGCACAGGGCCGGGCTTCATGATGCTTGGCGGCGGTGATGTGGCAGCCCTGATTGCCGCCCTCTTCCTTGGGCGCAGCGCTCCGGTGAGTGAAGACGACTGGTTTGAATAGCAGGCGCGGGGTCGCTAGAGTCCCCGCCCCGTGACCGTCTTCCGCCTCGACCATAGAATGGTCTTTCCGCCCCCCGAGCTCGCCGACGAGAGTGGCCTACTCGCCGTTGGCGGTGACCTATCAGCCGAGCGGTTGCGGCTCGCGTACGGCATGGGCATCTTCCCTTGGTACGACGAAGACATGCCAATTCTGTGGCACAGCCCGGATCCTCGAATGATCCTCTTGCCCAGCGAGCTCTGCATCAATCGCAGTCTGCGCAAGGCGATGCGACGGGCTCCCTATCGCATCACCCTCGACACGGCCTTTCACGAGGTGATAACCGCCTGCTCGCAAGTTCCGCGAGAAGGTCAAGGCGGCACCTGGATCACCGAAGACATGATTACGGCGTACGACGAACTGCACCGGCAGGGCCACGCACATTCTGTTGAAGCCTGGCAAGGCGATGAGCTCGTCGGTGGCCTCTACGGCGTTGCTCTTGGCTCGGCATTCTTTGGTGAGTCGATGTTTGCTCTCGCAGCGAGTGCTTCAAAGATTGCCTTTGCCACCCTGGTTGCACAGCTTGTGGCCTGGGACTTCGACGTGGTGGACTGCCAACAACACACCGACCACCTCGAGAGGTTTGGAGCCGTGGAGGTTCCGCGCACCGAATTCCTAGCTCGTCTAGAAGGGTCTTTGAAGGCCCCTACGCGTGTCGGTCCATGGCGTTTCGACACGCACTAG
>JAAEPE010000489.1 GCA_024222395.1 Myxococcales bacterium
ATCGCCAAGAACATGAACATGGCCATCGACAAAGTCCGCGCCACCGAATCCAAAGAACTCGCAGCCCAGGGCATCGACGTTTTGAAGAACGCTCGTTGGTCCATACTCAAGCGCCCCGAGAATCTCACCGAGCAACAAGAGGCGAAGCTCGCCCAGCTGGAGCAGCACAGAAACCTGAAGACCTTTCGCGCCTATTTGCTCAAAGAGAGCTTTCAGGGATTCTGGGACTACGTGTCGCCCGCTTGGGCAGGCAACTTCTTAGACCAGTGGTGCACCCGGGCCATGCGCTCGCGCATCGAGCCCATGAAGAAGATGGCTCGTCAACTACGACGACACCGGCAGTTGACGAGCGAGTTTCTATCCTCGAGCAGGCGCCCTTACTCTACTACAAGCGCCAATTGCGCTTCACGCAACGCATAGTGCGCTGTGTTCTGTTCCATACGACGCTGGACGAGGCGTTCACTGATTCGGCCAAGCTCTTCTTGCTTCTGCTGCAGTGCGGAGCGTTTTGCGTCTAACTCGCACTCACGCTCTGCCACTCGCGTCTCTCGGTCAAGCACTACGCCCAGTGCCATGGCCAACTCCAGTTCACGTCGTCCAACGGCAATCTCGCGGGACAGTACCTGCTCACTCAGGAGCTCATTCTCGATAAGCAGACTTGCTAGCATCGAATCGAGTTTTGCAGTTGGCTCTCCTGCTTCCTCTTCGCGGGCTCCGAGTTCCAGCTCACCCAAGGAGATCTGAACTGATGGCGCGGAGACCTGTTCCATCAGCGCGTGAGCCGGCCCACTCCTCGCTTCGGCCGACGATTCACCCACCTCGGTGCTTTCAACTGCCAGCGAAGCCTCAAGCTCTGAGAGGAGTTCTTCTCTATCAAAGAACGGAGCGAGTTCGATCCCTGAGCCGGTATGCAGCAAGACCTCCCGACGAAAGAGAGACCTGGCGATCCCCGGTTCTCTCCTCGAGATCCTCATAGAAGCTGCCCCCTGCGGCAATGCTACGACATACAGGAGCAGCGAGAACTCGGCGGCCGAGAGTCCAATAAGACAGAGAAGAGGAGAGGCCTTTCCATGACGTTCTACCTGCTCACGCAACAGAGAATTCGACAGCCGAAGTTCTTCGGATGCAACAGCCAGGGCCAGGAGTATCGGTGTGACTCCACCGGAGCTCCGATGAATCACGCGGGCCAAGCCTTTGCTCACCCCAATAGTCCCAAGCTTGGCGAGCGAGTCCTGCTCGCTAGGAGCAATCCCTAGATCATGCAACTCCACCAACGATCGCTCGTCTACCTGCTCTGCACGACCGGTCGCCACCTCAAATGACCGCTCGGCCCCCTCCGCCGTATCTTCCATTCCGTCGCAGTGACCCGAACGCTCGAAGACTGACTTGGACGCGGTCAGCTCAGTTGGACATGCAGACACTCTTCTTCTAATCGGCATTCTGGCGGGTTAAGTTGAATACAATCTTGAACGCACGATGGCCCATGGTTGTGTAGTCGAAGTGCGAGCGGGGAAACTCGCGTCGTACGGCTCCATTCCCAGTTCCTCTGGTCTCACGACCCTCGACGCGAAAGGGCGATGATGTCTCTGTCTTTCCTGTTGCGGAAGGGCCGGCGGATATGTCCTCAACACTAGCCTCAAACTCCTCCCTCACAAGATTCGTGGAATGGAGATCGATCACTTTGAGATTGACGTTGGGCAGAGCCTAGTCGGTGTCCCGCACCATCCGGGAACGCAAGAGTATATCTATGTGGAGAAGGGCCGAGTGCGCATGCACGTCGATGGCGAGAAGATTATTGTGCCCAAGGGCCACGTCTTTACGTTCCCCGCAGATCAAAAACACTCCTATTACAACGATGGAACCTCTGCCTGCATCGGTTTATCGGTGGTTTCGCTGCAGTCATAGCCTCGCGATGTGAGCTACCGCGTTTGCATCCCATTGAAGGACCACAGGGAATATGGCGATACAGGTTTCGGGGATAGAGATCACCTATGATGCCGCATGGGTTTACGCCTCTTTGTGTGCACGTTGCTTCTTTCCTGCGCTGCATGTGGCAACTCTTCATCGCCAGCGAAGTCAGATGCTGCGAGAGCAGATGCCGAACCTTCGCACGATGTAGATGGTGACGGGTGTTCCTGCCGCTGAGGACTGCGATGACGGCGACAGCACGGTTCACCCTGGGGCAGCTGAGGTCTGCGATGGCAGAGACAACAATTGCTCCGGCGAAATCGACGATGGAATCCCCACGGATGGCAGCGGTTGACAGGATTCAGGAATGCCCGCAGCTCCGTGATCATCTCTACAACACAGGTCATCATACGCAGTGGTAATCAGTTCAATAGCATCAACGAGAGTCGCAGCCACCATCGTTAGCCTCGTGAGGATCCGTTCGACGAGGAGTGGCCAGAACTTGAGAAACAATTGCTGGCTAGCCTCGGCTTGAGCGAGAATATTATCTCGGCGCGCGGTCGCATGAGCGCACCGAACCCCGAACAGGGTATGCCAATGGCTTCCTAGCCTCGCGCATTGCCCTTGCGAGACGTAGTAGTTGCCGAGCCGGCATGCCTGTCTTAGCGGGTCTGCCGCCGCCTTCGCCACGCCGCGAAGAGGAGGAGGAAGAGCGCGGATAGTGGTGTAGAAGGGCCAGCCGCATTGCACAGGCCGCCGTCACCGCCGCCGCCACTCTTGGGCCAACAAACGCCTTGATTGCCAGCAGCCACACACTCGGAGCTATCGGGACAGCTATCTTGCTCGGCGTCGAGCACACAATTCTCGCTGCATGTGCCGGCCCCATCCGCATCCAGCACACATAGCTCGGAGAGGCAGTCCTCGTTCCGGCTGCAAGCCCCAGCAAAGTCCCCCAAGGTGTTATCGATAATGACCTCGACGACCTCGGAATTGCTCTCAGTGCCCAGATTATCCGTGGCTCGGGCCTCGACCCGAACCCGGCCGACAAGCCCGTCGGGAGCGTTGATAACCCAAGGCCTCGAAGTGAGTTCCGAGACCACGACGTCATTGATAATGAACTCCACTTTGACAACCTCGGTGTCATCCACCGCACCGACCTCAAATGGAAAATTCGGCTGCACCGTGGCGCCATCTGCAGGACGGTTGATTTGCACATCTGGGGGGGAGGTCTCACCAGCGCCAAAGTGTCCCAACAAGAACTGATGAGAGTTCTGGCTACTGCCTCCGCATGAGCAGTCCCGTGCCTCGAATTCCCCACAGGGGGCGTTGATGTCTTGAAAGGTTTTGTCGAAGCCGCAGTCAGAGAGATACGTCATGGGATCGGAGCAGAGAAACTCGTGATCCAAGCCAAAGGCGTGAGCCGTCTCCTGGGCGACGGTCCAACACATCTGTGAGAGGCCACTTGCGCCCCCTTGGTTGGCGAAGCTAAATGTGATGGCATTGTTGATGACGCCGCACGACGCGGGGGCGATGCCACCAGCGCTGGTATTAATCTCATCGTCGGTACCGGCCACGATGGCTTCGAAGTGGGAGACATTGCCGCCCGGATCTTGGTCCGTAATGACGATTCCGTAAGGCTCGTAGACTCGGGTGACGCAGTCGACAATCTCGTCCCACTCCTGCTGGCCGTAGGCGAACTCACTGATGAAGGCAGTCTGTCCCAAGGTCCCGGCGACCACACTGGAGGTATTGCTGCGGGAATCGTCGTTGCCCGGATAGACGGTGCATCCGCCTTCACACTTGTTCAAGAAGATGATGTTTGAGGTGTGCTGATTGGGCTCCGCAACATCGACCATGCTGCTATCCACTCGGAACATCTTGTTAGGTTTGCGGACTTCAGCCGCCGTGGCCCTTGGTGCCCAAAGCATAAGACTGGAGGTGAGGAGGAGGAGGAGGTGAGCTGGTCCAAAGTACATACGCCTGACGCCCTTTGTTTGAAGGATATGGGGAGAGGTGGGATCTTGACGCATCGCGCATGAAAATCCAGTGATAAGACTCGCATCACGGCAGTTTGCAGAGCAAAGCAACTCCCCGCGTACCTCTCACAAAGCCTCGCCCAGGAGCGGCTTTGTCTGCATGCTGATAAGTGCACGCATCAGCCCCGTCGTATGTGATGCAAAATGCTGAAATACAACGGGGCAGTGGCGTAAGATCGTAGGTCTCTCATGAAGACCCTAGCCCTGCTATCGATGTTGCTGTCTGTCATCACCTTCTCGGCCTGCGGCGAATATGACGATCCCAATGGGGAGAGCCTCTGTGCAGTCGGCGAAGAGGCGCCCACTGCGACCCTTGGAAAGGGAGTCGGAAGCGCCTTCATCCCCTACGAGGACAACGAAGAAGTCGGCATCACACCGGCATCCCAGGGTGGCTTCGGCGTCCCGGTTCTCGTACGCACAGCCGGGCTTATCGCTGGAGAATCGC
>JAAEPE010000490.1 GCA_024222395.1 Myxococcales bacterium
CGACGACTTCGCCTTCAAGGTCTACCCGGAAGCGAAAGCGATTCAACACATGCATACTGGCGGCAACTCCAGTGGCATCGTCGACGGCGCCTGCGTAGTGCTGCTCGGTTCCAAGGAGTTTGGCGAGAAGGCTTGCCTAAGGCCGCGGGCGAAGATTCGAGCTACCGCAACCATCGGTGCCGAGCCCGTGATCATGCTCACCGCCCCAGCGCCCGCATCGCAAGAAGCGCTAAAGCAGGCTGGCATGTCTGTGGCCGACATGATCTGTGGGAAATCAACGAGGCCTTCGCCACGGTTCCCCTTCAGACCATTCGCAAGCTAGGAATCGATCCGGAGCGAGTTAACGTAAATGGCGGCGCGATTGCCCTCGGCCACCCTCTGGGTGCCACCGGAGCCATGCTCATGAACAGAGCTATTGATGAGCTCGAGCGCACTGGCAAGGAAACAGCCCTCACCACGCTCTGCATAGGCGGTGGCATGGGCATCGCCACCATTATCGAGCGGGTGTGACATCTCAGGTGTGGAGCGCCTGAGCACTGCGCCGAAGGCGGGAAACATCAACGCTTGCGACGCAAGCGTTTGGAAGATGTGCGTCAAACTCGTTTGCCGCACATCTTCCAACTTGCAGGGCGGCATTCGATTTCTCTGGCGAATTGAGGGTAGGATGATGCCCATAATGGCTCTTCCTATCCGCAACGCTCTGCGCTCCGCAGGGCGCTTCATGGTTCGCAATCCGCTCTCCGTTCTCACTGTTGCCAAGCACGCTATGAGCATGCGCGTCGCGGTGCCCCTCGATGCCCTGCGCTGGGTCGTCGCCAACACACCTCCAGGCAAAAAGGCGCCAACGGATATCGCCATTACCGCTCGCCCGCCGGCTATCCAGATGGGAGCCACGATAGAGCTCATGGGCACCAAGCTCCGCGCCTCGACCACCATCGCCGTTGAGGAACTCCGTATTTTCCCCGAGGAAATGACGCTTCGGCTCAGGCTTAAAGACACGGATATGAAGGTACTCGATCGGTCGGAGACGCCGATTGCTGGCCTCGTCCGCTCGGGGGCACTCGATTTGAGCAAGCCGGGAAATCTAGTCAAATTCATGCCAAAGCGCCCACCGCTTCTGGCCGAAGCCAAGGACGACATCTTGGTCATTGATCTCCTGCAAGTACCCAAACTGGCCAACAACTTTCGCCTAAGAAAACTTCTGCAGCGAATCACGCCTGTAATGAACGTCTCCGCTCTCGGCACGGATGGCGACTACTTGGTGGTTTCCCTCAAAGCTACGCCCAGTGGGCTGCCTCGCGCTCTCAGTGCCGGCGGCAACTAGGTTCGCGCTGCTGTTCTGTGCTCTCGTCGCCTGTGGTGACGAGCAGCCCACAGCGCCCGAGAAGCCGGCAACTCTGGCTCCCGTAGTCGCTTCGCCAGCGCCGGCACCAGCACCCGAAGCGCCACCTGAGCCCGAGCCCGCTCTGGAGATTGCGGCATTCGACACAGGCGTCGACGAAGCCACCTCGCTGCGCGAGATTCACTCACTTCCGGCGTGGGCGGTTGCCCTCGAGCGTTTTCGCTTCTTGGCCCGGCGCGGCCAATCGGGGCCAACCCATGGTCTTCTCATTGCCACCGATGATGGGCCACGCCTGGTCGACGAGAGCACCGGTGATGGCGCTCTATCGATAGCAGTCTCATTGCCAGAGGGGCTGGCTCCATCCCTACCAATGCGAGCCGTGGTGTGGGGGGCGTGGAAGCCGCATGAGGGCGAGCCCACATGGCGTTGGCACGCGCAGCGGGTCGCAAGCCTCCCTGCCTCAGCCCGGATGCCGTCTCTGAGGGTTCCCTTCGAGCCCATTATGGCGTCGCGCCCCAAGAGAGTCGTGCTCGCTTCCGAATCTTCGCGCCGAGGCGGGCCAATTTCCTTCGTGATCAAGAAGCGCAGCTCCCGTGCAGGAGATGGGTGGCTCATCGCAGACAACATCAAGGCGCCGGCAATAGCCCGTCTACTCTTGCCTGGTGAACGTGAGACCTACGGGGATCAGTCCGAACTCGCTTCGGATGAGCGCTGGAAACTCAAGAAGGGCACGAGGTACTGGCTGACGATCAGGAGTTTTCGACCTGACCGCCCCGGTGAGTTGCCAGTCTTTAAGGCCCGAACCGCGCCTTTCCGCGACCCAAAGGCTCCAAGTGCCGCTCCGGTCCTTCCCGACGTGCCGTAAGGCATTGTGCAGGGCGAATACTTGTCCGCCTGAAGCCGTTGATGTCTTTGGGTGGCAGTGTTCTAGCCTGAATCGATCACCTTCGGTGAGAGATTCAGGCTGGTTGACGCCAAAGCGTCAAAGGTTAGGATGTAACTCTGACTATGACACCTAAGCGCCGACTGGCAGTCGAAGGACGTTGGCTAGACCGCCAAGCGTAAACAATGATCGGTCTGATGGTCCTGCTTTCCCGATTGCAGCGTTGCTCATTTCGTCATTTGCCCCGGCAAGATCATCATTCGCGCCTTGCACTCGAAAGATCAGAACTCACCATCTTCGGTCATTCTTTTTGCTCGACCGTCTAGAGTGGTGACCTCCAGGCGGTACTCTGCGGCGATCAGCGCCCAAGCGCGATCGAAACGCTCACTCTGGGCCCAGCTTCGGAGCGTAAGAACGGCCTGTCCGCCTTCTTGCCCCCAGCGCATGCCGCTGTTCTTCACGCGCTGGGTCACCAGAGTCTTGCAGGCCGCCTCGATCACGCCGGAACCGATAGGCAACGCTTCGTCTCTATACGCCGAATACCGCATCCTGTGGCGGTGCTTCCGAAGATAGGTGAGCACCTTCGTGAGCTTCTCGACCTTGGGAAATCTCTTCTTCAAGTAAGCCATCGAACGGATGACCTTTTGGGTACCCTTCGGGTCTTCGAGCAGGAGGCCGCGATATTCGTTGAACTTCGTCCGAGACTTGACGCTGCCGTCCCCGTAGGTCGCAGCCTGGGGCTGCGGCGATGTGCTCGGTTGCGTGAAAGAAGTCCAGAATCTTGCGACTGCGGTAGAGCGTACGCTCGACCTCAACCTCGCCAACTACAGTTTGGTAGCGCCCGATGCTTCGCACAGCACGCCGATATTCCACTCCGTTGACCTCGACGGCTTCCGCATCGACGTCCGCTCGTGACAACTCCTCAGTTAGACCGCCGAGCATACTAATTGATGGCATATCCCGCATGGGTCACCCAGGCTTTGCAGTCATCAACTGAGCTTGTATCCATCGCCGCTACGACAGCCATGTCGAATACCTCGCGAGTCCTGGTGTTGAGCTGCAACTGTTCATTGCGCCAGGCGAAGCTCTGGCAGAGGGGAAAGAAAACACAATGTAATCTATAAACTCTGCATCGTTGCCCAGCGGATGAAAGTTCCGCGTGACCAAGGCTTAGCCAGCCGGTCGGTAGCGAGTCTTGGGTGGACGAGGGGTGCCCCTGTCTGCGAGGCGTAGACAGCGAATGCAGGAGCTGTGTGATTGAGCCCGATAGATGTCAATATAGTTGGCGCCTCTTCTAGGTTAATTTCGTAGTCGCTCCATGGTCTCTTTGTCGGGGTTAAGAAATACTTCGCAGGGAGACTTCCATGTTCGCGTACCACCAGACCATCGACGAGGGTTGCGCTTCTTTGCTTCCTCATAGACGCAGCGACGCTTGGCAAGGAGTTCTTCGCTCTCGCCGCAGTGGCGCTCATTTGGTGTTACGAA
>JAAEPE010000491.1 GCA_024222395.1 Myxococcales bacterium
CAACTCGAACTCTTCCATCCATCGAGAAGATCAGACTTGGCTGAGCCCGCCAAGCACACATTCCACCGTTCTCGTAAGTGATCGATATGATCTAGCTTTTCAGACGACGCGTTTCGAGGGGATTCAACACAGTAGTGTTAGGCAAGCCTTCTCGCCAAACTCCTTGGAACCGAGCAGCACTACGCAGGCGCCGTCGACGATGCCACTGGAGTTGCCGCCAGTATGCATGTGTTGAATCGCTTTCGCTTCCGGGTAGACCTTGAAGGCGAAGTCGTCGAAGGTCTCGCCATTGGGGCCAACTGCCATGGCGCCCATTTTCTCAAACGCGATGCGAATTCCAGCAAGACTCTCGGCAGTGCTACCGGGACGCGGATGTTCGTCCTTGCAGGTAATATTCTTACATTCAGACTCGACAACCATGAAGAGAGACTTGTCGAAACGACCATCCTCGATAGCGGCCGCGGCCTTCTTCTGAGACGATAGTGCAAAGGCATCGAGCTCTTCGCGTGAGAAACCCTCTAGGGTTGCGATGAGGTCGGCGCTGATGCCCTGCGCCACCATGGCGATCTCTTTGCGCAGTTGCAAGTTCTTGCCGTCGATTTGGCCGTCGCAGTCAGACCCGAGGGCCACGCGCGACATCGACTCGACGCCGCCTGCGACAACACAGTCCTGCATGCCACTGCCAATGCCCATCGCGGCAAAGTTGATGGCCTGAGTGCCCGGGCCACAGAAACGATTGACTTGTCGTTCCCGATACTTCCTGGGGCCACTCTGCGGCCAATACGGCATTGCGGGCCACACAGGCGCCCTGCTCACCAACTTGGGTGACGCAGCCAATTACGACGTCGTCGACTAGATGTCCCTGGCGGAAGTGCTGATAGGAAGAGTTGCCAACTCTGTAAGATGAGATCTGGTTCAGTATTTTGGCTAGGCGTGTGCTCAAGCGTGGCAGTTTTACGTCACTTGATGATCTCAAGAGCAAGCTAGACAGCTTCATAAACTATTTCAACGCCACCCTGGCGAAACCATTTTCCTGGACCTACACCGGAAAGCCTCTGAAAGCATGAAGAATGGCGATCACCACTTATGCCGAGGACATCTAGCCTCACGGATACACCTGCCTCTACGGCTGCACGCCGATAGCACCTGGTATCGCCTTGAAGCTATCTCCAGTAGCGGTGACGCCTAGATCCGTCACTCCTCCCTCGCCATCAAAGCGAACCCGGCGCACGCCCTGGTTTTCCCCAATCAGCACCAGACCAAGCAAGTCGCCGCGGGTAATCTGCACGAGGTCTGCGGGCAACTGCGGGTCAGCTCCCAAGTATTCAAGTTCCCCATCAACGACAAAGGGCGTGGTTGTCGACGCTGGATCGTAGGTGAGTTTGAAAATCGCATCGCCAAAGCCGCTCACCACGATGGCTGCGTCGTCAAAGGGCGAGGTCGCGATGGCGTAAGGATCGAGCAGAGGAGTAAGTACTTGCACGGCTTCGACAGCTCCAGACGTTATCCGCGCTACGCCCACCCGGTTTTCCACTCCACTGAAGTCTGAGTTGTCACCAAGCAAGACGAAGCGTTCATCAGCGGTCGTGGCCATAGAAGCCACGATGGCGTCACGGTCGGGGAAGAGCGTGGTCGATGAGACCGGCGAGGCGAAGTTGCCATCTGCGACAAGGTGAATGTCCAGCGCGAGCTCCGAGTCTCCAAGGTCATGCGCAGCGACAACGGCGCCGCCCGCGGTCCATAGGAGCCCCCGTGGAAGCTTGGCAGCCGCAAGGAGCCCCTCATCTTCTATCGAGCCATCGCAGCCAATGGAAACTCGGAATACGCCGCCTCCGTTGTTGCGCCAGTTCTCACTGAGCACGAATGCGTCAGTCCCAGCTTCCCCAATCACAACCTCGCCCGCGTAGAAGTCCCCGGTGAGCGCCTCGTGCAGGACAGTTACATCGCCCGATGGGCCAATGCGAAAGACTCCCAGGCTTCCGTCCTCTTGTGCCACCAAGCCGATTTCTCCGTCGGGAGTAAACGCGACCATGCCACCTGTCGCGCGCCCCATTTCAAAGAGCTTTCCCGTAACGGCGAGAGAGCCATCCGGAGCCAGCTCCAGAACTTCCCACGTCGTTGCTGGCATGCCGTCCTCACCATACGGGCGAGAGACCACAACATATCGAGTGCCGTTCTCTGGGCGCGATTCGCGAACACAGGTCGCGTCCGCCGCATCGGCATCTCCTCTTTCTTTGCCTTCATCTCCGCATGCGAGGAGCGCCGTGCTTGCGAGGGCGGCCACGACGAAGAGAGAGAGAGGGCGGGTCTCGCGAGAAAGTGGGAACTCGACTTGGCTCATAGCTGCGCATTCTTCCCATCGTCGCGCCCATTAGCAAGTTGGAACGCCCGGCTGTATCGACACGAGCGGGCCATTTCTTGAGAGATTTAGTCTGGTCGCATCGCGGCCGATAACAAGGCCGTGTACACCGTGCAGTCCCATGGCGTGTTCTACAGCGACGAGCGCTTCATGGCAGCGTTTCCGGCGCTAAGCCGGACGGATACAGGGGACATTCTCCTGCTATTTCGGCGCGCTCCAGACAGTCGATGGCTTCTTGGTAGCAACTACGACGAGGAGGCGCTAAGCGAGCCGGCTGAGGGGGCGCCCCTCGATTTGCAGAAGCACCTCTACCATTGGGATCCGCGCTCCCAACTCGTCGCGATGCGATTTGACCAGTCTCTACAACCAGTAGCGCCCCCCATCGGACTCAGCGTGGATGGCCAAGCAGCGGATCAAGATGCATCTCTTCTCAGGCTCGAATCAGGAGAAATACTCTTGTCTTCGTTTTCCTGGTACCCAATGCCTCCAGCGTTCTCCAGGCTCACCAAAGCGTGGGATGGCAAGGCCTACGGCGGCCCAGCCAACACGGGGTGTAGCTTCATTGCATGGGGGAGTTATACCCGCATTAGTGGCGATGGTGGCTCTACATGGAGCGAGCGCGACTACTTGCCCGAGCTTCCCGGCGCCAGGCCCTTGGTGCCGGGCCTGCGAACCTCTCACGGCGGCTGCGTTCGAGGGCAGGCGGTGCTTCGCAACGGGGAAATTCTGATGCCAAGCTACAGCGAAGTAGAAGGAGGCTACTCAGCCCACCTCTTCGCTTCAAAGGACAGCGGACGAAGCTGGCAGTATCGCAGCATGATGGCGCGCAGCGAAGATCTCAGTCTCTACGAACCATCCCTCACCGTCTGCGATGATGGCACCCTCATCGCTTGGATTCGAACTGATGATAAGGACGACCGCATCGGTAGTGCGCGCTCAAGCGATGGTGGATTCACCTGGGAGGAGTTTCAGCTCCACAAGGCGGTGGGTCATCCGGCTCATGGCCTCCGGCTCAGGGACAGCAGGATCCTGCTCACCTACGGATACCGACACGAACCCTTCGGCGTGCGAGCGCGGCTCCTCAACAGTCATGGTGACGATATCGACGAAGCGGCGGAAGTGCACATTCGCGACGATGGCGAGGGCACGGACCTAGGTTATCCTTGGAGCGTCGAGCTCGATGATGGTCGGGTGCTTGTGGCCTACTACTTCACATCAGAGTCGGGGCTTAGGAACATCTCCTACAGCATACTCAGTCTAGATCCCAGTCCACTTCGCTGAGCTAACGTGTCTCCTCGCCTTCGCCTTCTGGATTGCGACTGTAGTCGACGTCGATAGACTCCTCGTCAATCGTAAGCGGAGGTGTGATTCCCTCATCTACCAAGAAAGCCACTCTTGTTGCCTCCTCGTCTCCCAGAGAGTCGTCGGCAAAGCCCAACTCATCGTCGACCTGGGCCATCATCGCTGCTGCATCAAAATCAGCGAAGCTCGTCGCCTCCTCGGCGAATGGGTTCGACGTACCCGAGCGACTCATGAGCAACTGCGCCTCTTCCGGTGAAAGATGCGCGGTGCGCTCCTCTTCCTCCTCAGGATCGAAGGCCGCTTCCACCGGAGGGTCGAAGGCTGCGCGAGTCTTGCGCTCGTTCGCCGCCTTAGCCAGACCGACGATCACGGCTTGTTTCGGCTCAGCTGGCGCTGCCGAATCACTGATTGGCAGAAGTTGAGTAGCCAGGTACTCAACTTCTGATTCCTCATGCCCCATTGACCGCTCGTTCGTCTGATAGCCCGCTATCAGTTCGTCGACTCGGTGGACTTTGGAGTCCTCATTGGCGTGCCTGCCGCCCTCGTCGCGCAACATGCGAAGAATTCGGGTGCGCTCACTCGGGGTGAGGTCATCGCGCTTCTGCCTTCTGATGCCTGTCCCGCTCTCTGCGAAGTCCGAAAGCGACATGCCCTTCTTGCTCTCATCGCCGATTCCGAAGAGATTACTGGCCGAGCGAACGAAGCGACGTCCCACACCAGCTCTCGATGATTCTCGCGAATTGCTTCGCTCTGAATGATGTGTTGGTCTCTCGGTCACAGCACGGCCAAAGACTTGTGCAACCGCTTCGCTAGCAGAGACAGGGCAGTCTTGTGCGTAGGGAACGAATTGCCTCACCATCGCATCACTCGCTGGCATGGGCTGCATGTGAGGACGCTCAGTGTAATACACCCCAAGGGTGCCCAACCATTTCACGGGTGGGTCGGCACCGATCAAGACAAACGCCGCCTGATTCGGATACCGCTCTTGCGTGCCATCCGCAATTTGCAAAGTAACCGTATCCTCGCCGAATTCAGTGATTTCGCTTTGCAGCTTCACTTTGAGCCGCCCTTGCGCAGCACCCTGCTCAACACGCTGGCGGTTCTTCGCCTGCGCGCGGTGAAAGGACCGGCCGCGATACGACATGATGACTTTGGCACCAGCGTCGCTAAGTGCCAGAGCAGCCTCGAGAGCACTATCGCCGCCGCCGACCACACACACCGACCGACCGCTATGCTCATTGGGATCTTCGAGAAGCGAGAGCACCTTGGGGAAATTCTCACCCGGAACACCGAGAGTCCGAGGCTTGCCTCGTGTACCAGTCGCCAAGACGACTCGCTGCGAACGGTAATGTCCTCCGGTCGTTGCCGTCATGAAGCTACCATCTTGTTGCTTCTGCACAATCTGCACCGTCTCGTGCAATCGAATCTGAATACCGCAGGTGTCCACCAACTCTTGCCAGAGAGCGACCAGCTCCTCTTTGGTCGAATCGAAAACTGGTAGGAGAGAGAGGTTCTGTGTCTCGTAGGGCTCCGCCATCACATGCTTGCCCTTTGGATAGCGACTCACAGTCGAGGAGATGATGTTCTCCTTCTCGATGACGACATAGCTTACGCCTTGCTGCTGGCAGGTAAGGGCGGCGCTCAGTCCACCGGGGCCAGAGCCAACAATCAAGACGTCGACATCGCCAGCGGTTCCCGGAGTTGCCCGTAGGCCGGTCTGCAGCATGTGCTCGATAACAGCACGGCCAAGATTCGCGGCGTTTTTTACAAGCGGCTTGCCAGCGACTTCGCCAATTAGGTACTGGCCAGGAATTGCCGTCTGGTAGTGGTCATCAATATTGGGCGCGCGCACCGGTGGCGGCTGAGTGCCCTCTGGAAACATGACGAGCGCCTCAGTGGGGCAAGCCCACATGCACGCCTCGCACTGAATGCAATCCTGGAATCGCAACACGCGGCTCTTGTTCGAGACCAAGTCCAAGACGTTTGTAGGGCACACAGCGACGCAAGCGTCACAACCCGTACAGCGGTCATCATTGATCGCGTGGATCAGAAAACGCGCCTGCCCTGCTGTGGCCGGCTGCCTTCCGCTCTTGCGGTTGGCCTGCACAGACACAATAGCCATGACGGCGAGGGCCAAGCCCCCCAAAACTAAGGGCACTAGAATTGCCACCGAGCTGTATGCTAACAAATGCGCACACCGAGATCCCGTTTATTAGTGCCGCGGCAGTTCATGGACAATGAGACCCTGCTACGCTCGCCTACAGTGTCCGTTGCTAGCAGCCGTGAAGTAGGAGCAATGACCGTGCTCAACGGAGCCGGGGAGCCGGTCGAGGTGGCTTCACTTTGGACAGAGGTCGATGCGGTACTCGTCTTTGTTCGACACTTTGGCTGACTGCACTGCCGCTCCCACGTGGTGCAGTTGCAGCCACGCGTTAGAGAATTCGAGGCGAAGGGGGCGGGTCTCTTCGTGATTGGCTCGGGCCTTCCCCAGTACATTGAGGGATTTCGAGACACCACGGGCTACACAGGGCCGGTCTACACAGATCCGTCACTCAAGGTATTCGAGAAGGCTCAACTGGTCCGGAGCGTTCGCGCAACCTTTGGCCTCAGGTCGGTGCTTCACGGCCTGGAGAACCTAAAAAAGGGCCACCGCCAGGGCAAAGCCCAAGGCGACATGCTTCAGCAGGGCGGAGCGCTAGTAATTGCGCAAGACGGAACCGTGCTCTTTGCTCATCAGTCCAACGCAGGCGGGGATAATGTCAGCCCCACTGCGCTTCTCAGCGCGCTTGAGCGACGAGGAATGGCACCACCTGATTCGCAGTGACTTGCGTAACCACAGCTTCAATGCATGCTTGCGAGGAATCTGAAATTGCGCGTTTGGAAGCTTTGCTGCTGACGGTCCCAAGCCCGGTGACCGTGGCACTCTTCCCCACTGCCAGCTTTCCTCCAACGCCTCTCCAGGGCGAGAGGCGCATCTTGATCTCACAAGTCACGAAGGCCCTACGCCCTTTGCGCTTGAGCTTGAGCTTAGAAATATTCGGAACCACCGAATAGCCTGCCATCCCACTGCGCTTGAGTTGCGACGTCGATGGCATTCCCGTGCCTGGGGCCGTACGAACCGAGGGTGGGGATTCTTCTTTGATGACCTGCCTCACGCGGCTCTGCAAGAGCGCTGCGGTCTGTCTAGGAAGTCGCTTGCTCACCTTTGTTGGCGCCGCAACTCGAACCATGATTCCCCTAGTCTTGCCACCGCTGTTGGCAGCCGGCAGCTTCGCCTTTGCGAGCGCTACCTTCGCACTAGAACGAACCTTGGAGTCACGATCGCTCTTCGACGCCTTCTTGAGTGCAGAAACAACCTTCTTGCGAGACTTCACAGAAACCATGCTCTGGAGTCGTTGACCAAGCGACGCGGCCGAGATCCGACGGATGGCAGCGGACTTGTCGCGACGGAGTGATTTTGTGAGGGCTGCCAAGGCACGTGCATCGTCGGTCTTGGCGAGGCTCAGTGCGGCAGAGCTTCGAACCTTTGCACTTCGGCTCTTTGCCAACTGCACGGTGAGCTTCTTTACTCGGTCAGCGGATGCCTCGCCAATGCTCACAAAGCAGAGGCTCAAGCCGGCGAGCGCACAGAGAATCCACCGCAACATACTCTTCCATTCTATCCCTCGTGCCCTGGCGCAACAAGGGATGCTTGAAGGTAAGAG
>JAAEPE010000492.1 GCA_024222395.1 Myxococcales bacterium
CGCCCGAGCACGCACTCCCGCTGTTACGTCATTCCTCGCTACGAGTTCCCCAAGCTCGTGTCGATAAGCCTTGCCAAGCCGAACCGTTCCATCCTTGCGACGACGTCGAGACTTCATGTCCCTTGTAGATCACAGCGGGATCGCTTTCAACGCACAGTCGTGATCTCGTCCTGTTCACAAAGTCCTCTGAGGCGCGCCTCCGAGTCGCTGACTGCCTTAGATGCTCAGAACCAAGCCGAGGCGCTCCGCGGGCTCTACCGATGGCTTCGACGAATACCGGGAGGCGCTTCACCCAATTCCACTACTCTCAGGCCTAACCGAAACGGCATTCCGCAGATTGCTCTCAACCGTGTGGTCGTACGGCGCATGGCCGACAGCCAGCTCGCCATTCGCGAAGGCGAGCCCGGGCAGAGTTTCTTTCTCGTAGCCTCGGGACAACTTCGCATCTTCGACACAGATGGCTTGGGCAGAGAGAGACCTCGCTGTACTGGGAGAGAACGCGGTTTTTGGGGAAATGGCGCTGCTGAGCAATCAGCCTAGATCAGCCTCCGTGGGCGTGGTCAAAGAGGCCGACCCCATCGAACTTACCAGAGAGAGTCTCGCAGCGCTCGCCGACGAACTCGAGCAGGTTGCCGCAGCGCTCCACAACTTCACCCGCGAGCGACTGCTCTCCAATCTCATGGCCCGCCCGCCTCTCTTCCGTCCCTTCTCGAAGGCACAACAGCGCGACCTCTTGCGGCGCTTCACTGAGCACGACGTCGTCGC
>JAAEPE010000493.1 GCA_024222395.1 Myxococcales bacterium
GCTTTGGCAGGGAACGGGGACGAGGAGGGAGCACGTGAGCAACGCGAGTTGGCGTTTGCCACTTGGCTCGAGCTCCTAAATAAGTACGAACTCTCCACCGCCGGCGAGTCTGAGGCGCGTATCGAAATCGGCAAGTTGATGTTTAGTCTCGGACGAGACGAAGAGGCGATGAGTGAGTTTCTCAGTGCGCTTGACGATGTCCCGACCAATGCCGCCCATGCGGATGTGGTTTCCTTCTTGCTGCAAAACGGACGCTACGCATTGGCGAAGGACGTCTACCTCGATGCGCTCGGCCACAGCGAGCAAGGCCAGTACTACAAAATCTACATGAGCCTGTGGATCCTCGCGGAAGCGAAACACCTTGGCCTTGAGCCGAACTACCACGCTGGCAACTTCTTGCGCAGCCTTGAAGGAAGGCTCTGGTCTGTGAGGCTGGCGAAGTACGCCTTGGGAGAAGGCAATCACGAAGCACTCGAGTCGATGGCTTCAACGCGCGGGCGACGCGCGGAACTGCTCTACTACCGAGCGGTGCTAGGGCCCCAGAGCGACAAGCCAGAGATCGTGCGACAACTTCTCGAAGAGGTCGTCCGTGGAAGCATGGTGCTCTTCTTCGAATATGAGATGGCAAAGAGGCGCCTACGAGAGATGAATTAGTGCAGAGCACGTCGGCAAGTTCGTCGTCCTGGCACATCCGAATCATCTTGATTGGCGCATTCTTGATTGCTACTGCGTGCCAGGGAACGCCTGCACCTACTAGTGCACAAGCCGAGCTCATCGCCCCGCTGCGATTTCCGCACGCCGCACACACCAACTTGCCCTGCGAATCGTGTCACCAAGGGAAGGCACCGGGACAATCGACCTCTCCCCGTCCAGGCGAGAATGGTCATGCAAGTTGCACTACCGGCGATTGCCATGCCGCGGACTTTGAGGGCCCTCCCCCCCCCCTCTGTGGTCTGTGCCATGAGAGTCTGCAGACCAAGGATGGCCCAAAGGCCTCGCTCCTGCCTTACCCTCCAAGGGCGGGCCCAAGAACTGAAGCCCCTCGCTTCTCCCACAAGCGCCATCTAGATGCACCACAAATAGAGGCCAAGCTCGGCTTTCACATTAGTTGTACGGACTGCCACTTGCTGCCCGCAGCAACAGACACTCTCGCAGGCGACTCCAAACTCGCGCGCCCAAACCACCAAGCCTGCGCCCGATGCCATGCCACAGAGGCCGCTGGGCCAGATAGCCCCACGATGGACAATTGTCGCAGTTGCCATGAGGCGGGCGCACAAAGACGACGCGAGCGTGTCTTCATCTCAGGTGATCTATCTTTTCACCACAGCGCGCACCGCAGTGACCGCCGCGGCGGGCGCATCGGCTGCGCAACATGCCACGCCTCAATCGTTGAGAAAGATAGCAGTAGCGACGAACAGGAAAGCGGCAACATGCAAGTCTGCGTTAGCTGTCACAACGACGATAGGCGAGTGCCCTCCGCCAAGAGAATGAGCCGCTGCGGGACCTGCCACGCAACGCGTAGTGCTGGGCTCAGCGCCATAGCCCCTCGCTCACACATGCCAGCCACTGAGCGGCCAGCCAACCATACCCAGGCATTTCGACGAGACCACGCAGCAGATGCCGACCGCCCCACATCGAGCTGCGGGCGTTGCCACACGATGGTTTCCGGGAATCGTCGCAACACGTGTGATGAGTGCCATCAAGTCATGGAGCCTCGAAACCACGTAGTGACTTGGCGCGAATACGACCACGGACCACAAGCTGTAACTAGGCCCGATCAATGCACCACCTGCCACCAGGTTGACTTCTGTGTGGCGTGCCATAGCACGCCTCCGAGGAGTCATTTCCCGTCCATGGAGTTTCGCGGTGGTGGACACGGCACCTTGGCCGTGCTCAACCTCCGCGCTTGTGCGACCTGCCATCAAACCCAGCGAGACTGCAGTGGCTCTGGATGCCACAGGGGCGACACGTTTTGAGACTTCTTCTCACATGCGTTGCATTACTCTGGACCAGCAGTTTCGCGGCGGCCGACAATCGGCTCAAGCTTCCCGAAGGAGTTAGCCCCCGAAGTCTTCACATGCGGGCAGCGGCTTGGCGGGTCGCGGCAAGCGAGACAGTCCCCAAGGAGAGCAAGCCGGGAAGCGAGAGCATCTTCAATCTCCCCTCCGGCGATTCGCTCTCCGTAGGCGACGGAGACCTAGATCGACTCATTCGTCATGGTTTAGAGCACGACGTGGCAGCTCCTCCCAAGCCGCTCTCAGAAAGACTCACACTCCGATTCAATTTGGGCATGGGGCTCGATGGTGGGCAGCCCAGTGGCAAGAACCGCCTCACAGACTCGGATCCAGAGGGCCCAGCTCTCAACGAGCGCCAAGACTACGAGCGTCTGCGCATCTACAGCTTCGGCGATGCAGTCGTGGGCAGTCGTGGCCTTGGTATGGAGGGGCTCAATAGTTATTTGGCAGCTCATTTTCGCTACAACCAACCGTACTCACAACACAGTTCGGCAATCCCCTCCCTCTACGATAGGAACTTTTCTCAACCCGTTGTACGCAGCGGCTATGTTGAGGTGGACGAGGTCTTTCAACATAGACTCCTCAAGCCGGTCCACGTCCGAGCTGGCCGTAGTTTCCAATACGGGATATCCGCTTTCCAATTCGACGGTCTGACTGTCGGCTATCACACGCCCGCCTTGCGTCTATCGGTCTTCGGTGGTCAACGCAGCAGCCTTGTCGGTCTGGACAACTCGCACTACAGAGGAGGGGGCGAGGTAATAGGCTCCAGAGTTCGTGCCGACCTCTTCGAATGGAAGCGCTGGCCCCTCGTCATATCGGCGGCAGCTCTGCGCTTCGATGCACACAGCCACTTTCGTACGGGGCTCGCTCTGCGCTGGAACCGGGATGTGCTCGTGGGAGCACAGCTCCGCGCACTGGACGGGGAAGTGGCCCGCGCCAGCTTCTCCGTAGCAGCCCGTCTTTCCCAGGTCACGACGGTCAATCTCCAAGTACACCGCAGAACGAGTTCGGACTGGAGCTATGGTCTGTCCCAGGTATCGCCTGGCTCAGACGATGACACCCGCTCGGATCCAAGGCGCTACCTTGATCTCGGTCCCGTCTTGCCTCGGACCCATCTGAGGCTGCGCTACGGAACCGTCCTCCTGCGCAACATCGACCTTCTCATTCGAGGGGGCGGAGCTATCGACGGTCACGATGAGGAGACCTCTGGAGCCTCCTCCTCTTCCTCGAGCTACGCCGAAGGAGGCGCAGCTGTGGAGGTTCACATGCGGCGAGCCATTCGCCTCGGAGCTGCCATGACTACTCGTCGGTACTTTCTCGATGGAGAGAAGCATGAAACCCCAGTGCCCGGCACCGCAGATCCCCTCCCGAAAAGCATGGCCGCTACCGGTGTCGCATCGTTCTGGGAAGGTGGATTGAGTCTCGTCTATTCGCCTGGCGCTAGACTCTTCCGGGGTAGCGCGGAATTCTATGGGCGCCGATACGGCTATCTATCCGAATACCTCACCCAGAACATAACGGCCTTCCGAAGTGGCGGGCGGTTTAGCATCGAAGGCTGGGTCGGCAAGCGCATCCGCATGAAAGCAGAATACGATGTGACTCTTGGGCCCCTACTAATGGCTCCTGAGCTCCGTGGACTCAAGACTCTACGAGTTCTCCTTGAAGGAACTTTCTAGCGGGATTCGGCGTGTGTTATGCCAGCTGAAGATGCCACAGTTCTTACAGAGATTCGTACTCCTTGCTCTTCTTGCCCTGCTCATCACAGCAGGCGCCAGCGAGGCGAATGCCGGCATTTACAACATGCAGAGCATTCTGGCGACCGAGGCAGATGAAGGCATCAGCGGCGCAATCAGCGGGTCGGCCAATTGGCGTCGCGGCAACGTCGACTACCTATTCCTCAGCGCGACACCGTTGGCACGCTACCGCGTTGGAAACCATCTGATCATTGGCATGATGCGGGGCGACCACAAGACGAGCGGAGGAGCGACCATCATCTCAAATACTCTTGAGCACCTTCGCTACCGCTACACGATATCCGACGCGCTGCTTGGCGAAGTCTTCGCTCAGCATGAGTTCAACGACGTCAAGAGACTCAACTTGCGCGCCCTCGTTGGAGCAGGCCCCAAGGCCACGCTTGTCAATGGCTCGTCGTACGCACTGGATGTGGGCGTCTCCTACATGCTTGAGTACCAGAGGCTGCAAGATGACGAGTTCGCCGACGCAGGCAATACGGATGTGCAACATAGGAACTCCACCTATGTTACCGGCCACTATCAGGCCGACGATCGAGTGCAACTCGCAGAGTCGGTCTACGTCCAACCCCGTCTTACCGACGCCAGCGACATTCGACTGCTAAGTGAGACTCAGCTCACCTTCAAGATGACCAAGAGGCTCTCGTTCACGAGCTCGCTCACAATCGCCTACGATTCTCGCCCACCCGATGCCGTCAAGAGGCTCGACACGGCTCTGAGCTCGTCGATTTCGTTCGAACTCTAGGCACGCTGCGTGAGTGGATCGATACTGAAGGGACTGGCATGCTGCGCTGGCCTCTTGCTTTCGCTATCGCCTGCCCACGCCGGCATCGAGGGCGAGGGCAGGCACAAGTTCCTCAAAGCCCAGCGTGTCAAAGAGGCGCCAATAATCGATGGACGACTCACGGAGGCTATTTGGAGCGAGGTAGCGCCGGACGATCGCTTCACGCAGCACTTCCCTCTAAATGGAGCCGTACCGTCGATGCGCACCACGATACGAGTGGCCTTCGACGATGAGAACCTCTATTTTGGCATCGAAGCGGAGGATCCGGATCCGGCGAAGATATCAGCGCGACTCGCGCGCCGAGACAGTCGAGTCGACTCTGATTTTGTAGAATTCTTCTTAGACACCCGACACAACCACGACACAGGCTATTGGTTTCGCGTCAATGCCGCGGGCGTTCTGGCCGATGGCGAGCTCCACGACGACAGTCGAATCAACTACGATTGGGATGCTGTGTGGACGGGCAAGGCCGCGATTACTGATAGCGGCTGGAATGCGGAAATCGCAATCCCACTTTCGGCCCTGCGCTTCCCATCCTCGCCGGCCCCCCAATTCGGCTTGAACATTAGGCGCGGAATTCGGCGCCTTGGCGAAATCGACCAATGGATCTACGCCCCTCGGACGAGCAGCGGAACGCTCAGCCGCGCAGGCCACATCACAGGTCTTGGTGGGCTTGTCCCAAAGCGCGCTATTGAGCTGCGCCCCTTCTCGGTAGTGCGCCCGTCAAGACGCGTGAGTTCGCGACAATCGGAGGCTAGCTGGCAGTTCGTATCACCCTCTTCGTACGTATCGCCCCCATGGCGATGCGCAGTGGCAACTTGGAAATACGCGCGGATCATGCCGTCACTGCGGACCCAACGGCCGTCAATGCTCTCTGCAAAGGCATCGTGATTGACTCGCGGGTCCATGCTCTCGCCGAGTCGCGTAACGCCTGTTGCAGCCATACCTAGGTAGGACGAACCGCCAAGAGAGTATTTTGCTCGGCCCGCCGTGTAATTTCGCGAGGGGGCGACAGCTATATCTCGAACTCCCGAGCTCTCGGCAATTGCCACAGTCTCTGCGCCTGTAAGCGCACTGAGCATGTTTAGGGAAATGTCTGAATGTATGCGCCCGCTTAGGCGCAGGGCTCCGTACGTCGGGACGGCGAGAGGAAC
>JAAEPE010000494.1 GCA_024222395.1 Myxococcales bacterium
GCGACGACGTCGTGCTCAGTGAAGCGCCGCAAGAGGTCGCGCTGTTGTGCCTTCGAGAAGGGACGGAAGAGAGGCGGGCGGGCCATGAGATTGGAGAGCAGTCGCTCGCGGGTGAAGTTGTGGAGCGCTGCGGCAACCTGCACGAGTTCGTCGGCGAGCCCTGCGAGACTCTCTCTGGTAAGTTCGATGGGGTCGGCCTCTTTGACCACGCCCACGGAGGCTGATCTAGGCAGATTGCTCAGCAGCGCCATTTCCCCAAAAACCGCGTTCTCTCGCAGTGCGGCGAGGTCTCTCTCTGCCCAAGCCATCGGTGTCGAAGATGCGAAGTTGTCCCGAGGCTACGAGAAAGAAACTCTGCCCGGGCTCGCCCTCGCGAATGGCGAGCTGGCTGTCGGCCATGCGCCGTACGACCACACGGTTGAGAGCAATCTGCGGAATGCCGTTTCGGTGAGGCCTGAGAGTAGTGGAATTGGGTGAAGCGCCTCCCGGTAATTCGTCGAAGCCATCGGTAGAGCCCGCGGAGCGCCTCGGCTTGGTTCAGAGCCGCTAAGGCAGTCAGCGACTCGGAGGCGCGCCTCATAGTCGAGGGAATGGGCGGCAACGATGGCGTCGTAGCACTGGAGGGCCGCCAGGATCTTGCCGTCGGCATAGAGGCTGAGTTCGTGGGTCTTGAGCTCGGTAATTGTGACCATACGGGCAAGACTACCGCGCCTCCAGTTGGATTGTGTTGTCTAAGCCTCCCCGCGATGCTGCCCTGGTGGCGAAAGTGAAATATACTAAGCAGAGAGACGGAGGGAGCTAGAATATTTGAAAGCGTGTATCAAATGCCGAGCAGAACTGCCCGATACGGCCAGACACTGTGTGTATTGCGGCGTAGTGCAGCAGCAGGGTGGCCCAGAATCCGCGCTCAGATCCACCTTGATGGGCAATCCGGGCATGGTTGCAGAGCTCACAGCGGATTCGCCGGTAGCCACGCCCCCTGGTGCGTATCAAGAGCAGATGCCACAGACAAAGCTCTCCATTTCCAACGCTGAGAAAGCGGCTCTGGGAGCCATCACCGCTGGCTCCTACCCTGGTGGTGCTCCTCCCGTTGTTCCGTCTCAGCCCTATGGTGCTCCTTCTCAGCCGCATAGTGGTGGCGCTCCGCAAGGTGCTCCCCCTCAACAGTACGGCGGTCCTCCTCAAGGTGGTCCCCTTCAGCAGTACGGCGGTCCTCCTCAGGGCGGTCCTCCTCAGGGCGGTCCTCCTCAGGGCGGTCCTCCTCAGCAGTACGGCGGTCCT
This sequence comes from Myxococcales bacterium, assembly GCA_024222395.1. Classification (GTDB taxonomy): domain Bacteria; phylum Myxococcota_A; class Polyangia; order Haliangiales; family Haliangiaceae; genus NORP324. The sequence continues at coordinate 1,282 of JAAEPE010000494.1, forward strand.
CCTCAAGGCGTTCCATCTCAGCCGTATGGTGGCGCTCCATTTGGTGGTGCAAATCTGGGAATCCAGAATGCGCAATTGGGTGCGGCAGCTCATCAGCCTCAGTACGGCGGCGGGCATTACCAAGATGCGATGACGGAACAGGTTCGCCCCTTGCTCGCTCCCGGATATTCAGGCGATCTGAGATCGTGGGACGAGTCGCTCACGACACAGATGCTTGTATTCGGTGTTCTTCTAGTCGCGTGCTTTGTCGCTCCATGGGCCGTCGGTGGTGGCAAGACAAGTTTTTCGTGGACCATCTTCAGTGCGGAGGGTGCACCCTTCATTGCCAAGATGATTCCGATTCTCTTGGCGACAACTGGTGTCGTATCCGTTGCACTTGGTGCGCTAAAGCTTGGCAGTGCTGCAAGAGCCCTCGCTGCTGCGGCAATCGGCCTATCGCCCCCCCTGGCTTTCCAACTGGCCACCAGCAAACCAATTGAGTGGCAACCTATCGTCGCAGTCGTTGCCTCCATTTTGTTGGTTACCGGGCTCATTGTTCGCTCTCGCCACACCGATCTCATCACGGGTCGTATTCTGGCAACCGTTGGCGTGATCGCGATCTTGGCTCTCTATCTGATTCCCCAAAACGACGTGATGCCCATCAAAGTGCTTCTCGATCAAATCGCGGATATACCGGGCAAGCACAAGGTTCTGCCTATCGTGGGGATGAGCGCTGGTGGCATTGCCATGGGGCTCATCCCGCTCTTGCTGACACTCTCATGCCTCTTGGTCTGGTTGCCGTCGCCGAGCCGGGCTGGCTCTTCAGTCCTGGCTTGGGCTCTCATTTTCTGGCCATTCGTTGCAACCCTGGCGATGCTCGTGCTCTCAGAAAATATCGGAGCTGCCCTCAAGGTGAATCTATCGAGATTCATCTACTTGCCTCTGGCGGACGCAGCTTGGTTAGCTCTCGGGAGCTTCGGCATCGCTGGCGTCATCTCCGAGCGCACCAGATACTAGGCTCTGGTGCCCGATCATTTTGAGATAGGCAAGACGGTTCTCGGTCGTTCGATCGAGTGCCTTCATTTCACGCCGCCCGACTACGCGAAGGAGAAGCCTGGGGCTATTCTTTTCGGAGCGATCCACGGAGACGAGCCGTTGGGGGGCTACTGCTTGGCAGAGCTCGTCAAGGAGCTGCTAGCAATGCCACCTGGGCGTGAGACTTGGATTGTGCCTGCTCTTAATCTCGATGGTCTGGCAGGTGGGTCTAAGAATAATGCCAACGATATCGATCTAAATCGCAGCTTCGCGTCTGCGAATTTCAGCACTTCCTACAAACCCGGCTATTTCCCTGGCGAGGTTGCCGAAGGCGAGCCGGAGGCAAAGGCTCTCTCTCAGCTCATCGACGAAACCTGCGCTACGCGTCTCATTGCTCTACATTCTCCTTTCCGAACCGTGAACTGGGATGGCTCGGGCGAAGAGCTTGCTCTGGGCATGGCCGAGCACAATGGCTACGGTGCTTCGTCCGACATCGGTTACCCGACACCGGGATCCTTCGGCAGCAAGTACGGCGTTGACGGGGGCTGCGAGGTTATTACTCTGGAGATCCCGCTGCTTGAGCAAGACGAGGCATGGAGGCAGAACCGGGCCGCCTTGCGATTTGCTCTCGACCTACCGGTCTAACTATGTGAGTTTACGATCGCTCCTTGCAGTTGCGTGTGACTAAGTGTCACACTGGAGGGGCTGTGCTTGAGCAAGCCCCAAAGCTAGATTGGTACGAGCTCATCGAGCTACATGTTGTCCGGAAGGTGGCAGAGCTCGTTGGGCGCCGCTGGAATTTGGGTTTTGGCTACATTGATGCAGCCCGCAGCCAGGCTTACCCACCGGTCCGCATCCGCAGGCCTATCGGCCGCGGCCCCTGCCAGCTACTGCAAGACAACCCATCCGGCAGGAAAGCCTGTGCGGCTCATGGCCAGAAGATTCTCGCGATGCTCGAGTCAAAGGCGTCTGCGAAGACACTGCGACCTCGCCCCTTTGCGTTGCCGTGCCACGCTGGCCTCACTGAGCTGGCAGCTCCAGTGATGGTCGATGGCGTAATGCTAGGTGCTCTCGTGTGCGGCGGATACATGCCCGAAGACCAGGATGCCAGCGGTCTTGGTGTGGTCTGCGAGCACTTGCCAAGGATGAGCCCTCGAGAGATTCTCTTTATGGAAGACCTACTTGAAGAAGCAGCTGCGGAAATCTCTGCCTTCTTGATCGGGGCGGGCAAGATTGGTGGCCGTAGCTCGGAGGGGGAGCTCCGAGCCAGTTATCAGTCGATCATTGGCGTCTCACAGCCTATGCAGGCTCTCTACAGCTTGCTCGACCGCGTCGTAACATCTGACTCGACGGTGCTTATTACCGGGGAGAATGGCACCGGCAAGGAGCTTGTCGCCAAGGCCATTCATGCGAAGAGTCACCGAAAGAATCGGCGATTCGTCGCTCAGAACTGTTCCGCCTTCAACGACAACCTATTAGACTCAGAATTATTCGGTCACAACCGTGGGGCCTTTACCGGGGCTGTAGCCGACAAGAAGGGTCTCTTTGAGATTGCCCACGAGGGCACGTTCTTTCTCGACGAAATCGGCGATATGTCGTCATCTCTGCAGGTCAAGGTGCTGCGGGTTTTGCAAGAAGGCACCTTCATTCCGGTTGGTGGGACCGAGACCAAGCAAGTCGATGTGCGAATCGTTGCGGCGACCAATCGCGACCTCAAAACGATGGTCGAAGAGGGGACGTTTCGCGAAGATCTGTACTACAGGATCAACGTCATCAATCTGCGTCTGCCGCCGCTTAGGGAGCGCATTGACGATCTAGAAATCCTAGTAAGGCATTTCTTGGAAAAGCACGACGGCTGTGAGAAGCGGCTCAGTACCGAGTGTGATTCCCTCCTCAGGGGCTACGCTTGGCCGGGCAACGTTCGCGAGCTCGAGAACGAAATCGAGCGTCTGGTAGTGCTCTCAGGCTCTTCGCCCCTCTTTGCTGCTGAGCTTCTCTCTGAGCGTATGCGCAACAATCAGGTTGGTTCAGGGGCCAACTTCCCAGCGGAGCCTACAAACTCTCTCCCCGATGCAGTGAAGGCGCTCGAGAAGCGAATGATCCATGCAGCGCTGGTTGAACACGATTGGAATAAGACCCGCGCGGCGGCACAGCTCCAGGTCTCACGGCGCAACCTAATTCGGCTCGTGCAGAAGTACGAACTAGAGTAGATCGCGGAGAGCTGGCTCAAGCTCTGGGTGACGAAACTCGTAGCCCGACTTCAGTAGCGCCGCAGGAACGGTTCGCCGCCCCTTGAGCACATACTCGCCGAGCTGACCAATGAGCTTCATGATTACGAAGGAGGGCACTCGGAACCACGAGTGGCGACCGAGTACAGAGCCGAGAACCTTGGCAAAGTCGCTGTTGCGAATGTTGACAGGCGCGACGATGTTCACAGCCCCTGATACCTCGCTATCCAAGATGTGCAGATAGGCGTGGGCGACGTCATCGATGTGTATCCACGACATCCACTGTCGGCCAGTGCCAATTGGCCCACCACAGTGTTTCTTGAAGGGAGCGACGAGTGAGGGGAGGGCGCCGCGATTGCTGAGCACAACGCCTGTACGCATGAGAGCGACTCGGACTTTGAGATCAGAGCAAATCCTAGTTTCGTCCTCCCAGTCCCAGCAAAGGCCGGCAAGATAGGATTCGCCTCCTGGGTCGGATTCGTCTATCTCGTCGTCGTCAAACGCTTCGACTTCGGCAAAGCCGTAGTAGTCCACGCCAGATGCACTCAGTAGGGCTTTGGGCCGCATATCGCTAGGTGCATTGACGATGGCTTCGGCCACAAAACGCGTCGTATCGACTCGGGAGTCGTGCAGCTTCTGGCGAAAAATGGCCGTCCAGCGTTCACTGTCCAAGGGCTCACCAGCGAGGTTGATTACGGCATCGTGACCCGCGATAGACTTCTGCCAATCGCCTTCGTAGCAGGGGGCGCCCTCGATTAGGGTGACCTCAGGCGGAAACGCCGCCTTCTCTCTATCTCGCGTGAGGACCGTGACTTCGTCTCCACGTCGGAGAAGGGCGGCCACAATTGCGCGCCCTATTGTCCCGGTTCCGCCTGTGAGAAAAACTCGCAAACCTATGAGCTATCCGAAGGCATTGATGCCGGTTACGTCGTTGCCAATAATTAGGGTGTGAATGTCGTGGGTGCCTTCGTAGGTGAAGACCGACTCAATGTTGAGCATGTGCCGGCCGCTGTGGTAATCGACGGTAACGCCGTTGGCACCCAACATGTCCCGCGCCGTTCTGGCAATCTCACGAGCCCAGTAGCAGTTGTTGCGTTTGGCCAAAGAGACCTGTTGGGGGCGCATGGTGCCGCTCTCTTTGAGACGGCCGAGCTGCAAGTTGACAAGCTGTGCCTTAGTGATCTCTGTGACCATGTTGGCGAGTTTTTGCTGGACGAGCTGAAAGCCGGCGAGTGGTTTGCCAAACTGGGGACGGTCGCGGGTGTAGTGCAGGGCCTCTTCGTAGCAGGCCTGCATGGCGCCAACCGCGCCATAGGCGATTCCGAAGCGCGCTTGGGTGAGGCAGCCCAGGGGACCGCGAAGGCCGGCGACATTGGGAAGAATGGCGTCGGCTGAAATCTCGCAGTCTTCCATGATGAGCTCGGAGGTGTAGGAGGCTCGCAGTGACCACTTGCCGTGAATGTCCTGCGCGGTGAAGCCCTTGCTATCGGTCGGAACGATGAAGCCATGCACTTTGCCGTCGAGCTTTGCCCAGACAATTGCGATATCCGCGATGCTGCCGTTTGTGATCCATCGTTTTGTGCCGTTTAGCACGTAGCCCTTGTCGGTCTTGACGGCCTTGGTGAGCATGCCGCCGGGGTCGGACCCATGATCTGGCTCGGTGAGGCCAAAACAGCCGATGGTCTTTCCTGCGGCCATGCCCGGAAGGTAGTTGTTCTTCTGCTCTTCGCTGCCGTAGGCCCAGATCGGGTACATGCAGAGCGAGCCCTGCACGGAGCAGAAAGAGCGAATGCCGCTATCGCCGCGTTCGAGTTCTTGGCAGATGAGGCCGTAGGCGGTGGGACTCATGCCCGAGCATCCGTAGCCGGTTAGGGAGGGCCCGAGTAGGCCGAGTTCGCCGAAGATGGGTACTAGCTTCTTTGGGAAGGTGCCCTCTTCGAAGTGCTTGCCAATCGTAGGCAAGATTTCTCGATCGACAAGGGTGCGCACGGTGTCGCGAGCCATGCGCTCTTCTTCGGTGTAGAGGCTGTCGATGGCGTAGTAGTCAAGTTCTTGGAAGGCGCTCATGGCCGAAGGTATATCAGGCTATGAGCGTTTTTTCTCAGCAGCCCGCGCTACAATTCCCTCGTGCGATGGGCTGCTAGACTACTAGGAACGGCACTCGTTGGCGGCGTGCTGTGCGGCTATGGCGGCGTTCACGCTTCACCCGCGACGCAACTGGGGGATGCCTATCGAGCCTTTGAAGCGGGGGACTTTGCCGAGGCCCGCAAGGAGGCGACAACGATTGCGGCGAAGCGTTTGCGCAATCCTGACTATCGGCTCTACGTGATTGCGCAGAGTGCCTACTTTGAGGGCGATTTCTCTGCCGCCCTGGAGAGCTTCCGCGAGCTTTCCAAGGTGCGCTCCTCACGCTTGGCGACACGCGCGCGCTGGCGCGTCGCGGATGCGCTCTGGCAGCTCGATCGCAAAAAGGAGGCCGCGGGGGCCTACGAGAGCCTCATCGTGAGCCGCGCTTCCGATGGCGACTTGGGTGTTGCGCGGTACCGCGTAGCAAAAGAACTCGTAGATCTAGACCAGCCTCGCGCTATTGCAAGATTTCGGGAGTTCTTGCGCCACCACCCTGCCCATCGTTTGAGCGAGGCGGCTGATTACCAGCTAGTTGCCATGGGAGGTGGCGGCATTGCCGGCCTCTCTGCGAAGGATCGCATCCTCCGAGGCCGCGATCTTATCGCCAGCAAGAAGTGGGAAATAGCCCTGCAAGAGTTGGCAGAACTCGACCCATCTGGAATGGACTCGGCGACTCGCCTCGATCATGAGTTTTGGCTATCGATGTCCCTATTCAAGCGTCGTCGACACTATGAGAAGGCTGGACGCAGCTTTCTCTCGATCTACAAGAAGATGGGTGGCCGTGCTGACGAAGCACTCTTTCACGCCGCGAGGGCTCTGAGCCGTGCCGATTTCGATACCGAAGCTATCGAGAACTACCAGCGCTTGGTCGAAGAGTATCCGCATTCAAAGTGGGCGGCAGAGGCACAATTTCTCTCTGGGTGGCTGGAGTTCAATCGAGGCCGCTATCGCGAGGCATTGCCATTCCTAAGAAACATGCCAAAGCGCTATCACAAGAGCAAATTCACCAAGGAAGTGCCTTGGTATATGGGCATGAGCTACTACCTACTTGGGGAGCACAAGGAAAGTCTTCCATACTTCGCGAAGGTCGCGGCGATGGGGGGCAAAGAGATTGGTGGCAAGGGGCGGTATTGGCAGGCGCAGGCACAGCAGAAGTTGGGCAAGGTCGCCATCGCCAACGCGGCCTACAGGTCTCTAGTCGACGACTATCCATTCTCCTGGTACGCCCTCTTGGCTCGTACCCACCTCTCAGCCCAGGGAATAACTGTTGGTGTCTTCGGAAAAATTCCCGGAGACCCGGCTCGGGTGCCTCAATTGGCTGCAAAGCCTGATAGGGCCCTTGGCAAAGACGCACTCATCGCTAAGGGCAACGAGCTCATCGAAGCTGGCCTTCTTGCGGAGGCGGGGGTGGAGCTATTTCGCGGTGAGCGAGCCTTTCTTAAGCGCCATGCCAAGAAGAAGGCAGACGCTATGGCTGTATTGCTCGATGCGTATAAGCGCGCCGAAAACTACAATCGACCGTGGATGCTCTCAGTGGTGCATGGTGGCCGCGGGGCGCTCAATGCCGAGCCCGAGGGGCGGGCAAAGACTTGGTGGCAGCACGCCTACCCGCTGGCCTACGAGACTCTTGTCGAGCGCTATCGCAAACTCAGCGACTTTCCCGACTTCTACCTCTACACCATCATGCGCAAGGAGAGTGGTTTTGACCCAAACACTCATTCGTACGCGGATGCTCAAGGTCTCTTGCAGATGATTCCTCCCACCACTGTGCGCGTGGTCAAGCACCTCGGCATTGAGTACACCGAGGATTTGCTCTTCGATCCCGAGCGCAATATTCAGACTGGCGCCTGGTATATCGGGCGTCTCTACAGCAAGTTTGGCCGCCAAATTCCTGTGGGTGCCGGATCGTATAACTCGGGCCCAAGGGCGGTTACGCGCTGGCTAAAGAGGCACGGCGCCCGGCCGATTGATGAATTTGTCGAGCTTCTCTCATATCGCCAAACGCGAAAATACATGAAGCGTATCACCGAGACCTATGCTCGCTACAAATATCTCTACAAGCGCGAGGTCTACGAGCAGCCCCTGGAGCTAGACTCAGAGTTTGTCGTAAACGAGATCAACTATTAGGCTGAAACTCGCATGTTTGTAGTCATGCAAATCTCTCGTTGCTACACCGCCATATTCCGATAGACTTTGGCTATGAGTAAATTCACCGGAACGGTAAAGAAGAACGACCTCGAGGGAGGGTTCTGGGAGTTGAGCTGTGCTGGCGGCGAGCGCTACCAGTTGCAAGGCGGCGATAGCGCCTTGCAGGTCGAGGGACAAGAGGTCGAAATCGACGGCGAGGTTGAGTCGGCATCAATGGGGATCGGAATGGTCGGTAGCATTCTCAGCGTGAAGAGCTGGAAGAAGAGCGGCTAGCGAGGGGCTCTAACGCGGTCGGCCTTGGTTGCGTGCTAGTTTCGCCGCACAGTGCACACGTCTCCAGCAAATAGGCCTTCCTCCCCCCCTTTCCCTTCACAGCACTATGGCTTCTCCGGTCTGCTCGGCCGGCGCTCACCCTGCTTGCCCTTGTGGTCCTAAGTTCTGCTTGTGGCGGACGCCAGAGCAGTCTTCGTCCCAAAATCGCGGAGCGCGACTGGCATGTTGTTAGCTCTCCGCACTTCGAGCTAACGACAGATCTCTCACCGGCACAGATTGAGAAGTTCATATTCGAGCTTGAGCAGCTTTGGTGGACTCTCTCCGAGACATCCACGCTCGTGGTGGCAAAACAGGCGTTGCCAACGGAGAAGTTCTATATGGTGCACCTCGCTTCTTGCGATGACTTTCGCGCAGTTATTTGGAGTCCGGGGATTGCGGGCTATGTCGCCAACCCCAGGAATTTCCAACGACGTCGAACAATGGTCACGTGCCACGACGGACCTAGTGGGCGCGAAGTGCTAACCCACAAAAATGGCACATCGATTCTCCTACGAGTTATTCTGACGACTGCCGCCATGGCTAACAGAAGGAATCGCCAGCCATTTTCAGACAGTCAAGGTTGAGGGCGGAAATGTTGTTCTAGGTAGCGTCATTAGAGGGGACCACAAATTTTGGAGGAGTCCAAAATGGCTGCCGTCGCTGTCAAAGTTGCGAAACCTCGACTACCCAGAATTTCAACGTGCCCCGGATAGGCGTCACTACTTTTCAGCGTGGAAAGCCGTGCACCTTCTAAACAACAGCTCAGCCGATTACCACAAGCGCTTTCGGATTCTCCTATCCAAGCTTGCAAGTGGCACGGGCCAGGCCGAGGCTTGGCAGGCATCGTTTGGGGATATTCCAGCCTCGAAACTCGAGCGCCAATACAAGGACTACCAATCACGGGCTGAGCTGCAGCTCTTTCAAGCGCCGTACAAACTGCGAACCGACGTCGGGACACATGCGATACGAAAACTCTCGGTAGGGGAACGTCACGCTGTGTGGATTCGGTTGCTCATAGTCAAAGCCAATGGCTCAGGCGACGGCAAGGCTGCGATACTCAGAGACATTGAGTCGCAGATTGGCATCGCTCAGTCGCAGGACCCCGCCTGGGCCGGTGCAGACTTTTGGCGAGCAGCCGTTGTGCATAGCTTTCCTGATGATGCTCCGAGGGAGCACGATGCAGAAGGCCTTCTTCGCGTCTACCTTGGAAATGTTCCGACAAGTGCCAACGCAAAGCTCGGCCTGGTTGCAACCCAGCTGGAGGCGATTGTCCCCGAGGAACGTACAGGACTCGGAGAGCCGCCCGCAGGCCTCGAAGTCATGGAAGGCGATGTACTAGACCTTGTCAGGGTGGCGAGCTCCCCGAGAGAGCTCGAAACAATCGGGCGATATTTCACCCTTCGGCAGCAGCCGATGACTGCCCTGAACTTCCTGCAGCGCGCAAAGAAGCTCGATGCAGGCTGCGCCTCATGTCTAGATTCGTTGGCCCCAACAATCTTTCAGCTCGGGTGCATTGAAGAAGCGGCGACGCTTGAGCAGCGCGCCATCAATGTCATCACAGAGTCTGGCGACGTCACTAGCGCCATGCGTGAGCGCCTCGAGTATTTCAGAATAGCTCGCACCTCAAAAGAGCCTGTTGCGCCACCTACCGTATCCTGTCGGGATATTGTATCCCCCCAAGATTCCCAAAACGACAAGCGCTAGGTCGTGACGACTATCAGCGATAGTCTCTTTGCTACTCTTGCTCTTCGCCTGGAGGGCCGCCTGGCCCCGGCATGCCTTGGCCGGGGACGGCAACGATGGTGCCTAGGTCTACGGTAGTGCCAGCTTTGGCTTCAAAGGGCACCATGGCTGTTGGGCCAGAGCCCATCTTTATGACCATCAGCAGATAGGGGCCGGGGGCCACTCGGATCTCAAAGGTGCCATCGGCTGCTGTAGGACTCACATCACCGTCGATTGTGAGCTGGACATTGCCGTCGTCGCTCTTCGGGGACGGAATTGTTAGCAAGTCAGGCAAGGCGTTGCCAGCCTCGTCGACCACGGTACCCGTGACGCGGATGAGCTCTTCGAGGACAATCGCCACTTCGGCTGTCTTGCCCTCCACAACGGTGACCTCTGTCGATGCTTCGCCTTCAGAACTTCGCACCGTCACAGTGTATTTTCCGGGGTCGAGGCGGTGGATGGCAAAGCGACCCTCGTCATCACGCACTTGCTTGCGGGTGAAACCTGCACCTCTCAGCTCGACGCTGTAGCGGCTCACAGGCGCACCACCTTGGGTGACAGTGCCTTCGATGCGCGTTAAGGCTGCCATACGAATCTCGATCTCTTGCCCGGTTTGCGCCCGCTCTACGATCGCCCTGGCCTCTCCCTTCATGCCCTCGGCGATTAGATCGTATTCGCCGTTGCGCAGACCTGTGATTTCGAATTTGCCATCCGAATCTGTGAGGACGGGGGGCACCTCGCCTGTCCTCGAAAGGTCTAGTCCCGGAACTTGGCTGCCATCGCCGCCGCTATCTCGAATCATCACCATGCTCACTTCGCTGCGAATCTCGGTGGGCTCGCCGTCTTCGTTGCTACTTGTCTCCGGTCTAGGAGGTGGCATCGGGCCCTGCATTGTCTCCATGCGGTGTAGGCTCGCACTAACCCAAGTATCGGCAGCTGGCCGTCCCCCTGGTCCTAGGACTCGGCCCTCGATGCTCGCGTTTCGCGCTTCGACCTTGAGCACTTCACCACTGCGTTTCTCCTTTGGCCCGATGCTGAGCTGTCTTGAGGTGCTCTTCTCGCTATCCGCCCACGCCAGCGGCTGGCTCTGTTTGTCGAGAACTTGGACCTGATAGTTGCCACCCGAGAGGCCCTGAATGAGAAATGTTCCATCCGGGCTGCTGATGCCGGACTGTGAGGTCAAATCCAATCCGTCTACCATCACCCTGAGAGAGCGTTCCTTCGTGTCTTGGCGAAGAGAGACGCGAGCTCCGGCCACAGGCTTCCCCTCGGCGTCGAGTACTGAGCCCTCCAGGGAAGCCCCCGGCGAGATGGCGATGACGACGTCGCTAAGGCCTCCTGCGGGAACGTCGACCTCGGCACTACCGATGCGCCCATCGGTGGTTTCAGCTTCTAGGCGGAAGGCAACTGGCGTGAAGGGGCCGATCTCGAAGCTTCCGTCGGCCTCGCTTCGTACCTTGGTAAATGCCCCAATGGACATATCGCGGAGAGATTGCAAGTCGATCGAAATGTCTGCCTCGGCAGCTGGCTCTACCCGCCCGCGAATGGTCGCGCCTTTGCTGACTTCAATATCACCAGCGTCCGTATCACCGTCGACGGCAACGGCAGTGCCAAACATGTCGACGAGATAGTCCTGGCCCTCGGCCCTGAGCCGATGGTCACCAGTGGGAACCGAACGAATCACGAAGGTGCCATCGTCAGCGGTTACGGCGCCGTCAGAATTTCCGTCGTCCCCCGGTGTCATGAGCGAGACCTTCATGGCGCCAATGCCATCCTTTGTGGCAGCGTCGACGATCCGTCCCGATACGCGAAACGCCGGATCTAAGAAAAGCTCTATTCCGCTGCGATGCTCGGCAATCCCCAAAGCGATCCGAGTAGGTTCGATAGTCGTTGCGTCTTCGCCAAATGCGCCGAGGCGCAACGATCCAGAATTTAGGCCAGAGATGCGAAATCGGCCATTCTCGTCTGCTCTAACCTCTCCACTTCCCGCAGACCCCTGCCAGAGGCGGAGAGTATTGCTCCTCTCCGTAGCATACGAGACCGTCGCGCCGGGAACAGGGGCATTGCTTCCGAGGTGTTTGACCTGGCCTTCGACGACAGCTCCGGGCGCCAGGCTAAAGTCGAGGGCCTGTGTCACGCCACTGATCTTCACGATCTGCGAGTGAGGAACATAGTCTGCGTGATAGGCCCAGACCATGTAGTGACCATTTGCCAGCCCCATCTCATAGTTGCCTTCTGCGCCCGTGAGAGCGCCACTCGACGTATCGCCTCCGAGGGGCATGGCTTGCACAACCGCGCCAGGCACTGTTCCTCCGGTTGCATCGTGCACGGTACCGCGAAGAGAGAAGCCTCCAGGTTCCAGCTGGAGATTGAGTTCGCGACGCTCTTGGCCGGGGCGCAATCGCACCGCGTTTTGCTTTGGAAGAAAACCGGGCGCGCTCGCGCTGATGGTGTACTCGCCCGGTGGCAACGCTGGATATACATAGCCGCCACCCACGTCGGTGAGCACTACAGCGTCGTCTGCGCTCAGAGTCGCTTCGTCATCGCCTGACGAGACTAGGGCTACAGTTGCCTTGCTCAGGGGAGTGCCGTCGGACGCAATCACCCGGCCGCTCAGTTGCGCCGAAGCGAGAGCCTCCTTCTTGGCCTTGCTCCCTTGGCCTGCCCGCGTACTGGCTTTGGAGTCAATGGAGGTTCCTTGCGTGGAGACGCTCTTCTTCTGGTCGCCCCCCTTCGTGACGAAGTAGAGGGCCAGTGCTAGCGCGAGTGCGCCGGCTATGATCAGTAGGTGGCGGTTTTTCATTGGGATAGCCGTGCTACCATAGTTGGCAGCCTTCTATTCCCCCGTAGTGAGAAAACGCTGCTATGCCTCAACGGCGAGCTGATAGATGGTGCGGAAATCCTCGATGCGGTCGTCCCAGAGCTGGCCATGCTCGACGGCCTGCAGAGCCTTCATGCGGCGTGCCTCGGTGGCCACTGGGTCGGAAATGAGTGCATCTACAGCGTTGACGATGGCTGCGATGCTCTTGCTCTCAATAATCAGCGCATTGCCTTCGTTGGCGATCTCGCCGATGGCTCCGGATCCCGTGGTAATGAGCGGTGCCCCGTGCAGCATGCCCTCGAGCGCGACTTGGCCAAAAGTCTCGAACCAGCTAGGCAGTACCAGAGCGGTGGCTCTGCCGTAGAGGCAGGAGAGCTGTTCTCGGCCCAGCCACCCGGCCCAGCGAACGCGGGCCGCGCTCTCGCCTCCGAGTTTGTCCCATCGCTTCTTCCATCGCTTCTCGGCTCGCAGATTGTCGGGCAGGCCTCCCGCGAGGGTGACTTGAAGAGTCGGATGCGCAGCGAGAATTGAAGGCAGTGCTCCCAATAGCTGGCCAAAGCCGTTGATGTCGGCAAAGCGGCCGACGTAGAGCAACATCGGGTCTCCGGAGAAGCGCTCTTGCTCGCTTGCTTCGATGGCGCCAGGCCAAGGCTCGCAACCCAGGCGAACCATCTTGAGTCGATCATCGAGTCGCAGCGGGCTCTCCATTAGCAAATCTGCGACGGCTCGCGATGGAGCGTGGACGATCGAGCATTCGCGTAGTGCTTCGAGTTGCGCCTCGCTGCTATTCGTTTTCTCAACGTCGCGGAGTCGGTTTTGTTCGGCTTGCAAGACGTGCACGGTATAGACGGTAGGCGCTCGGCTAGGACGGGCGACGCTGCTCGCAAACTCCCAGAGTGACTCGTGATGCACGTGCACAACATCGCAACCGAAGTTAGCGGCGAGTTCCTTGGCACGAGGTATGGCCTCTTTGTCAGCTATGCGGATGATCGTGATGCCTGATTCGGTAGACGAGCGCCCGGGCTCGCACTCTATGCCGGCTCCAGTGCTACTGCTGCGATAGTCATCAAAGCTCACCACCACACATTCTATGCCTGCACGAGCTTGCGCCTCGAGAAGCCCGCCGACGGCAGTGGAGAGCCCACCATTGTTCTTTGGAGGGAAATCGCGAGTGATGTGAAGAATACGCCGCGCGCCGCTCATGGCAGCTTCTTGAGAAACTCGCGAACAGACTCCCAGTATTGTTCTGAGTCATCAAATTCCGCCCAAAGCGCTCGGGAACCATGATTCCCCGAAGTCTTCGGGACGAACCCGACCTTGGCCTCGCTCGCGATCGCCTCAAAGATTGGTTTCCAATCTTTGTGCTCCGACTTGGAGGCAGTGATGTAGACCGGTACCACTATCTTGGCGGCGGCCTCTCGCACGAAGGTCTTGCTCTCCCCCAATTTTGCGAAGTACTCACCGGGAGAGAACGCTAGTGCCGCATCTATGAGCCCCGGTTCCGTGCCGGCGAGTACGAGGGTGAGGGCGGCAGAATACGAACTTCCCCACGCCACTCGTTTGGCCTCCGGAAACCGGGTCTTCACGAGTTTGAGAGCGGCACGCATGTCCGCTAAGGCCGCCAAGTACTCCGTGTTCATATTCTTGGATTTCGCCAGTGCGTGAGTTTCGTTGCTCACTTCATTGACGGCATCGCCAGAGCGCTGATCCACGGCTATGCAGTTGAAGCCAAGCTCACCTAGCTTGGGGGCTACCTCCTTGTATTCTCCGCGGCTCCAACCGGCCTGGTGGAAGAGCACCACGAATGGAGCGTCTTGCTCGTGCCACAGGTAGAGGTCGGCGGTGACGAGTAGCCCATCCTCCGCGGGGAACTGAATGGTCTCGATCCTCGTCCTTGGAACGGCCTTTGGCACATGGTCTGGCTCGACCATGGGCGCCACATCACCCGCAGGCTCGGTTGGCTCTGCGATGGCCTGGGGGGCCTCAATGGCACGAGCAGTCTTCTTTGCGCCATCGTCAGCGCAGGCACAGACAGAGATCAGAGCCGCAAAAAGAATTCGCGTGAGGATCACCTTAGAAGCGTAACGCTCTAGGACTCCGTGTGCCAACTCCGGTGTTTGCGAAGCGAAACGCTCTAGGAGCTGAGCTTGCCTACTGCGACGCGGGCTTCCCGGAGCAGCTTGCCGTTGAGGGCATAGCCTTCGCGAAGTACTGCTAGCACCACGCCATCTTGGGAAGGGTCGTGTACTGGCATCATCGATACGGCCTCGTGCAGGTTGGGATCGAACTTTGTTCCAAGAGCTTGCATGCGAGTTACGCCGATCTTCTGCAAGCGCTTGCCAAAAGACTGGCGCACCATCTCGAGGCCCTGGATTACAGACGCCTCGTGGTTCATCTCTTGGGCGGAAAGGATGGCCCGCCCCAAGTCATCGCCAACATCGAGCAGCTCATCGATGACTTCGGCGACGCGCTTTTCGACCTTCTGGTCGGCCTCGGTTTGAAGGCGCCTCTTGATGCGCTCGATCTCATCCTCCTGCTCGGCTGCGCGAGCCTCGGCACGTTGAAGGAGGGTCTCCTTCTGGCTCAAAATACTGCCCATCCCCTCAAGCTCAACTTCAAGAGTTCGGATGTACTCCTCAGTGCTGGGTGCGTCTTGCTGGCCGGTCGCTTGATCAAGTTCTTCGGCTGCATGTACCGCGTCAAACTCGTCTTCCTTCTTGCGCTTCCAGACCATTACATAGTGCTAGCAGGTTGTGGCCCCTTTGTCGCTAGCGGGGACCGGGGACGGAGTACAGATCCTCAGATTCCCTGTGGATAACTTCACAATCCTAGATGCCAGCGGCCTTCTCGCCTGGCTGTCGATAACGCCTCTTCTAGTAGAGTCCGTCGTAGGAGCGGGAGTGACCCGTGATGCTTAGGGTCAGACTCAGGTCGCGCTCTCACAAGAGATCCGAGCCCAGGGAGAGGTCGGTGGTGAGCCACGGGGAGAGCCACCGCTGAACCGAGACCTGGGGTTTGAGAATCGCACTGAGATCCAGGTGATGGGACACGTCCATCGCCATATCGGGAGCATTCTTCGCTACTTCTGCTATCCGTTGTTCTTTCGTTGAGACTGATTTCGAGCCTGACATATCGATGGTCTTTCCTTTCAACAGTTTCCTAATCCGACACTCCCTTCCCTCCACCGGGTCCCATGGGTTGGTTCCCCCGCTTCATCAGTACAATGGAGTGCTCCGAGTCGCCGACGCCCATCTTGCTTCGCCTCGTTCTCCTTCGGCTCTGCAATACCAATCCGGCACACATTCTTCGCTCCCTAGGCGGCTGCGTGCTGCCACCTAAGGCCTGGAGACTTTGATCA